>JAFQPB010000003.1 GCA_017411905.1 Oscillospiraceae bacterium
CGGGATCACAGTTGGTGTCAACGATAGCAACGATGGGAATGTTCAGCTTCTTAGCCTCAGCGATAGCGTTGCGCTCCTTGCGGGGGTCAACGATAAAGAGAGCTGCAGGCAGCTTCTTCATTTCCTTCACGCCGCCCAGGTACTTCTCTAACTTCTCGATCTCAGCCTGCAGGCCGATGACTTCCTTCTTGGGCAGCATAGCGAAGGTGCCGTCAGCTTCCATCTTGCGTAGCTGAGCTAGACGGTCGATACGGGTACGCATAGTGCGGAAGTTGGTCAGCATACCGCCCAGCCAACGGGCGTTGACATAGTAGCCACCGCAGCGGATCGCTTCTTCGCGGATTGCATCCTGTGCCTGCTTCTTGGTGCCGACAAAGAGCAGATTGCCGCCCTCAGCGGACATATCACGGACGAAATTGTAGGCTTCCTCCAGCTTCTTAACGGTCTTCTGCAGGTCAATGATGTAGATACCGTTACGCTCGGTGTAAATGTAGGGAGCCATTTTGGGGTTCCAGCGACGGGTCTGGTGACCGAAGTGTACGCCGGCCTCCAACAGTTGTTTCATAGATACGACAGCCATTTTTTGTTTTCTCCTTTTGTTTTGTCCTCCACCCCGTTCATTCCGGCCGCCCGCCCTTTTTATTGAGGGCACGGGAGCGACAGGTCCCCGGGTGTGTGGTTTGAAAATACTACGGAAAATTTCCGTGCCGAGTTATTATAATGCAAAGGTTTTTATTTTGCAAGTGTTTTTTGAAAGAAAATGGGCTTTTTTCTCACTTTTTTCATTAAAATAAGGCCGCTTAACAGGGAAAACCCAACCGCGGACGGGAAATGCGGCACTGGTCAGGCTTTATGTCTACCAAAATAATGTCCGGGCCGATTTTTTTGATACATTCCCAAGGAATCAGATACTCATCCCGGTGCCCGAATTGGGGGAAACGGATAGGGGCGGGAACCACTATAGACAGCACCCGCCCCTCGGGAATTTCGATCACCACATCAGAAACAAAGCCCAGCCGCCGTCCGTCAAAAATGCAGATAACTTCCTTGCAGTGCAGTTCTGTGAATTTACAAGCCATAGCCATACCTCCCGGATCATACTATCGGATTATATGCGGCCGGGAAAGGAAGTATGCTATATAGGGAAAAGTGAATAGCGATTGTAGGGGACGGGTCTCCCGTCCCACCATCCACCGCACCTTCGTTTTCTGCCGTAGGGACACCCCTCTCGGGGTGTCCGCTGACTGCGTACCGATTTTCGGACACTGCAGGAGCGGTGTCCCTACAACCCTTCCTGATGGTACTTTCGTAGGGGTCGATGCCCACATCGACCCGCTACACCGCATCACCGTACAACCCTGTAGGGCGGGGGCTTGCTCCCGCCGCCTGATATGAATAAAATTGCGGTATCGAACCACAATTTTATTTCGGGTCGGGAAACCCGCCCCCTACTGGCGCAGTAATCGTCAATTTTCAACTATCAACGATCCGTTGTTCAGCTTGGCAAAACCTGTTTTCGCATAGTGGAGATCGCGCCCTTTTCCAAGCGGGAGACTTGGGCTTGGGAAATGCCAACCAGGTTTGCTACCTCCATTTGGGTCTTTCCGTCAAAGAAGCGCAGCGAGAGGATCTGCTTTTCCCGCTTTCCCAAGGCATGAAAGGCATCCCGCAGTGCGATCCGTTCCAGCCAGTTTTCGTCGGTGTTTTTGGTGTCCCGTACCTGATCCATCACCGTCAGCGGGTCGCCCCCATCGGCATAGACCGGGTCGTGAAGGCTCACCGGGGCGCAGACGGCATCCAGTGCTTCGCTGACTACCGGTTCGGGAAGCGCCAATTCCTTGGAGATTTCTTCTAATGTGGGGTCTCTGCCTAATTTGAGGATCAGTGCCTCCTTGCACTGCAGAACCCGGTAGGCCACATCCCGGATGGAACGGGAGACCCGGATAGCCGCATTATCCCGCAGATACCGCCGCACCTCGCCGGCGATCATCGGCACACCGTAGGTGGAGAATTTCACCTGCTTGGTGGGATCGAAATTGTTGATGGCCTTCATAAGGCCGATACAGCCTACCTGAAACAGATCGTCCGGGCTTTCTCCGCGCTTTTCAAATCGCTGAATGACGCTGAGTACCAGCCGCAGATTGCCCTCAATAAGCTGCCGCCGGGCGTTTTCACTGCCGTTTTTGGCCTCCAGCAAAAGCGTGTCCATTTCCTCTGTGGATAAAACCTTCAGTCGGGCGGTGTTCACACCGCAGATCTCTACCTTTCCCTGCATTGTGTTCCTCCGTTATTTTTATCTTCTATGAAAAGGAAACCGCTACCGGCTATTATGCCCGGGAGAGGGAAAAACATACAGACAGGTGTTTTTGTGGAAATTTCACAAAAATTTAGGGCGCAAAATCCGCAGAACCCTTTTCCTTTCGGAGCAAATCCCGAAAATCCGAACTTTTCACGGGATTTTCTTCAAAAAACAAGGAAAATTCTATGGCGACATAATTTTGAAAATGCAGGGAAAAATTAGCTTTATGCAACGGCTCTGTATAGACTTTTTCACAGGCAGTAAAAGGGAAATAATAGGTTTTGGCTACGGAAACAGAGGACTTTTCCACATTTTCCACAGGGTTTTCCACAGACAGCCTTTGGAAAACCGCTGTATAACGGATATGCATTTTGGTTTACATAAATAAATTCGACAAATTCCAACATTTTTCGTTTTTTAATTTTGCCGAAAAAACGAAAAGCAGACTGTGACTTTGCAAAAAATAGTACTTGACACGGTATTTTGCCGAGATTTTCCCGCGCCACACTGCCCTATGGGAAAACAAAACCGGAAAAACATAAAAAAATCAAAAAAACTATTGATTTTCTCTGAAAAGAGAGGTATAATTGGAAAACGAGTGAGGGAATATAGATACAGGTGGTGTAACAATGCCCAATGTCAAGTCCGCTAAGAAGCGTTTGGAACTGTCTAAGGTTGCTTACGAGAAGAACAAGGCTGACAAGACCCATCTGAAGACCGTCATCAAGAAGTTTGAGGCTTCTTTGGTCGCAGGTGACCGTGCCGCTGCTGAAGCTGCATACAAGGCTGCCGTTGTCGCTGTTGACAAGGCAGAGCAGAAGGGTCTTCTGCACAAGAACAATGCTGCCCGCAAGAAGAGCAGCATGGCTCTGCAGATGAACAAACTGGCCTGATTTCTCTGAAAATATCGCCTTCCAGGAATGTCTTGGAGGGCGTTTTTTCATTCTCTGCCAGCGGGTCTTTTGCCGTAATAGTGCGCGGATGGGGCATCACCATACACAAAGTATGGCTTTCTACCCCACCGCTTCTCTTCCGCCAAAATCCCTCGCTGGCAGCCGCTATTGATAATTGATAGTTGATAGTTGACAGTTTTCTAACTGCACCTCCGCCCCTACAAGTCTATCGCAAAGCGATACCATAATTCTCAATTCTCAACTCTCAACTCTCAACTATCCCTTCCCAATACTTGCGTATTTATGTTATAATGTAAGAAGAATGAAGGAGGTGCGGTCTTATGGCATATCTTTCCGACCCGGTTACCGTATTAAAAGGTGTTGGCCCTACCAAGGCAAAGCAGCTTGCTGCTCTGAATATCTATACATTAGAAGACCTCATCTGCCATTTCCCCCGGGGCTATGAGGATCGGACGCGGATTGTCTCTATTTCGGATATGGAGGTAGATAAGCCTGCCTGTTTCAAGGCGGTGGTGATGAATACGCCCCGAACGAACCATATACGGAAGGGCCTTGATATTACCAAGGTAAAGGTAGCAGACCACTCTGGGCGGCTGAATTTGACTTTCTTCAATCAAAAATTTACCGCAGAGCAGCTAAACTACGGCGAAGAGTATATTTTCTACGGAACGCTGACCGGAGATTATACCGGCTATCAGGTGACCTCTCCGTCCTTCGAGCGTATAGACAGCGCACCCATCGTTACCCGCCGGGTGCTGCCCATCTATCCGCTGACTGCCGGACTTTCCAATGCCACGATGTTAAAGACCATCCAGCAGGCGATGGCCATCTGCGACACCCCGGCGGAGATCATCCCGGAGGAAATCCGCCGAAAATACGGTATTTTGCCTGCCCGGCGCGCCTATCAGGCGATTCATATGCCTTCTTCTATGGAGGAAGCCGAGCTTGCGAAAAGAAGACTGATCTTTGAAGAATTTTTCGTGTTCTCCGCAGGCCTTAGCCTGATGCGGGCCAGCCGTCAGGAAAAGCGCATAAAACCCTACAATAACGGCAGTTTATCGGCCTTTATCGGCGCATTACCCTTCGCCCTTACCGATGCGCAACAACGTGCCATCAATGAATTAAAGACCGATCTTTGCAGCGGCAAGCCGATGAACCGCCTGCTCCAAGGCGATGTGGGCAGCGGCAAGACTATGGTGGCAGCCGCGGCGGCGTATTTGGCAGTACAAAACGGCTATCAGGCCGCCTTGATGGCACCGACCGAGATACTGGCCGAGCAGCATTTTCAGGGACTTAGCAAAATTCTTTCTCCATTGGGGATTCGCTTGCAGCTTCTCACCGGCGGGATGACCGCTAAGCAGAAACGGGAGGGCAGAGAAGCAATGGAAGCGGGGACGGCAGATTTGATTATCGGCACCCACGCCCTGATCTCCGAAAGCTCTGCGTTTAAGAATTTAGGTCTTGTAATTGCGGATGAGCAGCACCGTTTCGGTGTTGCCCAGCGGCAGGCCTTGGCGTCCAAGGGAAGCGCACCCCACCTGCTTGTGATGTCTGCTACGCCCATTCCCCGGACACTGGCGCTCATTATGTACGGCGATTTGGATGTATCTATATTAGATGAATTGCCCCCCGGACGGCAAAGGGTGGAGACCTACCTGGTAGGCGAAAATATGCGTGCCCGGGTCAATGCCTTTATCCGCAAGCAGGCCGAGGAGGGACATCAGAGCTTTGTGGTCTGTCCTGCCGTAGAGGAGACGGAGGAGCTGAATATCAAAGCGGCTTCCGTATGGGCAGAGACCCTGCAAAAGAAGGTATTCCCGGACTTGCGGGTATTGCTTATTCACGGACAGATGAAAAGTGCCCAAAAGGAGGAAGCGATGGCGGCCTTTGCCGCAGGGAATGCGGATATTTTGGTGGCCACTACGGTTATTGAGGTAGGTGTGGACGTACCCAATGCCACACTTATGGTCATCGAGGATGCAGACCGCTTCGGCCTTTCCCAGCTTCATCAGCTTCGGGGCAGAGTGGGGCGGGGCAAAGCAAAAAGCTGCTGCATACTCACCTCCCACAATAAAAACCCGGAGACCCTTTCTCGGTTAAAAGCCCTCTGCAGTACAAACGACGGCTTCCGCATTGCGGAGGAAGACCTGCGGCTCCGGGGTCCCGGTGATTTCTTCGGCTCCCGGCAATCGGGACTGCCGGTGTTCCGGGTGGCAAATCTTTCCTGTGACCTGAAAACCCTGAAAGAAGCCCAAGCGGCCTCTGCCGCGTGGATCGAGGAAAAGGGAACGGAAAACACCCCGGAAGGGGAAAATCTCCGCCGCAGAATCGGGGAATTGTTCCGCCGGAGTAACGGCACGATGAACTGATATAAGGAAAATAATGGAATATTTTTATACAATTCCCCGTCAAAAGTGGCTTTTGATGGGGAAACTTTTGCTGTATTGGCTAAATTTAGAAAACAGCAGTTGCAAAATTGATAAAAATGATGTAAAATAATACGACTGAAAGTATGTACATTATATTTTACACATAATATTGGAGGCGTTCCATGATGGAAAAACCGATCGTACTTGTAATTATGGACGGTGTAGGCAAGGGTGACGGCGGCAAAGGCGATGCCGTAGCTGTTGCAAAAACTCCCACACTGGATCATTTGCTGGCTTCCTGCCCCCACACTTATCTTAAAGCCCACGGCACTGCCGTTGGTTTGCCCTCCGATGAGGATATGGGCAACTCCGAGGTAGGTCACAATGCCCTCGGCTGCGGCCAGGTTTACTCTCAGGGTGCAAAGTTAGTTGGCGAGTCTATTGAAAACGGCGTGCTGTTTGCATCCGATACTTGGAAGGACTTGGTGGCCAATGCGAAGGACGGTAAGGCAATGCATTTTATCGGCCTGCTGTCTGACGGCAATGTCCACTCTAACATCTCTCACCTGATGGCACTGCTGAAGCAGGCAGAGCGGGAGAAGGTTAAGAAAGCCTACTGCCACATTCTGCTGGATGGCCGCGATGTGCCTGCCACCTCTGCACTGCAGTACGTGGAGCTGCTGGAAAATCTGCTGCGCGAGCTTCGTGAGGATGGCTTTGACTACGCCATCGCTTCCGGCGGCGGCCGTATGCAGGTGACGATGGACCGTTACGAAGCCAACTGGGCAATGGTGGAAAAGGGCTGGCGTACCCACGTACAGGGCATTGGCCGGAAGTTCTCCTCTGCCGCAGAAGCTATTGAAGTCTACCGCGCAGAGACCGGCTGTATTGACCAAGACTTGCCTGCTTTCGTAGTGGCAAGAGAGGGAAAGCCGGTTGCCAAAATTGAAAATGGCGACAGCGTGATCCTCTTTAACTTCCGCGGGGACCGTGCCCAAGAGATTTCCTTGGCTTTTGACCGCAAGGATTTCGACAAGTTTGACCGGGGCGACTACACCGGCGTGAAGTTTGCCGGTATGCTCCAGTACGACGGCGACCTGAACATCCCTGAGAATTATCTCGTTCAGCCCCCTGTCATCACCAATACGCTGACGGAGGTTCTGTGCGCTGCCGGTATTTCCGAGTATGCGGTGTCTGAGACCCAGAAATACGGTCACGTGACTTATTTCTGGAACGGCAACCGCTCCGGCAAGGTCTGCGAGGCGCTGGAAACCTACGAGGAGGTTCCCTCCGATGTGATCCCCTTCGAGCAGGCACCGGCTATGAAGTCCAAGGAAATTACCGAGAAGATGCTCTCGGCTATGGCCTCCGGCAAGTATCAGTTCCTGCGCTGCAACTTCCCCAACGGCGATATGGTCGGCCACACCGGTGTGATGGATGCGGTCATTTACGCAATGGAATGTGTAGACAGTAGCCTCAAGGCCATTATGGAAGCGGCCGACAAGTACGGCTATACCCTGCTTATCACCGCTGACCACGGCAATGCCGACCAGATGGTGGAAGTGAGCAAGGGCAAGGAAGCTGTCCGTACAGCCCACTCCTTAAATCCTGTACCTTTTATTATCTACGATAAAGAAAAGACCTTCTCCGTAAAGGACGGCGCATTTGGCCTTGCCAATGTGGCACCTACCGTTGCAAAGCTCTTAGGCCTTACCGCGCCGGAATGCTGGGAAGAAAGCATGATCTGAATCCCCCGCGAAAACAATAATTGGAGGAATCACAATGGTGAATCAAAACAATGAAAACGGCAAGATCAGTGTCAGCACAAGCGTATACACCGACATTGCCGGCACGGCCGCATCCAACTGCTTTGGCGTAAAGGGTATGGTTGCCCGCTCCGTCAGCGACGGCCTTTACCATCTGCTGCGCAAGGAGTCCATGGGCAAGGGCGTCCGGGTGGAGTTCCACGAGGATGAGACCATCTCCATTGATCTGCACATTATGGTGGATTGCGGTATCAATCTGTCTGCCGTAGGTGCATCCATCATTTCCGAGGTTCGTTATGTAGTAGAGAAGTGTACCGGCACAAAGGTTCGGGCAGTCAATGTCTACATCGACTCTATGATGGTAGGATAACAGTACGGAGGTAGAATCAGTGAGACAGACAATTAACGGCTCTGATCTGCGCAGACTTATTATCAGCGCGGCGGCCTCTATTGAGATCAATAAGCAGAAGCTCAACGAACTTAACGTATTTCCTGTTCCCGATGGCGACACTGGCACCAATATGTCCATGACCATCAACGCAGCGGCCGGTGACCTGCGAAAGGCAGAAGATCCCGATTTGGAAAAGACTGCAGCTATGGCGGCTTCTGCTATGCTGCGTGGTGCAAGAGGCAATTCCGGCGTTATTTTGTCTCTGCTGTTCCGTGGTATTTCCAAGAAGCTCAAGGGCTTCTCTGTCTGTGACGGCGTTCTGTGGGCAAATGCCCTGCAGGAAGGTGTAGATGCAGCTTATAAGGCAGTTATGAAGCCTGCGGAGGGAACGATTTTGACCGTTGCCCGGCTGGCAGCGGCAAAGGCACTGCAGGCTGCAGAGGAGAATAACTATATTGAGTTTGTCCACGAAGCTGCCATTGAGGAAGCGAAGGTGGCACTGGCAAATACCGTCAACCAAAACCCCGTGCTGAAGAAAGCGGGCGTTGTGGACGCAGGCGGCAAGGGCTGGCTTCTGGTGCTGGAGGCTATGGCCGCCGCACTCCGGGGCGAGGACATTATTGTGCCCGAGGGTGGGGTTAGCGACACGAAGGAGCAGGCAGATTTCTCGGACTTCGATACCGAGGATATTACCTTTACCTACTGCACCGAGTTCATCATCTCCCGGGAAAACGATATGGACCCCGAAAAGCTGCGGGAGTTCCTCAGCAGCTTGGGCGACAGCCTGGTGCTGGTGGATGATGAGGAGATCATCAAGGTGCACGTGCATACCAACGACCCCGGCAAGGCACTCCATGAGGCGATGGATTACGGCAGCTTTGTGACTGTAAAGATCGAAAATATGCGCCTGCAGCACACCGAGAAGGTACTCAGCGAGCAGGAGCTTGCCCCCAAGATCGCAGAGCCGGAAAAGCCCATTGGTGTAGTTACGGTCTGCGCAGGCGACGGTCTTAAGGAAGTGTTCTGCAATTTGGGTGTCGATGGCGTTATTTCCGGTGGTCAGACTATGAATCCCAGTACACAGGATATTTTAGAGGTAGTCAACACCGTTCCTGCAGAAACCGTTTTTGTTCTGCCGAACAATAAAAATATCATTATGGCTGCAGAGCAGGTCAATGCCCTGACTCCCAAGAATGTCATCGTTATCCCCTCCAAGACCGTTCCTCAGGGCGTGACCGCTATGCTGTCCTTTAACCCCGATGGCTCTGTGGAGGAAAATACCGAGGCGATGACCGAGGTGCTGGGCACGGTGGATACTATGCAGATCACCTATGCCGCCCGAAACTCCGATTTTGACGGCTATGACATCCATGAGGGCGATTACCTTGCCATTTACGGCAGTGCCCTGTTTGGTACCAGCAAGGATATTAAGGTGCTGCTCCGCACGCTGGCAGAAAAGGTGCGGGATGAGGGTAAAGAGTTTATTACCATCTACTACGGCCAGGATATTCAGGAAAAGCACGCCAAGAAGGCTCTTGACCTGTTTACCCAGATTTGCCCCGATGCAGATGTAAATCTTATCTGTGGCGGGCAGCCGGTGTACTATTATCTGATCTCCGCAGAATAAACTAAATATTAGAGACCGGCCGATAGACAGCGTCTGTCGGCCGGTTTTTTTACGGTAAAAAAGGGGATACTGTGAGGAGGGGGTGCAAGATGGTATATGTAAAAAAGCTTTACGTGGCAATTCGCTACATTTTGACCCTGCGCATCCCGGTATATGCCTCTTATGCCGGGTATTTCCTTATTTTATCTGCGTTTCCGTCCCTGATCCTCCTGTTGAGCTTACTGCGCTACGCCGGGCTTGAGGTGGAGGTGCTTACCGGGGCACTTCGGGCGGTTGTGCCGGAGGCACTGTTTCCGGCGGCAAAAAGGCTGATTGTCCTTGCTTATCAGGGCACTACCGGGGGGATCCTTTCCTTTTCTGCGATCACTGCCCTTTGGTCTGCCAGCCGGGGTGTATACGGCCTGCTGACGGGACTCAATACCATTTATGGCGTGCGGGAGGATCGGGGCTATATCTGCACCCGTACCATCAGTATCGTTTATACCTTTTTGCTGCTTTTGGTATTGGTAGCCACGATGGCACTTCACGTATTCGGCACAGAAATTTTATTTTTACTGCCGGTGCTCAATGTGCTAAATGGCTTTTTTGATTTGCGTTTTTTTCTCCTGCTGTTTTTACAGACAGCGGTGTTTACAGGGATTTTTATGGTACTGCCTAACCGACGCAACAGCTTTATGGACAGCGTGCCCGGGGCACTTCTTGCGGCCTCCGGCTGGCTGGTATTTTCGGACATTTATTCTGCTTATGTGGCGCATTTTTCTATCTATTCCAGTATTTACGGCTCGGTTTACGGCGTTGCGCTGAGTATGCTGTGGCTCTACTGCTGTATCAGCATCGTTTTTTACGGCGGTGCGCTGAATGCTTATCTGATAAAACTCAAAAAAGAATAAAAAAGTTTACCCCTTGTTCATAAAGCTGTGTTATGATATAGTAAAAAATGGAAAGGGGTGGCGGTATGTTTGGCTTTGTAATGGCAGATATTAAAGAACTGACCCACGAACAGCAGAAGCGGTACAACAGTATTTACTGCGGCATTTGCCGGCGGATGCGCCTGCGTTCCGGCGGCGCGGCCCGGCTGGGACTAAGCTATGATGTTACCTTTCTCGCGATGCTCCTTATGAGCCTTTATGAGCCGGAGGAGGAGGGCGGGAAGCGCGCCTGCAATTTCCACCCCATTCGTCCCCGGCCTTGGGTAGATAACGAATTTGTCATCTACGGCGCAGATATGAATATCGCCCTTGCCTACTATAACGCGCTGGACGATTTGGAGGATGAGGGGAAGCTCTCTGCCAAGGCGGCAAAAAAGATATTTGAAAAAGAAATGGACACGATTCGAGGACTTTACCCGGAAAAATGCCGTGTCATAGAAGAAAATCTGGCGCAGCTTCGCGCCTTGGAGAAGGAAAGCTGCCCCGACCCGGATAAGATGGCAGCCTGTTTTGGCGCACTGCTGGGGGAGCTGTTTTTATACAAAGAAGACCTGTGGGCAGACAGGCTGCGCAGTTTGGGAGATGCGCTGGGTAGATTTATTTACCTTGCCGATGCGGCAATAGATTACCGAAAAGACGGGGAAAAAGGGCAATATAACCCCTTTATCGCCGCAAATATGGACCGCGATTGGGACGTGTTTGAGAATATTCTGGTGTCGCTGATGGAGCGGTGCACCGGCTATTTTGAGCAGCTTCCCTTGGTGCAGGATAAGAAGATACTGGACAATATTTTATACGGTGGGATTTGGCTGCAGTACCGGCAGAAGCAGCGCCAGCAATCCCGGGGAGGAACAAGATGACCGATCCCTATAAAGTGTTGGGGGTAAGCCCCGATGCCTCCGATGAGGAGATCAAAAAAGCATACCGCCGCCTTGCAAAGCTCTACCACCCGGACAGAAATCCGGGAGATGCGACCGCAGCGAAAAAGATGCAGGAGGTCAATGCGGCCTACGAGCAGATCAAGAACCCGGAAAAAGCCCAGCAAAATCAGGGCGGCTATAACCCCTACGGCAATCCTTACGGCGGGCAGGGGAGTGCCACCTATTCTCAGATACTAAGCGGCGCGTATCAATATATTATGTACCACCGCTATTATCAGGCCTTGCAGCTACTGCAGTCCACCACCCAGCGCACGGCCCGCTGGTATTACTTATCCGCGCTGGCAAACAGAGGCCTTGGCAATCAGGTCACGGCCTTGGAGCATATCCGCCGGGCGGTTTCTATGGAGCCGGACAATAAGGAATATTTGCAGGCACTGCAAGCCATAGAAAACGGCGGAACGGTATACCGGGAGCAGGCAGGCAATTATCGGGGCTTTACCTTCGGTGGAAGTCCCTTGGCATCGCTGTGCCTTTGCTATTTGTGTCAGTGCTTCTGCTGCCGCGGCAGATTCTTCTGGTGTTAAAAAACCGGTGCTCAAAGCACCGGTTTTACTTTATATTCATAGGCATCTGCGCAGGCGGCTTGCCAACGTTTGTCGTAAAGATTATGTATTTCTTCTGCGGCAAGGGTCCATTTGATCAGACAGCGGTCCATATCGTCAGGGAAAAGCATATAATAGTCGTTATTGTGGTAAAACTCCAAGAACCCCTTCGTGGAAAACGTGAGGGAATACAGGGAGATGGCAGGAAAATCAAAATCCGCACTTTGCCCGTCAAGGGTTCCTGTAAAGGAAAGACCGCGCTTTGTGAGCCGTGCCGTTCCGGTGGACAATAGGATTCTGTTTTTCGGCGGCTTTTCCAATTTATCAAACCGCAATGTGCAGAGGTTGCCGGTTAAAACCATCTCAAAATCCTCATTTTGGATCTCTTTTGCAACGCAGCGGCGCTGCCATTTGTACCAGCGGTCAATGTCTGCAGGACAGCTTTTACCGCTGACAGGGACTAAATCGTAGTATTCGTTGATCTGCACCTGAAAGCCGCAGTGATCGCATACCACGGTGTCATCATCCACGCGCAGGGTATGCTCGCTTTCGCAGTCCGGGCATTTGTAGAGGATTTTATCGATGCCGCAGGCGTTGGGCTTTTTGCCGATGTATTTATGGCGGGCGGTCTTATTAAAAGCAAAATCGTTATAGCTGATCTTTTCAAGCAGCAGACGGTAGATTTCTTCTTCTGTGGCAGTCTCCAGCATTTCGGGGGTGAACAGAAGGCTGTAATAGACACCGATATAGCCCTTTTTGCGGTCGGAGGAGTAGCGGTTGGTGGCTAAATACGCGCCCTTGGTGGTGCATACCACAATGTTTGCCTTACTGCGCTTAATAAAGGCTGTGGTGGCGGGATTGATGGGATGGGTGCTGCCGCTGGTGGACTGAATGCCCTCGGGGAAAAGGCCGATGGCACCACCCTGCTTCAGAATCTTCAGCATATTCTTTACGCACATAAAGTCGGGCTGGTATAAGTATTTGGAGATCACTCCAAGTGCCATAAAGATAGGGTAAAGCCCCTTTTGGAGAATGTTCTGAAAGCCGCAGACGATGTTGATATCCTTACGCCCAAAGCCGTAAACGGTGTAGAGAAATTCCAGCCTTGCGGCGTGGGAGGAGAGCAGGATCGTGGGCTGATCCTTGATGGCTTTGGGGTCATAATCGTAGTGAAAATCCACCTTATAGAGCCGGTTTATTATACCAAGAGCCCACATAGCCACCGTCATCAGGATAGGATTAGGCTTTTTAATTTTTCTGTTGATCAGCTTGGCTTTTAAGTCCTGTTTCATTGGCAAAATTCCTTTAAAGCAAGAAATAGAGAAGTGCGTATTTTTATTATACTGCAAAATTAAGGAAAAGCCAAATGTTTTTTTGTTTACGGAAATTTGGAAAATGCAACTGAAAACCAATTTGTGGGTTTATTTGCGTTCCGTTAGACTTTGATCGCAAAATGCCTTAAAGTCTGGGGTTACCCAAGAGGTGTTGTAGACGCCAAAGCCCTGATCGCTGGGGGTGCGGTAGTCGGGAAGGTTGTTACACTGGGTGAGTGCTTCCCGGATGGCCTGCAAATACTTAAAGCCAAACTTGTGGCTGGGGGCAACGAAGTGGCCTTCGTCCCACTCATTCCAGTTGTCGATCATAATGATCTTTCTTGCCCAAGCGTTTTCGGGAAGCTGCTCGGTAATTTCCTTCATCTTCTTCAGGAGCACTTTGTAGTTTTCCGGGGAGAGATACCAAATATTCGACCACTGACGGAAAGGGTAACCCAGATCCTGCCACCGCTGGGAAAATCTTGGTGTGGGGTCTTGGAAACAGGAGGCGGTGGGGATAAATTCTGTATTTCCTTTTTTGAGGTTATTTGTAAACTTTTCGCACTGCCGGTTTATAATATCTTCTTCGTCCGCGTAGAAATCGTAGGGAGAGTTGTAGCCGGAGTTGTATCCAAAGCGGAAATCGTAGCCGCGCTGGAGATACTCTTGGTGCTTTTCGGCAGTAGCCTCGTGGTCGCACACTGCGAAAACCATACCGTCAAAGCCGAAGGTCTTGGCATATTCCCGGCAAGCATCGAAGGTGCGTTTTTGACTTTCCGCGCTCTCGAAGCACTCTGTTTCAAGACGAATGGGCTGGTATATAAAGAGCACCGGCTTGTTATCGATTACAAGATAATTCTCCCGTTTAAAATAGGTTTCCATCCAGAAGGGCATCAAGTTTTCTACCATATCTTGCTCGTCTGTTCCACCCCAACGGGCAGATGCTTCGAACATAATGGCAAATTTCATCAAATTGCCGTATTTGGCATTGAAAAGAGCTTCGTGAATGCCGTGTCCACACCGCAAATCGTTAACAGTGACGGGCTTTCCCGTATTTTCCTGCTTTCTGTACCAGCAGTAAATAAAGCAGTTGATGCCGTGTTCAAGGGCCCACTTGATCTCCCAGTCGCATACTTCCGGATTTTCCTCGTCGTAATAGCCCATAAGCGGGGTCCTGTCGGGATAAATTTCCGCAAGATCGTTGAAGCCCTCATGGATACCTGCAGCACCTTTTTTCCAAGCGGCATAATAATGGGCGGCAACAATACGGTCTGATACGGCAGGAGCTGGTTCAGGGATATAATTACTGAATTTGATGTTGTACATAGTGTGTTTCTCCAATATTTAGATTAAATTTCCTATAACAGCGAGCGGATATTTTCCTCTTCAAGGATAGGGGGGTATCCTTGAATTAATATGCGTGCTAAGTTTTCCGCAGCATGGGAAGCAATTACGGAAAATCCTTTTTCGTTGATGTGCTGGTTTTCAAAGCCGAAAAAGCTGTCCCGGCAGTTTAGGTATTCTTCTGCCGGCGGTGTGAGGAACCAATCCTCCCCGTCCCAACCGGCGTAGGGGAAAAAGGAGGCGACACGGGTCAGCATATGTGCATCAGTATGGCTGGACGTAAAGCTCTCCTGCGCCTCCATAATACGGTCAATGCTACTGACTCCAAAAAAATCCACACGGATACAGAAGAAATGGGTAAAACCGATTTCTTTCAGCTTCTCCCATAGGATTTCCAATCGGATTTGGTATTCGGCTGCGGAAAGCCCGGTGTCCGATTCGCCTTGCAGCCAGAAAAAGCACCGGTTTTCCAATGTGTCATCGCTAAAGCGTGATTCTGCATCGGTAAAAAAATCTTTACACTTCTCTAAAAAATAATCGGCGGCACCGGGTGTTCGGTTTTCCTTGGGAATTGCCACACTAAAATGGGTTGCATTGGCTTCGTTGTACGCTGTTATGCGCTGTGCGTAAGCGTTTACCATCTCATCGGTCATATAATGGGCGAAAGCGACACCGCCTTTAGCGATGTGCGCGTATGCACAGGCATACCCTTTGCTTTCCCATGCTTCTGCGAGAAAAGGTGCCAGTGTGGCTCCGTGGGGAGCGGTGGCCTCTGAGAACAGGGAAAAGGGGTGCTCGGTTTTGTCTGTTTCGTATTTTAAGTTAGACATTGCCGGGCAAAAATATGTATTTTCTGCATAATCACACAGTGTGCTTTCGCCTTTTTCGTTTATCATACCCGGGGCATATGCCCTTGCGAGGTCGACGTAAGAAAATTCGCCTACAGGGTATTGTGCAGGCACGAAGTTTCCGGTGGGGTTTCCTAAGCGGCGGGGCTTATGCTTATACTCATAGGAGCGGGAAAGAGAGAGCTTCTTTACAGGCGGGTAAACGGCTGCGCCCATCATATTGGACTGCCCTGCAAATACAAAAAGGTCTCGTTTCATAATTTACCTCACGATGAAAAATCCGAATGGGGAACGACACTTTCTACAGCGTTCCCGTATTATTCTTATAGCAGTGTTTCGCGGCAAAAGCAATAGAGATTTTTTGCAACGCGATCCCTCAAACAATAGTTGTCCCCCACTATGGATCACCACAGTGGGGGATAACTGCATTTTGTGCAAAATGAACATATTATGGGTCTGCACTTAGGCGTTTTATCCAAACGGCAACTTGTTTTGTTTTGCACAGCAAGCGTTTTGACGAAATGTGCAAAAAAAGAATAATGACAGCAAAAGAAAAAAGGGTTACGATAGGATTGTAATTTTGATTTAACTCCGAGGAGGCAGACACGATAATGGCGATGAAAACCAACGACATTCTTGAAAAGATAAAGAGAAAAACGGCTCGCCAGAGTGCAGGCAATCAGGCTGCCTGCCGGATATGCGCTTACGAAGAAGAATATGCCCGGCAGAAGCCTCATTATGAAATTGTTTTTGCTGACGATGTACGTTAGCGGCGGTTTGATCCCTACATTTCTGGTTATGAATTCTTTGGGACTGTACAATACCAGAACAATGATGCTCCTGTCCGGCGGTTTTAGTGTCTACAACTGCATTATTTGCAGATCCTTCTTTGACGGTTTGCCAAAAGAGCTGGAAGAAGCAGCGGAGATTGACGGATGTTCCCCGTTGGGTATTTTTACAAAAATCGTGCTGCCCCTTTCCAAGGCTCTGCTGGGTGTTATGGTGCTGTATTATGCAGTCGGCCGCTGGAACAGTTATTTCACAGCGATGATTTATTTGGTGGATGACGACAAGAAACCTCTTGCGTTGGTTCTGCGCAGAATTCTGCAGAATGCGCAGGATCTTTCCTTGGACGATGAGCTTGGCGCGCAGGCATCCCAGCTTGAAGCACTTATTCGTTATTCGTCTACAAAAATAGTACAATTTTTGTAACCGTCCCAACACAACCGCATTATTCCCTTGACTTTGTGTCGGTATACCGATATAATAACGATGGTGATTATTATGAGTATCAATGAAATTTTAATTCAAGCCGGTATGACAAAATACCGTCTGCAAAAGCTAAGTGGTGTGCCGCACGCCACGCTAAACGATCTATGCAGTGGCAAAACCCGGATTGAAAAGTGTTCCGGCGAAACACTATATCGTTTAGCCAAGGTGTTGGGCGTCTCTATGGAAGCGCTGTTAGAAAGCACCATGGAAGAAAAACTGCACACCGAACGCATCGTAACGCTGCGTGAAAAGTCCTATGAATATGGTCTTCCCTCTTATTTGCAACACGATCTGGACGCATTTAAGGAAGGACTAAAGGAAGGCTCCTCTCTGCTGGACTGCCTGTGGAGTGAGCTATACGGCAGCATCAACATTGCAGAAATTAACGAAGGTGCCATTACGCCTGAACACGCAGATTATCTGAGAAATAAATTCCTTTGGAGGTGAAACAGATGCCCGACTTTACCCATTGCAAGCGCCTGCTTGGAAACGCTTACGCCGGCGCCAACGGCAAAAAGATTGGAATTGAATACAATGGCGAGCAGTATATGCTTAAGTTCCCACCCTCTGGCCAGACCAAGCGAACCGAACTGTCCTATACTAACAGTTGTCTTAGTGAACACATCGCGCCGATATACGATTGTGGCAGTTGCCTGCTCCCCCAAGCGGACGAAACAGTTATGCACAATGTGCTGTCCAGCGAAAACGAATTGCTCGCAAGAGTGTATACTTTCCCCACGTCTGCCATCAAGCACAATGGCAGTAAGATCAACTACTACAATTTCCTAAATGCCGCAGAAAACAAGGATTGTAATGCTGCGGTGCTGAGAATGATTCCACAGATCGATATGGACGCAATTGACGCCTTTATTGATGATGTTCCATTTCTAACCGAACTTCAGCGCTCTTTTTATAGGACTTATCTATACGAACGGTATGACCGAATTCTGATACCTGTCTATGACGAGCTGATGGGTCAACAACCTGGACTTATACAAATGTGATAACAAAAAGATCCGGAGCGATTGGTACTTTGATCAATCTCTCCGGATTTTTACCTACTCCGCTCCGATTTTCCTCAACTGATAAATAGTAAACTCTGTCTCAATATAGACATTCTCATCTCCATCTGTTCCCCGCACTTGTCGTACAACAGATAATGCGATGCGATGAGGGCCGTGCTCTATATCCTCCACATCTACCAGCAACCACCCCCGCCTTCCGATCTCCAACCGTAGAATCTGACAAGGCCGACCAAGGATATTCTTGTGCGTGATATTTTCCTGTCCACATTTCGGTTGGATAGATTGGATTAGGTACGTATACATTAACTCGCCTCCACTCTTAGCTCCAAAATCAAATGTGCTCCATACTGCAAACCATCCAAAAAGGCTTTGCGTTCATAAGCACCGCAGAGGCGGCAGCAGAGGTCGCAGACTGCGTTGTTATCAGATAGGGGCAATATGTGCAAAAGCTCCTCCAATTCCTCAAAGCCCTTACGGATCTCCAGTGGGTCACTCTCGTGAGCGTTCGCATAGGCAAGGTAGAGCTGATCCAGTACAGTGACGCAATCGTCATCGCCGGGATCAAAAGGATGGGTTTCTAAGTAGGCTTTCATTGCTTCAGGGATCGTTTTCATAGACCAA
>JAFQPB010000004.1 GCA_017411905.1 Oscillospiraceae bacterium
ACGCTTGCCGGTGATGTACTCATTGTAGTCAATGGCCTCACCCACCAGACCCCACTGCATCTGAATAGATACCATAGCCATACCGGAGCCAACACCCAAAATTACGCCGTGAACCAGCGGAGGCACCTCCATCACCATATGCATACCAAAGAGCACTGCGCAGATCGCACCGCCGATGAGCAGGCTGATACGGATAACCTTCTCCAGACCCAGCTTTTTACACATAAAGGGCACAGCCACCATAGAGCCCATCATAAAGGGCGCAGAGAGTGCAGAAGCGATGGTCTTATAGGTAACATCGTTATAAACGGCAGAGTACATATACATACTGATATTCTCTGCCAGATACTGCATTGTGCAGATGCAGACACCGTGGATACACAGAGCGATAAAGGGACGGTTTTTCTTTACGACCTCAAAAATGTCGGAGATCTTAATATCGTCTGCTTTAACTTCTTCGTTGACCACGACCCGCTCCTCAGTCAACGCATAGTGCAGCAGGCAGATCACAAAGCCGACTGCCGCACAGGCCACGCCGGTGATCATATAGCCGGTGGACTTATTTTCACCGAACATACCGATGATGACAGGGCCCACCATACCGGGGAGCATATTGCCGAACATAGAGCCCACACCGCGGGCAGAGGA
Organism: Oscillospiraceae bacterium; assembly: GCA_017411905.1. The sequence continues at coordinate 649 of JAFQPB010000004.1, forward strand.
CAAGGATGCGCGCTCTGCATCATTTGTAGACATTGCAGACAGCAGTGAGCCCATAGGGATGTTGAACATCGTATAAGATGCCTCATAGAGGATCTTAAAGGAGAACAGAGCTACCAAAAGAGGGATGCCGTCCATAAAGGTAGGGACTGTCCACATAGCAATGGCAGAAACCGCCAGCAGAGGAGTCGCCCGGAGCAGCCAAGGACGGAACTTGCCGCGCTTATTGTGGCGCTTTGCGAAGGCCTTGTCCATCAGTGCACCCATCATAGGATCGTTGATGGCGTCCCAAATGGTCCAAACGATGGTGAGTATGCCCATTACGGTGGCATTGATACCCAAGACATTGGTACAGTACATTGAGAAGATGCTGGCCATCAGGGCAAAGGTCATACAGCCGCCCCAGTCGCCAAACATATAGCCGAACCAATGCTTTTTGGTCAGGCCGTTTTTCGGTGCTTTTGACATTTTTTCTTCCTCCAAGTTTTTATTTCTTGCTTTTTCATTCTATCATAACAATTCCCTGTTGTAAACAACCACTATTTTACTATTTTCAGGCTGTATTGAAACTTTTAGAAGGTATAATCATCCAAAGTCTTAAATGTATAGCCTTGTGCGTGGGCTTCGTCTATAATCCTACCCAAGCCCTCCGCATTGTCCCGGGATATGGCGTGGAGCAAAAGCACCGCGCCGGGATGGAAACGCTTGGTCACAGCGGCCACTGCCCGGTCTGCACCCTTTTGGTTCTCGGTATCCCAGTCATCATAAGCAAAGGACCAAAAAATCGATTTATAGCCAAGAGAGGTCACCAGCTCCAGCGAGCAAACAGAGCTCTCCCCCTCCGGGAAACGGAAATAAGGACTTGTGTAATGAAAATTCTCCCGGAGATAGTTGTCAAGACGTGCGATCTCCCGTGCCATCTCCACACGGGTAAGCGTGGGGAATTGGGGGTGGGTGGAGCTGTGGTTGCCCACAATATGCCCCTCGTCGATCATCCGCTGCACAAGGGCGGGATTTTTCTTTGCATAGCTCAGGGTTATAAAAAAGGCAGCCTTTACATTTTTCTCCTTTAGGGTATCCAAAATATCTGCCGTCAGATTTTCATATTCATACCCATTGTCAAAAGTCAGGTACATAATTTTTTCGGTGGTCTTTTTATCGATGGCCAACGCCTGCACACCGGACAGCCTGTCAAACCGATTTTGATTGTCAATGGACATTTGGGGGCGCTGACCGTTCAGCGCGAGGCCAAAGCCGTGGCCGGAACTCTTTGTGGAAAGTCCCCGGGTATTGTCCGGGTCAGTTACAAGATATGTATGCTGAGACATCTCCAAAAGCACCGACCCACGCGGTTCTGTAGGTGGCTCTGTGGGCGGCTCTGTAGGCGGTTCCGTAGGCGGTTCCGTTGGCGGTTCCGTTGGCGGTTCTGTGGGTGGTTCTGTGGGTGGCTCTGTAGGCGGATCGGTGACTACCGGTGGGTCTGTCGGAGCTTCCGGCCTTTCCGTCCCCGGAACCAAAAGCAAACAGCACAAAATAAGCAGCACCACCCCAATGGTGCAGAGTGTAAAAATGGTTCCTTTTTTCATACAAAACCTCCTTTTCGCTAAAGTGCGCTATGTATTTATTTATTTATTGCGGTCTTTTCGGAGTGTTTCCTCGTGCATAAGGAACATAACGGTCAAAAGTACAAACTGATAGACCGGCAGAAGAGAGATAGAAATATAGTCAGCGATCAAGCCAAATAACGGCGGCATAAGCAGAAAGCCCGTATAAGCAAAGGCCATTTGCACACCGATCATTGCCTGAGACTTATCTTTTCCAAATACATCGGGCGTCATATGGATAATGCAGGGATATATCGGTGCACAACCAAGACCGATGACGGCAAAGCCAACAAGGGCAAATGTAGCGTGAAAGGGCACGAACAGCAGTATAATTCCTGCGGCAATGAGGACGATGCCCATACGAATCAGGAAATGGTCGCTCAGCTTCATTGCAAAAAAACCGTTTATAAACCTGCCAAAGGTGACGCCAATATAAAACATACTGGCAAAGCCTGCAGCCGCCTCGGGCGAAAAGCTCCACTTTGCTACAAGGTAAGAGCTTGCCCATAAAGAGGTGGTCAGCTCCAGCGAGCAGTAGCAGAAAAAGGTCAAAAAGCAAGGCAGCGCACCTTTTATAGCAAAAATTTCCTTAAAGGAAAGTACCGCAGGCAAAACCTCTTGCCTGTCCCCACCATCTTCCACACCCTTTTTCCAAAGGGGAATACTCAGAAAGACACCGGCAGATAATATGGTCTGAATAACCGCTACAAACAGATACCCGTAATTCCAGCTATTTAAATTCATAAGCGAAAAGCTCATAATATAGGGGCTTATAGATGCGCCCACGCCCCACATACAGTGCAGCCAGCTCATATGCTGGGCTTTATAATGAAGTGCCACATAGTTATTGAGGATGGCATCCACACCGCCGGCACCAAGGCCATAGGGAATTGCCCACAGCATCAGCATCCAAAACCGGCTGCTGGCAGAAAAGCCGAACAGACCCATTGCCGTCAGTGCAATGCTCACTGCTGTCACCTTGCCAGCTCCGAATCTGCGCAGCAGCTTATCGCTAAACAGGCTGGATAAAATCGTTCCCGCGCAAATCGTTGCCGATAGGATTCCAGCAAAGAAGACAGGAACATTGATTTCCTGATGCAGCACCGGCCACGCAGAACCAAGGAGCGAGTCCGGCAATCCCAAACTGATAAAGCACACATAAATAAGTGCTAACAACAAACTTCCCATAGGATTATGCCTTCAGCTCGTCTACAAAGTAGGCGTTGGTGTTGGCAGGCTTTCCGTTTTCATCGATCACCGTTACGCGCACATAAACTCCGTTCTCCGGAACAGACACTTCTGCGCAAGTCAAATACGCCCCTTCCGGCGCGTGAACGGTATGCATCCAACGGGTGTCGGAAGAAAAGATGATGCTTTTTACCGGTTCACATTCAATATGCATTTTTCCGTCTTCATACCAAAGGCTCTTGATGCAGGGGCCTTGGGAGGCGTAAAAATGTCCCTGCTCCAGCGCGGAAGTAATGGTGCGGTAGTCCAGTTTATCGGCTTTTATCATTGTAAAACCGCCAAAGGAATCGCAGTTTGGACCGGAAGTACCGCCGTGGTTATGATTATCGTCGGTGGCGATGCAGTAGATCCGCTTGCCGCTGCGGAGCATTTCATCGTAAATAGCCGGCACATAATCCTCATACCCGGCCACTACACAGCCGTAGTTGCAGATCTCCATAGCGTGCATATTGTGATAATTTATGTACTGGTCCCGGGTCTCCATAGACCATATCGGGTGGTTATAGGTAACAAAAAAGCCCTTTTCCCGCCCTTTTCGCATCATATCGCTGATACATTCCGGGGTATATGTGCGGACATAGTCCGGCTCATCCTCGTAAAACTGCGCATGACCCCGATACTTGGGGGCATTGCCGAAAAGATAGGTCTCCCGGTGCCAGCAGGCCTGCTTCAGGTTATCCGGCTCTAAGGCGATCAGACACATATGGCAGGTTTTCGTCAGGCTGAAATCCCCGCCCCATATCTCGTTGATCTCCATCTCGTAGCCGTGAAGGGGCAGGAAATTCTCATCAGCCAAATCATCGTGGGGGATCATAATATCGTGGTCGGTGTAGGCCACCACGGAGTAGCCATGCGCCATATAGTGCTTTTTAATCTCCGCAGGGGTCAGCGCACCGTCGGATATGGTGCTGTGACAGTGCAGGTTTGCTTTATAAAACTTTCCGTTTTCAGGCAGTAAATACTTCTTCATAAAAAATCCTCACTTATTTGACAGCAATGGCTTCGATCTCGCAAAGTACGCCCTTGGGAAGGGTCTTGACTGCCACGCAGCTACGGGCAGGCTTGGAAATAAAATACTTGGCATAAACCCCATTAAAGGCGGCAAAATCCCCCATATCCGCAAGAAAACAGGTGGTTTTGAACACCTTTTCAAAGCCAACGCCTGCCGCTTCCAAGATCGCGCCAACATTCTTGCAGCTCTGTTCAGCTTGGGCGCAAATCCCTTCGGGCACTTCTCCGGTTACGGGATCCACCGGAATCTGACCGGAGGTATAGACAAAACCGTTTACTTCAAAGCCTTGGCTATAGGGGCCGATAGCACCGGGGGCATTTTTAGTTTCTAAAACTTTCATAGCAATTTCTCCTTGTTAAAAACATATTTATCCAGTCTCTCGAAGGCCTCTATGACCCGGGAAAGGGGCAGCGCCAAGTTTATGCGGATATGGCACTCGCCGTGGAACATCCGTCCGTCCTGCACTGCAACGCCCACAGCCCAAGCCGCCTTTTCCACATCCTCAATGGTTTTCCCGTGGGCTTGGCACCACTTCGTGCAGTCCACAAAGAGCATATAGGTGCCCTCGGGGCGGGAAACCTCCACACCGTCAAAATGGGTGCGGATATAGTCCACCGCAAAGTCTATATTGCCGGTAATGACCTGACACAGCTCGTCCACCCATTCATATCCCGCCTGCTTGTATGCACCGATGAGGGCGTGCATAGAAAGCACATTCATACTGTTATAGTGGCAAAGAGAGGCCTCCTTTTCCACACGCTCACGCAGATACTTATTATAAATGACGTGATAGCTGCCGATAAGACCGGCCAAGTTAAAAGTCTTAGAAGGCGCATAAAGCGCAACGGTGCGGTTTTTGGCATCCTCGCTGATGCTTTGGGTGGGTGTATGCCTGTAGCCCGTAAGGATAATATCCGACCAGATCTCATCGGAAACCACGAAAACATCGTGCTTTCTGTACAGCTCCATAGCTTTCTCGATTTCCCACTTTTCCCAAACACGGCCGCAGGGATTGTGGGGAGAACAGAAGATGGCCGCGTGGATCTTGTTTTCCACGATCTTCTTCTCCATATCCTCAAAATCCATCCGCCAAATGCCCTTTTCATCCTTTTGGAGAGGCGAATGGACGATACGGTAGCCGTTATCCGTAAGGCTTCTTGTAAAGCCGATGTAAGTGGGACTGTGTACAAGGACATTGTCTCCCCGGGAGCAGAGGGCATTCAGCGCGCTGACCACACCGCCCAAAACACCGTTTTCGTAGCCGATGTGTTCCTTATTAAGTCCCGTTACTCCGTTGCGTGTTTCCTGCCAGCGAATAATGGAATCAAAGTATTCCTCCGTAGGAGAAAAATAGCCGTAGGCCATATGCTGCGTGCGGGCAATGACGGCTTCGGGAACAGTGGGCACCGTAGGAAAATTCATATCCGCCACCCACATTGGGATCAAATCAAAGCCCTCCTTGGGGGCATCGGGGGCAAAGCCGGGCATCTTGCCCACATCGTCTACCGCAATAGCATCTCTGCCCCGGCGATCCATAATGGAAGTAAAATCATATTTCATATCGCATATCCTTTCTGCAGGCATTTTGTCGTATTCCTGCTTTCTATTATAGCACCTCCCCCCATTTCTGCAAGCATAAAAAATCGCCACCTAACCGGCGGCGATCTTGTTTACTTGTTCAGGTGCTTCAGCTTTTCGTAGAGGGCGGGGTCGGTGCGGATGACGGTCAGCGGGGAGAGAGAAATATAACCGCCTACCACGCAGTCCGTATCCAGCGTCAGATCGCCGCTGTCCTTATGGACACAGGTGCCGCTGGGCTGATAGAGATAGTCTCCAACGGGGGTAAAATTATCGGAAAAATAGGGGCCGCCCTGCCGGGTAATGCGAATGTCACCGGCTTCGGGAGGGATATTTACGTTATAAAGACTTCCAAGCTCCCACAGGCGGTTTTCTTCCATAAACGCCCAAACCCTGTCCAAGTGCTTTGCAGCGGTCTCGTAGCCTGCCACAGAAGTAGAAAAAGCAATCGCCGGGAGACCCTGCGCGCCGGCTTCAAAAACAACCGCGGCAGTACCGGAGTACATAATGTCCTTGCCCACATTATAGCCCTTGTTGATGCCGGAGATCACAAGGTCAAATTCCTTTCTAAGGCCGATGAGGGCAAAGCGCACGCAATCGGCGGGGGTAGAGTCTACCGTATAAGTCTCCACGCCGCAGATGTCCTCCACCCGGCGCACCTCGTAGGGCGCGTGAATTTCGATACCGTGGCTCTTGCCGCTTTGCTGTACCTTCGGCACTACAACCGTTACATCGCCTAATTTCTTTGCCCACGCCACCAATTCCGGCAGAACGGGGGCGGAAATGCTGTCGTCGTTTGTTACTAAAATTCTCATAGCCAGTCCTCATGGGTGTCCTTATATTCTTTTACCAGCGCGTCGGCATCCCGGAGCAGGGCGTGCATTTCTTCCTCGCTGTAGACCGTTGCGCCGCAGGCGCAGGCATGGCCTCCGCCGCGGTACTTTTCCGCAATAGGATTGACGTGGACGAAGCGGGAGCGCAGTCTCACGCGTATCGTCCCCTCCGCATCGTTATTGTCGATGAAGACCATCCAGCAGATGCTTCCCCGGATAGAGTCCAGCGTACCGACACAGGCACTTGCCTGCTCTAAGGTCAGGTTAAACTTTTCCTGCATCGCCTTATCCACATAGATGTACGCCACACCGTTTTCGGTGATCTGCATTTTTTCATAGATATAGGCCTTAAATTTCAGATATTCAAAGGCCTCCAAGTAAAGTCTTGCATACAGAAGCTGGGTATCCACGCCCACATCCAGCAGAAGTGCTGCATTGCGCAGCGTATCGCCGGAGACACCGTCGTACTTAAAGCGGCCGGAATCGGTCACAAGGCCGGTGTAGAGGTGGGTAGCAGCTTCGGAGTCGATCTTCAGCTCATCCTTAAAAGTGGCGTAGAAATCCACGATCATCTCGCAGGCGGCTGCCCGGTCTTCCTCTACCCATTGGATATCCCCGTAGGTTTCCAGCGGAATGTGGTGGTCGATCTTGATGAGCTCCTTGCAGAGCTTGTATTTCTTATTGGAAATGCGGGCTTCGGAGGCAGTATCCACCACGATGCCGAGAGCATCGGCATACAGCTCATCTGCCACGTCCTCGTCCTCGGGACCCATAAATTCCAAGTACTGGGCGGTATCCCTGTCGATAAGGTAGATCTCCTTTTCCGGGAAGGAAAGCTGCAAAATGCGCTTTAAGCCCTTGGTGGCACCCACGCAGTCACCGTCATTGCGGATATGGCGGAAGATCATAATGCGGTCATATTCTTTGATTTTCTGTAAGATTTGCTCTTTTACTTCTCTGTTCATACACTCTCTCCTTCTCCCCGGACGATAGCATCCAGATCGCCCAGCATTGCCATTGCAGTTTCCCTGTCGGGCACAGTCGCGCCGCTGGCCTTTTGGTGGCCGCCGCCGCCGTATTTGACCGCGATGGGGTTAATATTATATTTATTGGAACGCAGCTCGCAAAGAACGCCCGTTTCCGTCTCTGTAAAGTTTACCCAAATGGAAACGCCCTTAATGTCTGCCATCGTGTTGACCATTGCCCGGGAGACAGTAAAGGTGTCAAGACCCATAGCGTCAAATTCTGCCCGGTCGGTGTAGATATAGGCAACGTTTTCGGGTGTAAACTGAATTTTCAGGATGAAGCTGGCTTTCAGCTTCTTGCTCTCAAAATCATCGGCATAGAGGTCACGGAACAGCTCGTTGGTGTCGATGCCGGCTTCCATCAGTTTGGAGGCGAGCCGGAATGTCCGGGCGGTCGTGCCGTCATAGCGGAAGCGGCCGGAGTCGGTGACCATACCGGTGTATAAGGACTTGGCAGCTAACGGATTGATTTTCAGACCGCTGTCGGTCGCAAACTGGGTAACAAGGCCGCAGCAGCTTTCAAAGGAGGTGTCCACCACCTCGTCCTCCGCGATCTGCTCGCAAAAAATATGATGATCTATACGCAACCGCTTGGCGGCTAACTTATACCGGTCGTCGCTGATAAGATGGCTGGCGGAAGTATCCAAAATGATGGCAAGGGCACCGCTGTATACGCTGTCGGGAATGTCGTCCATCACGGAATCTTCCATAAAGGAGAAGAATCGGGCATCGTCACCTACCGCATAGACCGCCTTGCCGGGGAAATTCTCCAAAAGGATGTGCTTCAGTCCGATCTGACTGCCCAGCGCATCACCGTCCGGGCGGCTGTGGCGGTGGATGATAATGGTCTCATATTCGGAAATAGCCTTCAAAATATCCGTAAACATAGGGAAACCTCACTGTTTTCCTTGATTTTGTGCAGTATATGTATTGTGTCCGCACAATATGATAGTATATCATAGATTTGCCTGTTTGACAATAAAAATCTCTGAACGCACGGGGGAAAGCGGCGGGACGATGTGGGCATCGTCCCCTACGGGATGCCATCGTTAGTGCCCATAGGGACACCCCTCCCGGGGTGTCCGAAAAAACGGTGCGGTGTTGGCGGACACCCGAGGACAGGTGTCCCTACAGTACCCCATCGAAATGGGGAAAACGGGCGATATTGGGGGATAGTGGGGGGTTTTTGTCCCAATTTGACAGAATGTGCTTTCTGCGGCGGGCGGGTGCTTTATTCTGCGTTTTTGTGGGTATTTGCAATTTTATTATACCGAAATAAATGCATTTCCATCCATTTCCATAGAATTTTACAATATTTTCTCAATTTTTTTCGTTTGACAAATGAATTTTGGGGTGCTATAATGCGCCTGTTCGTTGCAAAAGGCGAACAAAATAATACGCGCCAAAGGCGCAAAAAAATTAAAAGGAGACTATCCCAATGAACAAGAAGAACAACCGCAAGGGCTTCACCACGGTGGAACTGGTTATCGTTATCGCAGTTATTGCCATCCTGGCAACCGTCCTGATCCCCACATTCTCTAACCTGATCACCGATGCAAAGGAATCTGCAAATCTGTCCGATGCTAACTCCCTCTACAAGAGCTGGCTGGCAAACAATGCAGAAAAGTTCACCAACGACACTGTATTGGCTCTCGTTGTTGGCGATGCTGGTTCCGAAGTTGTTTATCTGTTTGAGAACAACCAGTTGAACAAGGAGCCCGAGACTGCTGGCGCACTGCCCTGTGGTACTACTGTTGTCCGTGCCGACGGCACCACCGCACTGCCCGATGGTTTTACTGTTGCTCCCGCTCATAAGGATGAACCTGCAGCCGATGCACAAGCTGGCGATGGCAAATGTGACATCTGCGGCGAAGATATGCCTGCCTAATCCCTAAATACATAAAAGCCCGGTTTTACCGGGCTTTTACCATTTCCGGGCCTTTCCTTGCCTCTCCCTATGGGAGAATCAAGTAGGGCGGGAGGCTTGCTCCCGCCGCCAAAAACCTTCCCCTTTGGGGAAAGCCTCCCCTGTGTAAGGGGAGGTGGGCAAAATCTTTGATTTTGCTCGGAGGGGTTGTAGTGTAACGGTACATAACAATCCCTCAGTCACGCTGCTCACGTGACAGCTCGCTGAGGCGAGCCCGGTCGCGGCTCTGACAGTCCACCTAACTGTCATTCACCCCCGCGACTGCGCTTCGCTTACCCTTTGCACAAGGGAGCCTTTGCGCAACTTCTTCCTTGCCATTATATCTTGATGGAGGAGTTTACAATGCAATCAAAGCATAACAAGCAATTAGTTCCTTTTGCAAAACAATTACGGAAAAATATGACGAAAGAGGAACGGCGTCTTTGGTACGATTATTTAAGAATCCATCCCGCCCGTTTTTCCCGTCAAAAAGTGCTTGGTAAATATATTGTTGATTTCTACTGCGCACAAGCAAAGTTAGTAATTGAATTAGATGGCTCTCAACATTATGAAGACAAAGAATTGATAAAGGATGCTGAACGTACAGCCTTTCTTAAAGGCTATGGTTTAACTGTTATCCGCATTCCTAACAATGAAATTAATCGAAATTTTCGCGGTGTATGCGAATATATCGATGCAATAGTGGAAGCTACAACCCCTCCGTCAGCCTGACCGGCTGACACCTCCCCTTACACAGGGGAGGCTCAACCCCTCAGTCATGCTGCTCGCGTGACAGCTCCCTTGTGCAAAGGGAGCCTTAACTCTCAGGAGGTAATTCTATGGTTATGTTTGACAGTGCCCATATCGGTCT
>JAFQPB010000005.1 GCA_017411905.1 Oscillospiraceae bacterium
AAAGGTCTTCCACCTCCGCAAGGGTGACAGCCGCCAAGATGGCTTTTTCCAGCTCCTCGGTCAGCTTCTCCTGCCCGGCGATGGATTTAATGACCTCCGCCTTGCGCTCCTCTAAGTTGCGCAGGTATTGCAGTCTTGTCTCTAAATTACGGAGGGTCGTATCGTCCATCGCGCCGTGCATTTCCTTACGGTAACGGGCAATAAAGGGAATGGTATTCCCCTCGTCCAGTAGCGCAACCACATTTTCTACGTAGGCGGTCTTTTGACCAAGCTCTTCGGCTAATTTTTGAATGATTGGATCCATAGGCATCTCCTTACTTTTGTATGGAAGCATTATAGCACAAAAATGGAAAAATGTACACGGGCATTTTGGTTTTTTATGGATTTATGTGAGATATATTTGTAGGGACACCGCTCCCGCAGTGTCCGAAGTCGGTGGGTTGTTAACGGACACCCGAGGACGGGTGTCCCTACGGGGGAATAACGATGGCGCGGTAATTACGGCGGGAGCAATTTAATTGCGGTATGATTGCCACCGGCAATCATTTAGATTTTGATTCGCTGCGCGGAGCACCACCCCGCCCTACGGCGTTATACGATGGCGCAGTGGGGAAATAAAAATTGACAGCGGCGGTGTTTGACTTTTTTTCCTATTTGATTTATAATAAAAGTAACCTAACAAAGGAGGTATCCTTATGGAAAAGAAGATCATTACCATCTCCCGGCAGTTTGGAAGCGGTGGCCGTACCATCGGTCGGGCTGTCGCAGAGAAATTAGGTATTCCCTTTTACGACAAGGAGCTTGTAGATCAAATTGCAATGGAGTCCGGCTTTGATCCCGGCTACATAGCAGAGCACGGCGAGCACGCCCCGGGAAAAAGCCTGTTTTCCTACGCCTTTGCGTCTATGGGGATGCCCGGCGTAATGCAGGGGCTTTCCTCTGCGGATTTCCTTTGGACCATTCAGTGTAACGTGATTTTGCAGCTTGCAGAAAAGGGTCCCTGCGTGATCGTTGGCCGAAATGCCGATTATATCCTCAAAGACCGGGAGGACTGTCTCCACGTTTTTATCCACGCGGATACGGATTACCGGGCTGACCGGATCGTGCGGCTTTACGGTGAGTCGGAAAAAGCACCCCTTTCCCGTTTGGAGGAAAAGGACAAACGCCGCCGGGTCAATTACGAGCATTACACCGGCCGGGATTGGGGTAAGGCAGAAAACTACGACATTGCGCTCAACAGTGCCGTCGTAGGGGAAGAAGCCTGCGTGGATTTCATTGTTAATTCGGTAAAGAACAGTAAATAATATAAATCACAATCCCTCCGTCTGCACAGATGTGCAGACACCTCCCTTTACACAAGGGAGGCTTACCTCATCCGACCTCGCTTTGCTCGGCCACCTTCCCCCTTGGGGAAGGTAAATCACCCAGAAATCGTACTGCCGCTCTCCTAAGTGGAGAGCGGCAGTAATTTTTATTTATCGTCCCAAAGGCAGTTCCAGTTTTGGATAAAGTACTCCACACCGGAGTAGACGGTGGTCAGGACGATGACACCGATGACGATCCAGCTAAGAATCCCGTCTGTGGGGAAACCCATCATCACGCAAAGGCCGATCATCGTGCTGGCGGTTTTGACCTTACCGCTCCACCCGGCGGCAATGACCTTGCCTTTCCCTACCGCCACCAGCCGCAGGCCGGTAACTGCAAATTCCCGGGTAAGTACGATCATCAGCGCCCAAGCGGGGAAAATATCCCATTGGCAGAACATTACCATCGCAGAAATGACCAAAAGCTTATCTGCCAGCGGGTCTAAAAACTTACCAAAGTCGCTGACCTGCTTATATTTTCTTGCGATATAGCCGTCAATGTAGTCCGTCAGGCTGGCAATTACAAAGACCGCAAGGCTCAGCCACATATAAAGGCCGGGCTGGCCGCCGCTTAAATACATAAGTATCATAAAGGCCGGGATAAATGCCACCCGAATAAGGGTGATTCTTGTTGCAAGTGTCATAGCGTTTCCTCCTGGGGATAGCCGGAGAGGTCACCCTCCACAAGGCCATCGATGGTAATGTTCAGGAACGTGCCCTCCAAAAGGGCTTCGTCCGTTGCGATCCAAACCCGGCCGTCAATGTCGGGCGAGTCGCCATAGGTTCGGCCATAAAACTGATTAAATTCCTCGTTGTAGCCGTCTACCAAAACCTCCACGGTTTTTCCGATGAAGGAGGCGTTATATTCGTCCATAATCCGGGACTGGATCTGCTCTAAGATTTCCGCCCGCTGCTGGGCAACGGAGAAATCTGCATAGTCCATATCATAAGCCGGTGTGCCCTCTTGAGGAGAAAAGGCGAAGGCGCCTACCCGCTCTAACTTCATTTCCTTTAAGAACTCGCAAAGCTCCTCGAATTCTTCCTCTCCCTCGCCGGGAAGGCCGGTAATAACGCTGGTGCGAAGGACAATGTCGGGCATTTTCTCCCGGAGCTTCCCGAACAGTTCCCGGAGGAACGCCCCGTCGCCCCGGCGGTTCATCAGCTTCAGTATCTTATTATTGCAGTGCTGGATGGGAATGTCAAGATATTTTACGATTTTCGGCTCTTTCGCCATCGTTTCTATCAACTCGTCGGTGATCTCATCGGGGTAGACATAGTGGATACGCACCCAATGGAAGCCCTCAATTTTGCACAGCTCGGTCAGCAGCTCGGGCAGCATCCGCTTGCCGTAAAGGTCTAAGCCGTAGCGGCTGGTGTCTTGGGCTACCACGATCAGCTCTTTCACACCGCTGTCTGCAAGCAAGCGGGCTTCGTAGAGCACATCGTCCATCGTCCGGGAGCGGAATTTGCCACGGAGTGAGGGAATCACGCAGTAGCTGCAGCGGTTATCACAGCCCTCGGCGATCTTTAGAAACGCATAGTGCTCCGGGGTAGTCAGGACACGGCCTGTCTCCTCCTCCGGCTCATCGAGGGAGTCGAAATCCACCACTGGGGTGTCTTCTAAAAGCTGCTCGATGGCAGGAACGATCTTATGGTAGCTGCCGGTGCCGAGGATGCCGTCCACCTCCGGCAGCTCCTTTAGAATTTCCTCCTGATACCGCTGGGAAAGGCAGCCGGTGACAAGGATCTTACCAACCTGCCCCTCTGCCTTCAGTGCCGCCATTTCCAGTATATAATCAATGGCCTCGCTCTTGGCAGAATCGATAAAACCGCAGGTGTTGATAACCACCACGTCACTGCCGGTCACACTGGATAAAACCTCGTATCCGGCTTCCCGGACGCGGTACATCATCCGCTCGCAGTCTACCTGATTTTTGGCGCAGCCCAATGAAATAAAGCCGATTTTAGCCATCATTCTCCTCCATTTGTAAGGACATATCTTCCATTGCCCTGCGAATTTCTCCGTAGCTGTGTCCTCTTCTTAGCAGGGCATTTATTACCCGATCCCGCGCCTTTCTATCCTCCCGGAGCTCCGGGTGGTTTTCCAGATAAGAAAGGATATGCGGCATTTGGGAGGGATAGTCTGCAAGGGCTTGCGCCCATAAGTGCTTCGGCACTCTTTTTTCATAAAGTGCCTGCTTTGCCCGGGCAATGCCATAGCCCTTTGCGATACACCGCTCCACGATACTTTGGGCGGTTTTGCCATCGTCCAGCAAGTCCATCTCCGTCAGCCACGCCACAGCCTCCTTGGCATTTTGGGCATCCTCCCCTTTTTGCACCAAGCGGTGCTCCAGCTCCCGTTTGGTAACACCGGAAGCGGAAATAATACGCACCGCACGCATTTTGGCGGACATCTTCCCTGCCGCTTCGGTCAATTTCGCAAACTCTCCGTCCGTCAGCTCCAAACCGGAATAAAGGCCGAAATCCTCCACCGTCTGCCGGTAAAGGCGCATCGTTTCGCCGCCTTCAAAACGCACCGTGTGCCTCCCTGCCCTATCGGGCTGGGAGGCGATGGACTCAATCTTCATCGTCAAAATCGTCTGCGCTGACGGCTACCGGACGGTCTGCCGCCTTGGCGGGGGCTTTGGTGCCGCTGAGCTTCCACATATTTTCACGGACTTGGGCTTCTACCGCTTCCGCAATGTCGGGGTTATTTTGCAGGAAGGTCTTTACGGCATCCTTGCCCTGACCGATCCGCTCCTCACCCATACTAAACCAGCTACCGCTCTTTTGCACCACGTCAAGCTGCACCGCAAGGTCGACCAGCTCGCCCCACTTGCTGATGCCTTCACCGTACATAATGTCGAAATAGGCTTCCTTAAAGGGAGGTGCTACCTTGTTTTTAACCACCTTGACGCGGGTCTTGTTGCCGATGACGTTGCCGCCCTCCTTGATAGACTCCACTCTGCGCACGTCCAGACGGACGGAGGAGTAGAATTTCAGCGCGTTGCCGCCGGTGGTGGTTTCGGGGTTGCCGTACATCACACCGATCTTCATACGAAGCTGGTTGATAAAAATGACCACGCAGTTGGTCTTTGCGATGGTGCCGGCTAACTTGCGCAATGCCTGCGACATCAGACGCGCCTGCAGACCCACGAAGGTATCGCCCATTTCGCCCTCGATCTCCTGCTTGGGAACAAGGGCAGCCACAGAGTCCACGACCACTGCATCCACCGCACCGCTGCGTACCAGCGCATCGGTAATTTCCAATGCCTGCTCGCCGGTATCGGGCTGGGAGACCAGCATATTTTCCGTATCCACGCCCAAAGCAGCGGCATAGACCGGGTCAAGGGCGTGCTCTGCATCTACAAAGGCAACCTCGCCGCCCCGCTTTTGGGCTTCTGCCAAAATGTGCAGCGCAAGGGTAGTTTTACCGGAGGATTCCGGGCCGTAAATCTCAATAATTCTGCCCTTGGGCACACCGCCCACGCCCAATGCCGCATCCAGTGCCAAGCTGCCGGTGGGGATGGCTTCCACGTTCATATCCGGGCGTTCGCCCAAGCGCATAACCGTACCCTTACCGAAGTTCTTTTCGATTTGGGAAATGGCGGTCTGCAGGGCTTTTTTACGGTCGGAAGCGGGGGTAGGTGCTTCATAAGCTGTCTTTTTCGTTGCCATAGCTATTTATCCTCTCTCTCATAACGGGCACTGATTGCCCGCTCTCTGTGATTATAATCTTCTGTGCGTTTCAGTACAGTAAAGCCGTTCTCATTGAGTATTTCCGCTACCGCGTTCCCCTGCCCTTCACCGAACTCGAAGCAAAGGATACCGCCCAATTTCAGGGCTTTACGGTAGTTTTTCGCGATGTTTCTATAGAATATAAGGCCATCGTCCCCGCCGTGGAGGGCTAAATGGGGCTCGAAGAAGTCCACGCTTTTGGGAAGTGCTTTCATTTCTTCGCTTGTAATATAGGGGGGATTGCTGACAATGATGTCAAACTTTCCGAGAAATGCCGCGGGTTCTTTCAGCGCATCTGCCGCTGTACAGGTCACTGTGCCGGAGAGCTTTTGCAGGGTGACATTTTCCTTTGCTACTGCGAGTGCCTTTCGGGAAATATCTGCTAACGTAACCTTGGCATTGGGGACGTTTTTTGCCACCGCAAGACCGATACAGCCGGAGCCGGTGCAAAGATCCAGTATCCGCTTTTCGCCGGGGATGGCCTTTGCGTTTTCAATAACCAAATCGGTCACCGCACAGGTATCGTCCCGGGGAATGAGCACATCCGGGGTCACCTTCAGGGTCATTCCGTAAAAGTCCCACTCCCCCAGCACGTAGGCAAGGGGCTCGTCGTTCAGAAGCCGGGCAACGCCTGCTTCCACTCTCTCACAAGCATCATCGCCCACATATAACTCCGGTGCATACAAAAGCCGGTCTTTCTTTTTGCCGGTGACGCAGCTTACAAGCTCTTGGGCATAAAATTCCGCCGTTTCCCTGTCCTCTTTGCAAAGGAGCTTTCTGCGGGCACCTAAGTAGAGGTTTCTAAGGGTGGTTACCAACGGTCTTCCCCCTCGTTTTCGGGGATGACTGCCTCCAGCGCGGCAATGCCGGTGCGGATCATATCCTCGTCCGGCTCCCGGGTGGTGAAGTTCTGCATCCACATACCGGGGCGGTGAGAATGCGGGAGAACCAATTATCGTGACGACCGACCCAGCGGTTAATTTCGTAGCTGATGCCCACTACCAAAGGAAGTAACAGCAGCTTAAAAACGATCATAATGAGCCGGTATAGGAAGCTGCCACGAATGGTTTCCAGCACAGGCACAGCCGCCAAAAGGCCGGAAGATGCCACAGAGAACACCAAGATGGACAGCACCATCACCACCAGCAGAAAGCTTGTGCCGCAACGGGGGTGGAGCCGGGTCTGCTTCTGCACATTTTCCACCGTCAACGGGAGACCTGCCTCATAGCAGCGGATGGTCTTATGCTCTGCGCCGTGGTAAGCGAAGACCCGCTTCATTTCCTGCATCCGGGACACCAGCACCATATAGGCACCGAAGATAAGGATCCGCACCAAGCCCTCAATGAGGTTAATGGCAAGGTTATTCTTTACGATTCCGTAGAAGAAGCCGCCTACGATCATAGGAAGCAGGAAGAAAAGCAGGATGGAAAGGCCGAGTCCTAAAAAGACACCGAGACCCACCACGATCTTCTGAAAGCCTTCATTTCCCAATTTCTCCTCCAGCCACTTATCCAGCTTACTGGGCTCCTCCTGATATTCTTCAGGGGCAAGCTCTGCGGCCTGCATCAGGGCTTTCACGCCGGTGAGCTGGGCATCAAAGAAGCTGACCATACCCCGGATAAAGGGAATTTTACTGATTCCCTTGGGGGGCAGCTTGCGGTCTTTTACATCGACCTTCAGCTCACCCTTTGCAAAGGTGACGATGGCGTCCTTTTTGGGACCCCGCATCATAATGCCCTCGATGAGTGCCTGACCGCCGATCATTGTTTTAAATTTTTCCTGAGACATAAGGTATCCTCTTTATACTGTAAATTCTTACCAATTATTATAGCACATTGAATCTAAAAAAGAAAGCTATTTGAGCACAATATTTCCATCGCCCAACAAGGTTTTCAGCTTTCCCAGCATCGCATCGTCAAGGGCGCAGCTTGTGCCCCGGCGAACACCCGTATCCTCAAAATAGAGCACCACCTTATTGCTTCCGGGGAACATCTGCAGGGATGCTTTTACCGGCTGGTACAGGGGGCTGTTTTCACTGGGCAGCCGCAGATACAGCACCTTATTTTCCGGGGCAGGCGGTGCAGGCTTGGGTTCAGGCTTTGGCTCATTTTCGGCAAAATCGGCAATGGGACGGGCGCGGTTAATGACGATCTGAGGCTCCTTATCATCCCGCAGAGACAGTCTGCCGGTGACCACAGTAGCCTGATTTTCCTGCAAATGGGCACCAAACTGCTCCAAAACACCCGAAAAAGCCAACATTTCGATGGCCGCCGTATCGTCCTCCAAGGTCACATAGGCCATTACGGAGTTATTGCGGGTGGTCTTCATTTTCGTCTGCTGGACGATACCCGCCACACTGACGATCTGATCGTCCCGGAAGCTGCTCTCCTCGTCCATAAGGCTGCCGATAGGCACAACGTGGGTATTTTTCAGGAAAGGCCGGTAATCATCCATGGGGTGGCCGGAGATGTAGATGCCGGTGGTCTCCTTTTCCAGCAGCATAAGCTCCGACTTGGGCATTTCGTTTAGCTTGGGAATGGGGATAGCTGCGGCGGCATCGTCCTCCTCCAGCATAGCAAACAGTCCCATTTGCCCCTCCAAATTCTTCTTCCGGGCAGAGGAAACGCTGTCCATCATCGTGTCATAAACGGCCAAAAGCTCACTTCTGTGGTAGCCGAAGCCGTCCATTGCGCCGCACTTTATGAAGTTCTCCACAGCGCGCTTGTTAATATCATCCCCGAGCCGCTGCAAAAAGTCCTCAAGGGAGCGGAAATGGCCGCCCTCTGTGCGCTTTTTCACCATATTGCGGATAAGGCCGACACCTACATTTTTCACTGCGCCAAGGCCGAAGCGGATGGCATCGCCCTCTACCGTAAAGGTGTCCTCGGAGCGGTTAATATCCGGCGGCAGGACGGGAATACCCATATTTTTACACTCGGCAATATAACCGGAGATCTTCACCGCAGAGTCCAGCACCGAGGTCATCAGTGCGGCCATATACTGCCTCGGGTAGTGGCATTTGAGGTAGGCGGTCTGGTAGGATACCACTGCGTAGCAGACGGCGTGAGCCTTATTAAAGGCGTAGTTGGCAAATTCCACGATCTCGTCGTAAATAGACTGGGCCGCCGCTTCCGAAACACCGTTGCCTACACAGCCGGGGATATTCTGCTTCGGGTCACCGTAAACGAAAACCCTTCGCTCCTCCTCGATGACCTTTTGCTTTTTCTTGGAGATCGCTCTGCGGATATTATCGGCCTGTCCCATGGTATAGCCTGCCAAGGAGCGGAATATCTCAATGACCTGCTCCTGATAGACGATACAACCGTAGGTGACCCGGAGGATCGGCTCCAAATGGGGAGTTTTATAGGTGATCTTCGCAGGATTTAGCTTATTGGCGATAAATTTCGGGATGGAGTCCATAGGACCGGGGCGGTAGAGTGCCACGATCGCCGTCATATCTTCAATAGAGGTAGGCTTCATATTGACACACACGCCGGTAATGCCTGCGGATTCCAACTGGAAAACGCCCTGGGTCTTGCCCTCTGAGAGCATTTGGAAGGTCTCCGGGTCGTTATCCGGAATGTTATCAATGTGAAAGTCCGGGTCAATTTTCTGAATTTGGGTTTGAGCATCCTTGATAACTGTCAGGTTGCGAAGACCCAAAAAGTCCATTTTGAGAAGTCCCAATTCCGCGATGGTAGTCATCGTATACTGGGTGACGATAGTATCGTCATTGCAGGAAAGGGGCACGTAGCTGCACACCGGGTCGGCAGTAATGACCACACCGGCGGCGTGGGTGGAGGTATTTCGCGGCATACCCTCTAAGCGCATAGCCGTATCGATGAGGTTTTTGATCTTCGGGTCACCGTCATACATTTCCTTCAGCTTGGGGGAAATATCCAATGCCTCCCTGAGGGTAATGTGCAGCGGCATCGTTGGCACCTGCTTTGCCACAGCATCAGTCTCCGCGTAGCTGATGTTCAGCACCCGGCCAACGTCACGGATGGCACCCCGGGCGGCCATTGTACCAAAGGTAGCAATTTGGGCTACATGGTCTGCGCCATACTTTTGCATAACGTATTCGATAACCTCGGGTCGCCGTTCCTGACAGAAATCCGTATCAAAATCAGGCATACTGACCCGCTCGGGATTCAAGAACCGCTCGAAAATCAAGGAATACTGCATCGGGTCTACCTCTGTAATGTGCATACAGTAGGCAACGATGGAGGCCGCGCCGGAGCCACGGCCTGGGCCCACGGGGATGCCTGTCTCCTTGGCGAAGCGGATAAAATCCCAGACGATGAGATAGTAATTTACATAGCCCATCCGGCTGATAACGCCAATTTCGTACTCCAGCCGTTCCTTGTAGCTTTCGGGGGGATCCTTGTAGCGCTCCCGGAAGCCGTCCATACATAATTTGCGGAAATATTCCTCGTTGGTATAGCCCTCGGGCACGGGGAAAGAGGGCAAATGGTACTGGTTAAAGACGAACTCCAAGTTACATTGGTCAGCGATACGGACGGTATTTTCAAAGGCCTCGTCCAGCTCCGGGAAAAGGGCGCGCAGCTCCTCTTCGCTCTTTAAGTAAAATTCCTCGGTCTGGAATTTCATTCGGTTGGGGTCGTCGATGGTCTTGCCGGTCTGCACGCACAGCAGTACGTCCTGCATCGCAGCATCCTCCTTGCGGAGATAATGGGCATCGTTGGTGACAACTAAGGGAAGGCCTGTCTCCCTTGCGATGCGGCAGATGCCCTGATTGACAGACACCTGCTCCGGGATACCGTGATCATGCAGCTCCAAATAGAAGTTGTCCTGCCCGAAAATATCTGCCATGGTCAAGGCGTAATCCTTGGCGTTTTCATACTGGTTTTCCATCAAAAACTGGGCAACACCGCCGGCCAAACAGGCAGAAAGGGCAATTAAACCCTCGTTATATTGCCGTAAAAGGGCGATATCCACCCGGGGCTTGCCGTAAAAGCCGTGGATAAAGGCCTCGGAAACCAGCTTACAGAGGTTTTCGTAACCCTGCCTGTTTTTACACAAAAGCACCAAGTGGTAGGGGTCATTATCAAGGCCGTGGACACGGTCAGAAATACTTCTGCGGGTCACATAGACCTCACAGCCAATAATGGGCTTAATGCCTGCGGCTTTGGCTGTCTTATAAAAGTCGATACAACCGTACATCACGCCGTGGTCAGTCAGCGCAATGGCACTCTGCCCCAGCTCCCGCACCCGGTCCATCATCCGGTCGATGCGGCAGGCACCGTCTAAAAGGCTGTATTCAGAGTGAACGTGTAAATGGACGAAACCCATATTATGCCTCCTGTGCCAGTTGGGCAAGCTTCTTTAGTCTGTGGTTCATTGCGGGTTTGGTAATGGGCGGCTCCATAAGCTGCGCCAGCTCCGTAAGGGATGCATCGGGATTTTGCTCCCGGGCAATGGCGGCCGCCATCAGCTTTTGGGGAAGACTGTCGAAAAGTCCCCGATTTCGCAGTATGCGGATGGCAGTCAGATGCTCCTGCGCAGCCTCTACCACCTTAGAGGTATTGGCATCGTCGCAGTTACAGCGGCGGTTGACGTCGTTATTAAGCTCCTTTTCCAATTTCGCTTCCATAATGCCCATAGCCGCCACCGGTGCGCCCAAATAGGTCAAGCAGTCTGCTATTTGATCGCTCTGCTTAAGATAGAGCACCCGGCCACCGGCACGGGTCGCCTGCTTGGGATAGAAGCCCAAGGCATCCTGCATCAGGGTGTAGGCCTCCCGGGCAACGCTCTGGTGGGACGTGGTCAGCTCCAAATGATAGCCCTTTTCCGGGTCGGTGACGGAGCCGCCGGCTAAGAACGCACCCCGCATAAAAGCATTTTTACAGCAGTCGTCCTCCAAAATCTGGAGATTGATATGGAGCGACAGTGTGCCGATAGGGTCAAAGCCGTAGGTGTCCATCAGACATCTGCACTTTTCCGGGTCAGAGATCGCAAAGACCTGCTTTCCGGTGCTGTCCTCCTGGGGGCGGATATCGAAATCTATAGAAAATGCCTTATGGAACAGCTTGGGCAGCCGCTGGGCAAAATCCCGGCTCTCTGTGATGATACGGACACTGTCTGCGCTAAAGCTGTTGCCAAAGAGCAGAACGCCAAAGCATTCCGCTACCGCACAGCAGTGTTTTGTCAGGGGCGCGCGGCAGACCTCTGCCTTTGCGCCTGCGGAAAACGAGATAGCCACGTAGATCCCCTCTTTCTTACCAAAGTCTCACTTCCGGCTCAATACGGATACCGGAATTATCATATACCTTATCGGATACCTGCCGCAGCAGTTCCTGTACATCAGCGGCAGTTGCTTCTCCTAAATTGACAGCAAAGCCTGCGTGCTTTTCCGAGATGGCGGCGTCCCCTACCCGGTAGCCCTTCAGGCCTGCACCGTCGATCAGTGCCGCCGCGTAGCCGCCAACCGGCCGCTTGAAGGCAGAGCCGGCAGAGGGCTTGTCAAGGGGCTGGGAGGCTCTGCGCTTTGCCATCAGCTCCTGCATTTTTTCCCGGATCTCGGTTTCGGGCTTGGGTGTCAGGGCGAAGGTTGCGCAAAGCACAATACCACCCTCGTCCTCTAAACGGCTGTGCCGGTAGGAAAAGGCCATCTCGCTGCCTGCATAGGTGCGCACGGTTCCATCGGCGCCCATCACCTCTACGCTTTCGCAGACCTGACATATTTCGCCGCCATAAGCACCGGCATTCATATAAACACCGCCGCCCACCGTGCCGGGAATGCCGTGGGCAAATTCGAGACCGGAAAGCGCGTGGCTCGCGGCAAACATTGCCGCCCGGGCCATTGAGACACCGGCAGCGATCTGCACCCGGTCACCGGGCAAAAGTGTCATTCCGTCAAGGCAGTCCTTAAGGCAGATAACGATGCCTTTGATACCCTCATCGGGTGCTAAAATATTGGTTCCTGCGCCTAATATACGGCACTGTGTGTCCAATAATTTGGACACTTTTAAGATTTGGGACAGCTCCTCCCTGTTACTTGGGAAAGCCATCACCTCCGCAGGCCCGCCGATGCGAAAGGAGGTGTGCTTTTTCATCGGCTCTGCAAAACGGAGCGCAATTCCCGGTAGAAAATCCCGTATTTTCGTCTGAAAAGCTGTATTTTCCATAATAAACGCCTCCGGGTGTATTATCAGTATCAGTATAGCATATGTCCCGCAATTTTGCAATTATTCCCGCAAAAAATATAGAAAAATTCCCGGGGTAAGTTTAGATGCCCCGGGACACTTTTTCATTTTTTCAAAACAGTTTCATCTGCAATGCGTTGCAGCACCTCTGCACAGGGCTGACCGAAGGTATAAGGAACCCCTGTGGATGGCTGACCGAAAATGGTCGCATAAGCGGTGCAGGCCACTAAGTAGGAGCCTGCGGGAGAGGGATGGCACAGGTCGGCATCATACAGCTCGATGCTTTCATCACAGGCTGTCAGCCGCTCAAAGGCTTCGCCTGCCTGAATGATGGGCACACCGCCAAGATCCTCGGAAATACGGTAGGAAACCTGCCGCATAAATGCCTCGTGATCCTCTCTGGAAATCGGCTGCACACCCACAACAGGCATCTGCGGTGGCTGGCCTGTACACACCTCCACATTGCCGGTACGGTTTCCCCAAACGGCATAGAGCGCCACCTGCGCGCCGGCGGCTGCCGCAAGTTCCTTAAGCGTGCGGGCGGCCTTGGTCTCTTCTTCCATTACCGTATCCTCAAAGGGCGTAATGCGGCGGGAAGGTTCGATAACGACGTAATCCCAGTGACCGGATTCCAAAACCTCCCGGGTGCGGATGCCGAGAGGCTCCGTCTCGCTGGCAAAATGGGACATCGTAGCCGAGCCACGGGTTACGGACTCTACCTTCACATCCTGCCCGCCGGCGATGGCAAGCTCCCGGAAAATAGAGGGCATATCGTTGTAAAAGACCAAGCTGTTACCGAGAAACAGAATATTCATAATCACGCCTCCGTGCGTAGTTTTGCAATAGAATAGCACATTCAAACAGGCTTTGCAATCCTTTTTGCAGAAAATATAGAAATTTTTCCCGGAGCGAATTTCACCTCGGGAGCATTTGTAGGGGGCGACGTCCTCGACGCCCCGCCAAAGCCTCCCCTGTGCAAGGGGAGGTGGCAGCCGAACAGGCTGACGGAGGGGTTGTAATCTATCGATACACAACAATCCCCCACCGCTTCGCGGAGCCCCCTTTACACAAGGGGGCCTT
>JAFQPB010000006.1 GCA_017411905.1 Oscillospiraceae bacterium
CAGAATTGTTGTCAGTTAAATTTAAAAGTTACCCATTTTAACGTGGTCAGGCGCCACGGCCCGCTTATCCAGCCTCACTACCCCCGTCGAAACCGGTACGGCCCCGTATTTGAAGTAAGAAGTAATAGTGAAGAGGGAATAGGTTTTTGTCATCCTGAGCAAGCGTAGCGCATCGAAGGATCTTCGCATTTATTTCGGTGCGTGGATTCTTCGACTTCGCTTCGCTCCGCTCAGAATGACAGGAAAGTTAAAATCTGCCGTAGGGATCGCTCAGCTTCTTGGGCTCAGGATAGGTTTCACCGTGGGTGTCCACAGAAATGGAGGCGATCTTCTGCTCGGCAATGGGGCGGTCCTGCATACCGGTGCGGGTAGAAGCAATGGCATCTACCACGTCCATACCGGCTGTAACCTTGCCGAAAGCGGCATACTGACCGTCCAAGTGCTTGGCATCCTGATGCATAATAAAGAACTGGCTGCCGGCAGAGTTGGGGGACTGGCTTCTTGCCATAGACAAAACGCCCCGTTTATGGCGCAGGTCGTTCTTCACACCGTTGAAGAAGAACTCGCCCTTGATGCAGTAGCCGGGGCCGCCCATACCGGTGCCGTCGGGACAGCCGCCTTGAATCATAAAGCCGGGGATGACACGGTGGAAGATCAGACCGTCATAGTAATTATGATTTGCAAGATCGATAAAATTATACACGCTCTGGGGTGCGATCTCGGGATACAGCTCACCTTCAATGACACCGCCGTTTTCCATAGTGATCTTAAATGTAGGATTCATTTTAGTACCTCTCTTTCATTGCTCTTTCTATCTGACGTTTTGCGTCCTTTTCCGCGGCACTCTGCCGCTTATCGTACAGCTTTTTGCCCTTGCACAGACCGATCTTTACCTTTACAAGACTACCCTTTAGATAAACAGACAGGGGGATGATGGAATAGCCGTCCTGCTTGACCTTGCCGTAAAGCCGCATAATTTCCCGCTTATGCATCAGCAGTCTGCGCACGCGGCGGGGGTCGGGATTAAAACGGTTTCCGTGGTCATAAGGGGAGATGTGCATCTGATTCAGAAGAAGCTGGCCGTCTTTAATGCCGCACCAAGCGTCCTTAAGATTCAGGGTGCCTTGCCGGATAGATTTGACCTCTGTGCCGCTCAGCTCGATACCGGCCTCAAACTCTTCTTCTACAAAATATTCGTGCCGGGCTTCCCGGTTTGTTGCCATAATTTTAACGCCTTGCTTTTCCAAAGGTCTCACCTCCTGACGGATAGTATTATACCACGACTGTCAAGCTACGCAAACAGAAAGTTTTTGAATTCTTCTGTGGAATAAAAGCTAAAATCGCAGAGTTTTTCCATTTCCTGACAGATATTGGAGAAACCTTTTCGTCCCCAGCCCGCAAAGGCGATGGGTGTCCCGGCACTGCGGGCCATTGCTACGGCAAATTTCATATCATCCACCACCAAGATATCCTCCGGGGCGAGGCTATAACGGTGCTTGATCTCCTCCAAAGCATAGGGATTGGGCTTGCGTTGTTCTTCCGGCAGATCCCAACCGAAAACAGAATCGGCCTCCAGTCCGAAATGGGTAAGGTAATCCCGGCGGATGTTGTCCTCGGAGGACATAGACGATACGCAGATAATGCCACCTGCTTTTCGGTAGGCGTGAAGCAGCTCCCGGATACCGGGGAAGGCATCGGGACTGTGGGTTTGCAGATAGGCTTTCCAAAAAAGATATTCCTCGTGAAGCTCCTCCTCAGTAAGAGAAAAGCGAGTCTTGCACATTTCAATAAACGTCATTTGGCAGCAGTCGCTGATATACTCCGGAAGGGAAATCGTCATACCGGGGCGGTACTGCTCCAAAAAACGGCAGAAACAGGGATAATTTACGGTTGTTTCACTTTGTACCACGGTATCATCGTGGTCAAGAACAAGGCATTTGTATTTTAACACAGATATTCACCTCAGCTACGATTATATCAAAATTCTGCTCTGTCCGCAACCGGAAATTTCCTCTTGATAATTACGAACAAATGTACTATAATGTTTGTAAAAGGAGGGGAGCGAATGAAAAAGACCCATAGACCCGTAGATGTGATCGCAATGTGCAGTGCCAATGGAGATATTCGTCCCCTTCGCTTGCGGATGGAGGACGAGAGCCATCAGCTTCTGCGGGTGGATATTGCAGAGGTTGTGAATTGCCGGGAAATATGTTATGCTGGGATCGAGGCCAAGGTCTTTCTTTGCCGGGCGCAGGTAGAGGAGCGCAATTGGCTCTTTGAACTGAAATATACGATTCGAAGCCATAGCTGGCAGTTTATGAGGATGGTGTACGGATGAGGCCGGTTATTTTTCACGTGGATGCCAACAGCGCATTTTTATCATGGTCGGCAGTTTACCGCCTGCGGGTACTGGGGGAGGAGACAGACCTGCGGGAGATTCCTGCTGTGGTAGGTGGTGAAAGAGAATCCCGCCACGGCATTGTCCTTGCCCGGAGCCAGCCGGCGAAGAAGCTGGGCATAAAAACCGGAGAGCCGGTTTTTAAGGCACTTCAGAAATGCCCGGATTTAGTGATCGTGCCGCCAGATTACGGCCTGTATGTGGAGGCATCCCGGCATTTTGTAGAGGTGCTGCGCAGGTTCAGTCCCAAGGTGGAGCAATACTCTATCGATGAAGCGTGGGTGGATATGACCGGTACAGAGCGGCTGTTCGGTGCGCCTCGGCTGGCAGCAGAAAAAATGCGGGAGACCATTTATAATGAATTGGGTTTTACCGTTAACGTAGGAATTTCTACCAATAAGCTGCTGTCGAAAATTGCAGGGGATTTTGAAAAGCCCAACAAAGTCCACACCCTATTTCCCGAGGAGATAGAAGAAAAAATGTGGCCGCTGCCTGTGCGGGATCTGTTTTTGGTGGGCGCGGCAACGGAGAAAAAGCTAAAGCGGCTGGGCATTTTTACCATCGGTGACCTTGCCCGGGCAGATGTGAAGTTTTTAAGAGGTCGGTTTGGAAAACCGGGGGAGACGCTTTGGCACTTTGCCAATGGGCGCAGCACCGATGCGGTAAATCCCGTAGCGCCGCTCAATAAAGGCTACGGCAATTCGGTAACTACCGCGCAGGATGTGATAGACCGGGAAACCGGGCGGCAGGTGCTATTGAGCCTTTGTGAAACGGTAGCCTCCCGGATGCGAAAGGACAGCCAGTGGGGGAGCTGTGTGTCCGTACATTTCCGCACGGCAGATTTTAATCACTATTCCCACCAGTGTCAGCTTCCCGGTGCCACCAATATCACCCGGGAAATATTTTTGGCAGCCTGCCGGCTGTTTGACGAGGGGTGGGATGGGGTGACACCGCTGCGGCAGCTTGGGGTGCAGGTCACCGGCCTTTCTATGGAAGCCTATCAGCAGTATGACTTTCTTTCCGGCGAGACACCCCAAAGGCACGAGAAGCGGCTTGCGCTGGATGAAACAGTGGATGCCCTACGGGATAAGTACGGAGAGACCGTGATCCGCCGGGCAAAATTTACGGACAGCCCGGAGAGCCATATGGCAGGCGGTTTGGACAAAGCCCGGCGTACCGGCGTTACAAAGCCAATACCTCCGGAATTTGATGCTGGAAAAATCAGAGAAGAGAATGTATAATGGAAAAAGGAGGGGAGCTTATGTCTGTTGTAAAGTTTTACCGGGGCGATCCCAATGCGCCCAAAACCACCCAAGGTGCCCATTTGGGGGCAAATGCTATCATTACCTGCGGAGATAAGCTGCTTTTGGAAAAGCGGCGGGACTGCGAGCTGTGGGGCTTGGTAGGCGGCGGTGTGAAAAATTATGAAACACCGCTTCAGGCCATTGTTCGGGAAGTGTATGAGGAATTGGGCATTCGGGCAGACAAAGACAAATTTCTAAAGTTAGGTGTCTATGGAGAGCCGGGACGGATCGCCGCCTATTGCGACGGAAGTATCTGGCGAATGGTGATCGTTGTGTTCCGCTTAGAGCTGCCCGAGGGGCAGACACTTCGCATCAGCGAGGAATCCCGAGATTTACGCTTTTTTACCCGTGAGGAGCTAAAGGATGTTCCCATGGTCATCACCCACAGCGACATTGTAGAAGATCATTTTATGTAAAAATTATGCACAGGTCATCTACTGGGGGGAGTGACTATAGAAGAGTGAACGGAAGGAGTTTGATCTTTTGCGATTATGTAAGTTGACAAAAGATTTTCTAACGAAATCGTGAGAAATATTGATTTTCCGACAAAATGTGCTATAATATAGGCAACCCAACTTTGTGTTTATGTATTGTTAATGTGGAGGGAATGTTGTGGCTGTCTGTTACAATAATCTATGGAAATTGTTAATTGATAAAAATATGAATAAAACTGAATTAAAACAAGCTGCAGGAATTAGTTTTAATGTTATGGCTCGAATGGGAAAAAATGAGACCATTTCATTTGAAAGCATTGAAAAAATATGTGCTGTTCTTAATTGTAACATCGGCGATATTGTTGAGATTGTGCAAGAAACCAGCACAAAACCAATCAAGAAACTGCCTACTACTATAGAATTGTTCGCTGGAGCCGGCGGATTAGCTTTAGGTATTGAAAGGGCAGGCTTTGATACGATAGGATTAGTCGAATTTGATAAGGATGCATCTGATACATTGCGTTGCAATCGTCCCAATTGGCGTGTTATAAATGATGATATTGCTAATATTTCTTGTCTGGATTTGCCAGAGTATTTTGGTATTCCTAAAGGAGAGTTGGACTTGCTTTCCGGCGGTGCTCCTTGCCAGAGTTTTTCGTATGCTGGAAAGCGATTGGGTTTGGAAGATGCACGCGGTACGCTGTTTTACCATTATGCTAAATTTTTGGAACAGCTTCAGCCCAAAATGTTCTTGTTTGAAAATGTTCGTGGTTTGCTTACCCACGATCAGGGACGTACATATAAGACAATTATAGATATTTTTGAAAGCACAGGATACTCCATCCAAAAGCAGGTATTAAACGCGTGGGATTATGGTGTTGCCCAAAAACGTGAACGGTTAATAACTATTGGTATCAGAAATGATTTGATGGATAGGATATTATTTGAGTTTCCAGTTCCTCACAAATACAAGCCTGTGTTAAGGGACATCTTGCTTGATTGTCCTGAAAGCGAAGGCACTCCTTATTCTGAATATAAGCGTAGGATATTTGAAATGGTTCCTCCTGGTGGATACTGGCGTGATATTCCCGAAGATGTTGCAAAAGAGTATATGAAAAGTTGCTGGTATATGGAGGGTGGCAGAACAGGTATTTTAAGAAGGTTAAGTCTTGATGAGCCGTCTTTGGCTGTACTTACTTCTCCAAGTCAGAAACAGACCGATAGATGTCATCCCTTAGAAGCGAGACCCTTTACGATCCGTGAAAATGCTCGCTGTCAGAGTTTCCCTGACGAGTGGCAATTCTGTGGCAGCGTGGGGGCGCAATACAAACAAGTTGGTAATGCTGTTCCTGTTAATTTAGCTTATGATATAGCGGTAAAAATAAAAGAAGCATTGGAGAATGTATAATGTGGAGTTTGAATTTTATAAGTGAAGAAGACTTTACAAACCACGTAAAAGAAACAATCAAACAGTACGACAAAAAACTGGAATCTTTCGATTTGAAACGGTTTAATAAGAATCTTATTGACCCGATTAAGCTCATTTTTGATAAGACGGTATACCATTCTACATGGGACGAAATTGTCAGCAACGAGATATTCCGTCAAAGGGACAAGTCAAACAATAACGACATTGGATACTTCCATCAGCGGATTTTTCAGTACGTAACAAACTGCCGTGTTCCGCCAAATGGTGAGGACGGCGGCTGGGATGTAATTTATCAAAATTCCGATGGTATTGCCATTCCTGATGCTGGAATTGTGCATACCGTTTATGTCGAAATGAAGAATAAGCATAATACGATGAATGATGCTTCTGCAGGAAAGACATTTATTAAGATGCAAAATCAGTTGTTAAATGATGACGATTGCGCTTGTTTTTTAGTCGAAGCAATTGCAAAGCGTTCGCAAAATATCAAATGGGAAACTACTGTTGACAAAAAGAAAGTAGGACATAAGCTGATTCGTAGAGTTAGCTTGGATCAGTTTTATGCCCTTGTTACTGGACAGGAAGACGCTTTCTACCAAATGTGTATGGTTCTGCCGCTAATTATTGAAAAAGCTGTAAAGGAACTTGAAGAGAGCATTGTCCCTCACGATACGGTTATTGACGAACTTAGAGCTATGGCAAGTGAACAGAATACTGAATCGATTGATTTGGCAATCGCAATGGCTGCATATATGCTTGGCTTTGGAACCTATACGGGATTTGCCAAATAAAAGGATTAGCGCACCTGTCAGTAACGACAGGTGCGTTTTGACATTTCGGTGAATAGTGCGAGATTCTATAGAAAATATGCAAAATATACTTGAATATTCATAAATACTGTGATAATATACACTTTGACGGTGCAGTATCCTAGTCAGACCGATCACCTCCCAGGTAGGGCCTAAAAATCCTATGAAGGGCATATCGATGAAGTCCCTTGTGTCTGCTTTTTACGCCCAGTTTAGGGTGGATGCTGGGGGTTAAGGTTCCCGGGCGCACGCCAATGGCATGGCGTATACGACCCGGTTACCGTGGAGACCTGGTGTTGTGCGACGACGGTAAAGCTTTCGCCTTTGCGGAAACGCCGATCGCGTACGAGCCTGGTATGAACCTGCAAGGCAGTGCGCAGAATCGTGTGCTGTGTGCAGTGTAGCCTGCCTTGAGTGAGTATGCGGGGAAAAAGGAGCCGCCGGTATGTGTTTGATGGCCACAGACACTTCCGGAATTGCCTTTGGAAACCATCCTTGCAAAAGAGGCTAAGGGGTGACTTGCGCTGCAGTGGAAAACACCTAGGCTGTCGTAATTGGGCAGACAGGGGATTACAGTACGGACTCAGTGGCAATCGGGTACTCACTCCGGCAACAAGTGAGCGCGCGGATCAAACGGAAACTGCCTGCACGGCAACGGCAGGTTCTGTGCGGTGAAAAACAACTCGACCTAAGCCGTAAGATTTATCCTGTCTGCTGCCGTCATTATTATAAAGAATTAAGAGGGATCAAACGTGTCAAAGTCCGAGTCAGACAGTAGAAAAAAAGGGAAACAAACAAGAGTAAAGTGGATCATTACCATCTTTTTGCTGACGATCGCCATCTCTGCCACGATTTCTTTTTGTTCTTCGCTTTTGATGGAAGCGAGCACAATGGCGGTTGCATTTTTGATTTTGCTGCTTATTGTGCTGATCGGTATTATCTTTGATATTATCGGTGTGGCGGTTACCTCTGCCGACGAAAAACCCTTCCATTCTATGGCTGCCCGGAAGGTGTCGGGCGCGCAGGAGGCTATTCGGCTGCTGCGAAAGGCCGATAAGGTCAGCAGTATTTGCTGCGATGTCATCGGTGATATTTGCGGCGTTGTTTCCGGTAGTGCATCTGCTGCCATTGTGACACAGATCCTCAGTAATTTTGATTTTTCCATCCCTCAGCTGATCTCTTTGGGGATGTCTGCTTTGGTGGCAGGCTTGACCGTTGGCGGCAAAGCCATCGGAAAGGGGCTCGCCATCGGCTCCAGTACGCAGATCGTCCATCTTGTAGGTAAGGTGATCTGGAGCGTTTCTCATATGTTTCAGAAAAAAGATAGGTAGGGATTACTTGTGAGTATTTTGGACAGCATCCGCTGCCATCGGGATTTATTAAATCTGACCGATGCACAGCGGGAGACCCTTTGCAGCGAGCTGCGGGCATACCTTGTGGAAAATGTAGCCCGCACGGGTGGTCATGTTGCCTCCAATTTAGGTGTCGTAGAGCTGACGGTGGCTTTGGAGACCGTCTTTGATACTGCCGTTGACCGTCTGGTGTTTGACGTAGGTCATCAGTCTTATATCCATAAGCTGCTGACCGGCCGCCAGACGGATTTTTCCATGCTGCGGCAATATGGCGGCATCGCCGGCTTTCCGAAGCCTACAGAAAGTGATAGCGATGCTTTTACGGCAGGTCACGCATCCAGCTCTGTGTCCATTGCCTTGGGGATGGCGCGGGCGCGGACACTGCAAAAGCAGGACTATAATGTGATCGCCCTGATCGGTGACGGTGCGGCTACCGGCGGCCTTGCCTTTGAGGGGCTTAATGACGCGGCGGACAGTAAGGAGCCGCTGATCGTGATCCTGAATGATAACGAACTGTCAATTGATAAAAATGTGGGCGGTCTTGCAAAGCATCTTTCTGCGCTCCGTACCCGGGATAAATATCTCGGTTTTAAGCAGCAATATCGGCACTTTATCCTACGAATTCCGGGTGGTAAAGCTATTTATCGGTTTACCCATAACTTAAAAGAGCGGGTTCGGCGGATGCTGCTGCCTACCACCGTTTTTGAAAATATGGGCTTTGCCTATTTTGGCCCGGTGGACGGTCACGATTTACCAAAGCTTATCTCTCTATTCCGTAGGGCAAAAGAAATGCGCGCACCGGTGGTTATCCACGTGGTGACCCAAAAGGGGAAAGGCTATGCCCCTGCGGAGGAACACCCAAAGCTATTCCACGGCATCGGAAAATTTGATGTCCAGACCGGTGAACCGCTAAAAAAATCTGCCCCCACATTCTCTGATGCTTTCGGAGAGACGATGGTGGAGCTGGCACAGAAAAATGATAAGGTCTGCGCCATTACGGCGGCAATGCCCGGCGGTACCGGCCTTTTGGATTTCAAGGCAAAGTACCCTAAACGGCTTTTCGATGTAGGTATTGCGGAGGGACACGCGGTGTCTATGGCCGGCGGTCTTGCAAAGCAGGGGATGATTCCCGTATTTGCGGTCTATTCCACCTTCCTGCAGCGAGGCTATGATATGCTGCTGCAGGACATAGGCCTGCAAAAGCTTCACGCCATTTTTGCCGTAGACCGGGCAGGCCTTGTAGGCGAGGACGGCGAGACCCATCACGGTGTATTTGATGTGGGCTATTTGCGGCACTGTCCCGGTATGCAGATCCTCTGTCCCGCTTCCCGGCAGGAGCTTAAAGAAATGCTTATTTGGGCGGTGGAAGAACACAGCGGCCCGGTGGCCATTCGCTATCCCAGGGGGGGAGACCGGTGCTATACAGGCTCAGCTTGGGAGAAAGGACAGGTATGCGTCCACAGCGAGGGAAAAAACGCAGTACTCATTACCTATGGTGTACTGACGGATAATGTATTGCAGGCAAAGGATATATTGCAGAAAAAGGGCATTTCCGTGACGGTTTTACGGCTTTTGTCCCTTGCGCCTCTGCCTGTTAAGGAAATTCTGGCTTATATTTCGCCAGATATGCCAGTGTGCATTTTGGAAGAGACAATGGCATCCTGCGGTGTGGGTAATGTGCTGGCGCAGGCACTTGCCGGATGCCGCGTATATGAGAAAAATCTTGGTGAGCAATACGTACCCCACGGAGACCTGCAGACCTTATATCGCCACTGCGGTCTGGATGGGGAGAGCATTGCGGATTTTGTGCAGGAGGTGTGCGGCCTTGAAGGTTAAAAAGAGATTGGATGTTCTGCTGACAGAGCAAGGCTATGCAGACTCCCGCGCCAAGGCACAGGCTATCATTATGAGCGGCCTTGTGTATGTAAACGGACAGAAGGCGGATAAGCCCGGAATGTCCTTTGAAGAGACGGTGCAGTTAGAGGTACGGGGTGCTGCCTGCCCCTATGTGAGCCGCGGCGGTTTGAAGCTGGAAAAAGCGCTCCGGGATTTTGGTGTAGATCCCACCGGCTATGTTTGCAGTGACTCCGGCGCTTCCACCGGAGGGTTTACGGATTGCCTGCTGCAGCAAGGCGCAAAAAAAGTATTTGCCATTGATGTAGGCTACGGACAGTTAGACTGGAAGATTCGCTCCGATCCCCGTGTAGTAGTTATGGAGCGCACCAATGTGCGCTATGTGACACCAGAGGAGCTGGGTGAACCGCTTGACCTTTCCGTAGTGGATGTAAGCTTTATTTCCCTGCGGATCGTATTGCCCGTAATCAAGACCTTTTTGAAGCCCACCGGACAGGTGCTATGCCTTATTAAGCCCCAGTTTGAAGCGGGAAAAGAAAAGGTAGGCAAAAAGGGCGTTGTCCGTGACCCGGCAGTCCATAAGGAAGTGCTGGATGATTTCATTGCCCTGACGAAAGAGATCGGCTTTACCATTTTGGGAATGACCTTCTCCCCGGTAAAAGGCCCGGAGGGGAATATTGAATTTTTGGCGCACCTGACGCTGGATGACAAGCCGGGTATTATCCCGGATACAGAAGCGTTGGTATCTGCCGCCCACGATACACTAAAGGGGTGAAAGAATGAAAAAGATAATCCTTACCCCCAATCCCTACCGGGATAAGAATTTCAGTGCAGTCCGTACAGCGCGGGATATTTTGCAAAAAGCCGGGTTTGATGTGAAGATATGCCTGCCCTTTGAGCTGGAGCGCACATCCGACCTGCCCCGGGATATTCGGTTTCACAGACTGGATCGGGAGCTTCCCGGTGCATTTATGGTGGTCTGCTTTGGCGGCGATGGTACCATTCTCCATATGGCAAAGGCTGCCACCCGGCAGGGCGTGCCGATTTTAGGCGTGAATATGGGAACGCTGGGCTTTATGGCGGAGCTGGAAAGCAGTGAGCTTTCTATGCTGGGGAAGCTTGCTGCCGGAGAATATACGCTGGATGAGCGTATGATGCTGGACGTGACGGTCTATTGGGACAGAGATATTATTTTCCACGATATTTGTCTTAACGACGTGGTGGTGACCAAGGGTGCGGTGGCGCGTATCGTCCATCTGAATGTCCGCTTTGATGATATTCAGGCGATGGAATGTAACGGCGACGGCATCATTGTGGCCACGCCTACCGGCTCAACGGCTTATAATCTTTCTGCCGGCGGCCCGGTGGTGGAGCCGGAGGCGGCCAACATAATTATTACCCCCATTTGCGCTCACGATATGGTAAGCCGCAGCATCGTGGCATCTGATAAGCGGGTGATCTCGGTGGAGCTGACCCAAAACACCCGCCGCAGTGCGTACCTTTCCGTAGACGGCGGCAAGGCTCTGCGCATCAACGCCGGAGATATTACCACCGTAAAGCGTTCCCAGCTGAAGACTAAGTTGGTGCGGCTCAAGGATCGCAGCTTTTATGATGTAATCAACCAAAAATTTAGAAATAATTGAGGTAATTGCCGTGAAAAGTAAGAGACAGGCAAAAATAATAGAGATCATCACCACCCGCAATGTGGAGACCCAGGAGCAGCTTTTGGAGGCTCTGCAGGCAGAGGGGTTTAACAGTACGCAGGCAACCATTTCCCGAGATATTAAGGAGCTTCGGATCGTAAAGGAACTGTCAAATCTCGGTACATACCGTTATGCGGCATCCTCCGGGGAGGTGGGCAATTCCTTTACTGCAAGACTCAATAAGATTTTTCGGGAATGTGTGGTCAGCTATGACTACGCCCAAAATATTATTGTCATCCGCACACTGCCCGGCCTGGCCTCTGCTGCCGGTTCTGCCGTTGATGCGATGAGCCTGAGTACCGTTGTTGGCTCTATTTCCGGTGACGATACAGTGATGATCGTTATGCGGGATACCAATGCGGCCGCGGCATTTTGCGGTGAGATCAAGAATTTGATTGGCTGAGCCGGAGGGAAAAAGTATGCTGCGTGTGCTGCATATTGAAAATATCGCGGTGATCGAGAGTGCGGAAATTGCCTTTGACAAGGGTTTTAATGTCCTCACCGGTGAGACCGGCGCAGGTAAATCCATCGTGATCGATGCCATTTCTGCCATTATCGGTGAGCGCGCTTACCGGGATATGATCCGCACCGGCACGGAAAAGGCTTCTGTACAGGCTGTGTTTTCTGATGTACCGAAGCTTTCTTGGTTCGGAGAGAATGGGGTGCCCTATGAAGCGGAGACGGTCATTCAGCGGGAGATATTTTTAGACGGCAGAAATGTATGCCGGGTCAACGGAAGTCTTGTTTCCGTTTCCGTTTTGCGGAAGCTGGGACGGCTGCTGATTGACATTCACGGACAGCACGACAGCGCATCCCTGTTTGACGAAAACAGTCATCTGCAATTTTTGGATG
>JAFQPB010000001.1 GCA_017411905.1 Oscillospiraceae bacterium
GAGCCGGAACCCACCGATCCGGAACCCACCGAGCCGGAACCCACCGAACCGCCTGTGACCCAGTGGAACGGTAAGGTTACTGCAAGTACCCTGAATATCCGTGCAGAAGCGGGCACAAATGGCCGCTGGCTTGGTTATTATGTCCGCAATACCAAGGTGGTCATTTTGGAGCGAAAGACCGTAGATGGTATGGAGTGGGGCAAAACGGACAAGGGCTGGATCAGTCTTTCCTATGTGGACATCGAAGAGCTGGTCACACCGCCCGAACCCACAGAACCTGAGCCTACCGAACCTGAGCCTACCGAACCCGAGCCTACTGAGCCCGAACCCACCGAGCCCGAACCCACCGACCCGCCTGCGGCTCAACAGACTGGCACTGTCACAGCAAGCAAGCTGAACATCCGTGCAGAAGCAGGAACAGACGGTCGTTATTTGGGCTACTATGTCCGTGGCACCAAGGTCACCGTTTTGGAAACAAAAATGATTGGTGCGGTCAAATGGGGAAGAACCGATAAAGGCTGGATCAGTCTCCAATATGTAAAGATAGACGAGCCTGCGCCGGAGGCGGTTATCAAGACGGTAACAGCCGATGTGCTGCGTGTCCGCAGCGGCCCGGGAACAAGCTACGATGTAGCAGCCCGCCTGCATAAAGGCACGAAAGTGACCATTTTGGAAACCAAGACTGTAAACGGTGTCCTTTGGGGTCGAATCTCTCAAGGCTGGATATCTATGGACTATGTAAAATAACCGAAAGGGGAGGGAACGTGCAACGTTCTTATTGGAGAAATTGAAGCTCCTTCTGCTTTGGTTCAGCACCGCATTTGTGTGTGTAAATGCAGTTGAGCAGTAACCCAAACCCACAGTGGCAGGAAAAAGAGAAGATTCGTTTGGACAACGGGTCTTCTCTTTCTTTTTTCTTCCAAAAAACTGCAAGAAATCCTTGCTTTTTGGGTACTTTATAGGTATAATAAATTAGTTAAAATATAGATTATAGTAGAGGTTTTACTGTGTACTTAAAATCTTTGGAAGTGCAGGGCTTTAAGTCCTTCCCGGATAAGACGTTAATTCGCTTTGGAGATGATATTACTGCCATCGTCGGTCCTAACGGCTCCGGTAAATCAAATATTTCCGATGCCATTTTGTGGGTTATGGGCGAGCAGAGCACCAAGACCCTCCGGGGCGCAAAAATGGAGGATATCATCTTTGGCGGTACAGCAAAGCGGGCAGCCGTAGGCTTTGCGGAAGCAACCCTGCTTTTAGACAATTCAGACCGGGCGCTTAGCTACGACAGCGACGAGGTGATGGTCACCCGCCGTTACTACCGCTCCGGTGACAGTGAGTTTTATATCAACAAGCAGTCTGCCCGGTTAAAGGACATTCATGAGCTGTTTATGGACACCGGTCTTGGCCGGGAGGGCTACTCCAATATCGGTCAGGGCAGAATTGACGAAATTCTGTCTCTCAAGAGCGCAGACCGCCGTGAGATCTTCGAGGAAGCTGCCGGTATCTCCAAGTACCGTCACCGCAAGGAAGAAACTGAGCGGAAATTGGCAGCCACCGAAGACAATCTCCTTCGTATCGGCGATAAGGTCTCCGAGCTGGAGCTGCAGTTGGAGCCTCTGCGTGTGCAGGCAGAAAAGGCAAAGAAATACTTGGAGCTGAAGGATCAGCTTATGGGTGTGGAGGTTGCCGTTTGGCTTGATCGGCTGGAAAAGCTCTCTGCCGATGCGAAAAAGGCAGAGGAGGATTATGCATCTGCCAACTTTGTGCTCCAGCAGGCCCATGAGGATTTGGACAGGCTTTATGCAAGATCTGCCCAATTTACGGAAGAGCTGCGCGCCCATAACGAGAGTATGGAAGACCACCGGGTAAAGCTGAGTATGCTGGAGGGCATCCGCCAGCAAATTGAGGGACAGATCGCGGT
The DNA here is from genome assembly GCA_017411905.1 of Oscillospiraceae bacterium. Next base: position 1,925 of record JAFQPB010000001.1, read on the forward strand.
TTTCCGCAGTAACGTAGAAAATAATGAAGCCAACATCCGCCGCAGTCAGGAAGATCTGCAAGGGCAGGAACAGCGCAGCAGCGGCATCTCTGCGCAGATGGCGCAGACCGATGAACGTATTGCGGAGATTGAAAAAATGCTCTCCCAAAAGCGGGAGGAATTGGAGAATCTGCAGCACCGGCTGACGGAAATGACCGCAGCCGCCCAAGGCCTTACCCATCAGTATATGGCTCTGCGGGAAAAAGAAGCAAGACTTGCAACCGACATTGCTGCCAAGGAAGCAGACCTCCGCGGCCTTGAGAATATCCTTGGGGAAAACGGCGGCCGCGCCCAGCAGCTTCGTGATGACCTGCAAAGTGGCACAGAGCGGGAGACCGCAGCGGAAGGGGAGCTTGCTGCCTGCCGCAAGACCTTATCTTCTGCCCGTGAGCAGGTAACAACGGTAAACAATACCATTGCCGGCTATACCCTCCGGCAGTCCACTCGGGCAAAGCGGCGGGATGACCTTTCTGAGCAGGTACAAAAGCTCCACAGCACCTTGGAATCTGTGCAGGCTAAGGCGCAGGTGTTCCGGGCGATGGAGCAGGACTTTGAGGGCTACCAAAAATCCGTCCGTATGGTTATGCAGGAGGCAAAACGGGGTACACTCCGAAATGTACACGGCCCTGTCTCTCAGCTCATTCGCACCGAAGATGATCTGACGGTTGCCATCGAGATCGCCTTGGCCGGCGGTATGCAGCAGATCGTGGTGGACACGGAGCAGGACGGTAAAAGCTGTATCTCTTTCCTGAAACGCACCGGTGGCGGCAGAGCGACATTTTTACCGCTGAGCGTTATCCGCGGCAAGACCTTAAGTGAAAACGGCCTCAATAGCTGCGGCGGCTTTATCGGTGTTGCCTCCGAGCTGGTAACTTTTGAAGAAAAGTACCGAGGCATTATTGAAAACCTACTTGGCAGGATCGTCATTGTCCGGGATATTGATAACGCCATCGCTATGGCGAAAAAGTACGCAAACCGCTTTAAGATCGTCACTTTGGACGGTCAGGTGGTCAATCCCGGCGGTTCTATGACAGGCGGCTCGGTGAGCCGGGAAGCGGGTATCCTCAGCCGTGCGAACGAGCTGGAAAAGCTGACCCAGCGTGAGAAAAAGCTCAGCGAGGAGCTGACCGTGCTGGAGGAGCAGTACACCGAAGCTCGCAGGCTGTCTGACGAGGTGGAGTTCCAGCTTGCCGCAGCCAAGGAAGAGCTGATTACCGCAGAAAAGGAAGTTCTCTCCCAAGAGGGACGGGAAAAGCAGCTTGAAATTTGGCTGCAGGCTATTTCCGATGCCGTGCAGGCAACGCAGCGGGAGCTTGCCGGTCTCAGCGACCGGGAAAAGGCAGACCGGGAGCAATGCGCTGCCATTCGCGGTGCGTTAACCCAATTGGAGCGTGAGCAGGCAGAGACTGCCAAAATGCGGGAGGTCTTGGAGGGCAATCAGCTTGACGCTGAGGCTTCTGCATCCAAGGTTACAGGTGCGATGCAGCAGCTTCGCACCGATATGGCCGCGCTGGATGCAGAGCGGATCACAGCCCAAAACCACATTGCCGACCTGCGCGCCCTTTATATGGCGGCAGAGGGTGACCGGTCAAGAAAGCTGCGGGATATTGACCTTATTATGGAAGACTCCCGCCGTCAGGAAGCTCTGATCGCCGAGCAGGAAGAAAAACGCCTGCAAAACGAGAAGGAGCTAACTGTTGCAAATGAAGAAATGGCCGCCGCCCGGAAGCGGTATGCAGATATGGAAGCCAGCCGCGCCAAGTGCGACACCGACATTGCGGAGCTGAACAAATCCATTGTCAATATGGAAAAGGCCTGTGTCCATTTGGCATCCAAAAAGGAAAAGGCGGACTTTGAAGAAAAGACGATTATTGATAAATTGTGGGACAGCTACGGCCTTACCCCCGGTACTGCAGGGCAGAAAAAGGGCGAGATCGAATCCGTTACTGCCGGCAACCGGATCATTGCAGAGCTGAAGCGGAAAATTTCCGCCTTGGGCACACCTAACCTCGGTGCTATCGAGGAATATACCCGCATTAACGAGCGTTACACCTACCTTGCCGAGCAGCGGGACGATGTGCTGGAAGCCAAACGGGACTTGGAGAGCATCATCCGGGATATCACCTCGGAAATGACCACAATCTTTGTCACCGAGTTTAAGAAGATCGATGAATACTTCGGCAAGACCTTCGAGGAGATGTTCGGTGGCGGTAAGGGTCAGCTTGTATTGGAGGATCCGGAAAGTCCGCTGACCTGCGGCATCGAAATTCGGGTACAGCCTCCCGGAAAGCAGCTAAAGACCATTACGCTGCTTTCCGGCGGCGAAAAGGCATTTGTGGCTATCGCGCTGTATTTTGCCATTTTGAAGGTACGTCCAACCCCGTTCTGTATGCTCGATGAGATCGATGCGGCACTGGATGACCGGAACGTAGAGCGGTTTGCCACTTATCTACGCAATTTGGGCGAAAAGACCCAGTTTATCGTCATTACCCACCGCCGCGGCACGATGGAGGCCTCCGATGTGCTCTACGGTGTGACGATGCAGGAGCAGGGGGTCAGTAAGCTGCTGCGGCTTGACCTTAACCAAATGGAGCAACAGCTTGGAATCATTGAATAAAGGAGCAAGTAATGAGCTTTTTTGATAAAATTAAGGCAGGCCTTTCCAAGACGAGAGATGCCCTGTCAAATACCATCGGAAATGTGTTTTCCGGCTTTAGTGAGATCGATGACGATTTTTACGATGAGCTGGAGGAAAGCCTGATCCTTGCAGATTTGGGCGTGGACACTACCGTAAAGGCCATCGACCGCCTTCGCAAGGCCGTGCGCGAGCAGAAGCTGAAAACCACCGAGGAAGCCCGTACGGCCCTGAAAAACATTCTTGCAGAAATGCTGCAGGTAGGGGATACAGCACTCAAATTAGATACGAATCCCTCGGTTATCTTGGTTATCGGTGTCAATGGCGTGGGTAAGACTACCACCATCGGTAAGATCGCCGCGCAGCTTACAAAGCAGGGGAAGCAGGTGCTGCTTGTGGCGGGTGATACCTTCCGTGCTGCCGCCGCAGACCAGCTTGAAATTTGGGCTGGCCGCGCGGATGCTGCCATTGTCCGGCAAAATGAGGGCGCAGACCCGGCTTCCGTTGTCTTTGACGGCATTCGCTCTGCCAAGGCTAAGGGTAGTGATGTAATCATCATTGACACCGCCGGAAGACTGCACAATAAGACAAACCTGATGAACGAGTTGGGTAAGATCAGCCGCATCGTGGAGCGGGAGCTGCCGGAAGCCTCCCGTGAGGTACTGCTGGTACTGGACGGCACTACCGGACAGAACGGTCTCATTCAGGCCAAGGAATTTAAGAACATCGCCGGCGTTACCGCTGTTGCGCTGACCAAGCTGGACGGCACCGCCAAGGGCGGTATTGTGATCGCGGTTGCGGATACTCTCCAAATTCCGGTGAAGTTCATTGGCGTGGGCGAGCAGGTGGATGACCTTGTACCCTTTGATGCGCAGGCATTTGTGGAGGCATTGATCTAATGAAGGTCGTACTGGCAAGTAAAAACAGACATAAGCTGAAAGAAATCAGCCAAATTACGGAAAAATTCGGTATGGAGCTGGTACTCCAAAGCGAGCTCGGGGTAGACATCGATGTGGAGGAAACCGGCACTACCTTTGAGGAAAACTCCCTTTTGAAGGCAGAAGCGGTGATGAAAGCCACGGGTCTTCCGGCATTGGCAGATGACTCCGGCATTGCCGTAGATGCCCTGGATGGGAAGCCGGGGATATATTCTGCCCGGTACGGTTTTGATGAAAGCTTAGATGATTGGGGAAGACTTTTGCTGCTGCTCAAAAATACGGAGCACGTGCCCGACGGTCAGCGGCAGGCAAAATTCGTCTGTGTCATTTCCTTCGTGACCCCCGATGGGCAGGTCATTCAGGCACGGGGTGAGATCCACGGAGAACTGACCCGGGAGCCGAGGGGAGAGGGTGGCTTCGGCTACGATCCCATTTTCTACTATCCCCCTTTGGGAAAGACGACGGCAGAGCTTCCTGCCGAGGAAAAGAACGCCGTTTCCCACCGTGGAAATGCGCTGAAAGTTTTTTATGAAAAGTTAAAGGAGGCAGGCTATGCTGACGAGTAAAGAGCGAGCCGAGCTGAGAAGTCAGGCAAACACCTTGGACACTACCTTGATGGTGGGTAAGGGCGGTGTGACCGATGCGGTCATCGCAGAAGCAGAAAACCAGTTAGAGTCCCGGGAGCTGGTCAAGGGCAAGGTGCTGGAAGGCGCGATGATGACCCCGCGGGAGGTCTGTGACGAGATTTGTGAGGCAACCGGTGCCGAAGGTGTCGGTGTGATCGGTACAAAGTTTATAATCTACCGCTTTAGTGAAAAAGTGCAGGCACAGCGAAATGAGGTAGGCCGCGCTAAGCGGAAGGCTACGCCTGTCGCAAAATCCAATCCCGTCCGTAAGGGCGCGCAAGCCCGCCGGCAGGCGGCGAAAAAGGTGCGCGAGCAGCGCAACGAGTATTTCCGGCAAATGGCTATTGATAAGGCCATCGAGCGGGAACGGGAGAAGAAGCTTCAGGAAGACTAAAACGGGAGGCAGCATATGGAAAGGATCGGTATTTTCGGCGGCACCTATAATCCACCCCATTTAGGACATATGGGGGCGGCTATATATGGGAAAACTGCGCTTAATTTGGATAAGCTATACCTGATCCCGTCCTATATTTCTCCCCATAAGGAGCTTCCTGTAGGTTCTCCTACCCCGCAGCAGCGGCTTAAAATGGTGACCCTTGGGGCAGAAGATACAGACCTTACTGTGTCGGATATGGAGCTTTGCCGTGGCGGTGCCAGTTATACCTATGAAACGGTACTTTCCCTCCGTCAGCAGCATCCAAATGCGATGCTTTTCCTGATGATGGGAACGGATATGTTTCTGACACTCGATCATTGGCGGGAGGCAGACTTGCTCCTGTCACAGGTCACACCGGTGGTATTTTACCGGGGCGACAAGGGTGAGCGGGCACAAATAGAGGAGAAGAAAGCATTCTTTGCCGCAAAGGGCATTTCTGCCATCGTGATGGAAAACCCGGTAACGGAGATATCCTCCACCCAGCTTCGGCGTATGCTGGTATTCGACTGCGCTGCGCCCTTCTTGAACGAAAAGGTGCATCGCTATATCCTGCAAAATAAACTCTATGGTACCGGGGAAAACTACAAGAACCTACCCATCCCGGAACTGGAAAGAGTGGTGTGCACCCTTGTAAAGCCCAATCGTGTGGCGCACATTCTGGGCTGCCGGGATACGGCTGTGGAGCTTGCAAAGCGGTGGGGTGCGGATGAGACCGATGCGGCGCGGGCAGCACTGCTCCACGACATTACAAAGGCACTGGACGGCCCTCTGCAGTTGACCCTGTGCGACCAGTACGGTATGGTATTGGACGATTTTTCCCGGGCATATCCCAAGACCTTGCATGCCCATACGGGTGCGATGGTGGCCGAGCGTATCTTTGGGGAAAATGAAAGGGTGGTTTCTGCCATCCACAGCCATACTACCGGCAAAGCCGGAATGAATATATTAGAGAAGATCATTTATGTGGCAGACTATATGGAGCCCAACCGGGATTTTGACGGTGTGGATGCGCTCCGGGAAGCAGCATTTACCGATATGGATAAAGCAATGGTAATGGGACTGGAAATGACGATCTCCCTCCTTATTAAAGAAGGAAAGGCTATTTCCAAAGCGTCTCAGGAAGCCTTGCAGGACATAAAAAACACACATTGAGAGGAATTTATATGACAACAAAAGAAATCGCTTGTGAAGTCGTAAAAATGCTGGACAGCAAAAAGGGTATGGAGCTGCGGCTGCTGAAGATCGACCGGGTCTCCAGTCTGGCAGATTATTTCGTTATCTGCACCGGTACTTCCAATACCCACGTTCGTACCCTCTGTGACATTGCTGAGGATACGCTTGAAAAGCTGGGCGAAAATAAGTTAGGTCGGGAAGGCCACCGGGGCAATACTTGGGAGCTTCTGGACTTTGGCTCTATTGTTGTACACGTCTTTACGGAAGAGGCGAGAGCCTTTTACGATCTGGAACGCCTTTGGGCAGATGCTGAAAAAGTAGATATCGGGGATGTTATTCTCCCGGAATGAAAGAAGGATAGAAAATGAATTACGAGTTTTCTGCCATTGAGAAGAAATGGCAAAAGTACTGGGAGGAAAATAACACCTTCCATACCGATGTTTGGGATTTCTCAAAGCCCAAATATTATGTACTGGATATGTTCCCCTATCCCTCCGGTGTGGGTCTCCACGCAGGTCACCCCGAGGGCTACACCGCAACGGATATTATATCCCGTATGAAGCGGATGCAGGGCTACAACGTTCTGCACCCTATGGGCTATGACTCTTTTGGACTGCCTGCAGAGCAGTATGCCGTTTCCACCGGTAACCATCCCAACGGCTTTACCCAAAAGAATATTGAGACCTTCTCCGGTCAGCTCAAGGAGCTGGGCTTTGACTACGACTGGTCGAAGGTGATTGCTACATCTGACCCCTCTTTCTATAAGTGGACACAGTGGATATTCAAGAAGCTGTGGGAGGCCGGTTATGCAAAGAGGATCGAAATGCCTGTCAACTGGTGTGAGGAGCTGGGCACCGTTCTTTCTAACGATGAAGTGATCGACGGAAAGAGTGAGCGTGGCGGCTATCCCGTTGTAAAGAAGAATATGATGCAGTGGGTCATCGACCAGCCTGCTTTTGCAGAGAAGCTCTTGGAAGGTCTTGACGAGATCGACTGGCCGGAATCTACCAAGGAAATTCAGCGAAACTGGATCGGCAAATCCACCGGTGTGGAGGTTGACTTCCAGCTTGTGGGCGGCGGCAGCTTCTCCATTTATACCACCTGTATCGAAACCATCTACGGCATCACCTTTATGGTGCTGGCACCGGACGGCAAGATCACAGCGAGCCTCCTTGACCGGGTGGAAAACAGGGAAGAGGTGGAGGCCTATATTGCCGAGACTGTCAAAAAGTCCGATATGGATCGCACAGAGCTCAATAAGACCAAGTCCGGCTGCCCCTTAAAGGGCGTGTACGCCATCAACCCTGTTAACGGCAAGGAAGTGCCGGTATTTATCGGTGACTTCGTCCTTGCAAACTACGGCACCGGCGCAGTTATGGCTGTTCCCAGCCACGACCAGCGTGACTTCGAGTATGCCATCGCCCACAATATCCCGATGATTCAGGTCATTGAAGGCCGGGATGTCAGCGAATGTGCCTTTGAAAAGCAGGATTACTTAGGCAAGGGCTGCAAGCTTGTTAATTCCGAGGAATTTACTGGTCTCACAGTTGAAGAAGCAAAAGAAGCGATTACCTGCAAGCTGGAAAAGGCGGGCGTGGCAAGACGGAAGAATAACTACCACTTCCGTGAGTGGATCTTTGCCCGCCAGCGCTACTGGGGCGAGCCCGTTCC
>JAFQPB010000007.1 GCA_017411905.1 Oscillospiraceae bacterium
CATACAAGACACCGCATATTTGCAAGAAGGTATTTTCAGACGACAGAGTTTTATCCACAGCTTACAAGCGTCCTATGACTATGAAGGGCGGTCACGAATGGTGGAAGTATGTGTATGATGAACATTTCGATTGCATTATTTCCTTTATTTATCCCCAATCCACACCAAACCCCTGTCTTGCCTAACGCAAAACAGGGGTTTTTCTACGGTCTGAAGGAACGGAAAATTTCCGTTCCTTTTTGTTCGCAGTATTAACACAATAACCATTAACTATCAACTGTCAATTATCAACTTTTAGGGCATCCAGCATATTAAGCAGCCGGTTAACGGTTTCGTTTTTTGCAGCTTCATCGGCGAAGAATGTGCCCTCCTCGCAGAGCAATTCTTTTGTCTCGCCGTCAAATTCCGCAGTGTAATAGGTGTCCTTCTTGGAGGTATCGGTGATAAAAATGTAATAGACCACGCCCTCATTTTCCAGTCCTGCGCCCTCGCCGTACTGCGCCAGCTCCTGATAGTCAGGCAGCGCGAAAAAGTTATAGGGCGCGTAGTTGGTCACAGAGAGGATGCCCCCATCCTTTTCCAAATAATATCCCTCGTACTGACCGCCCAGCTTCTCCGCACCGCCGGTGCAGCCGCACAGCAAAAGCACCAAAACGATCGCAAAACAAGCCAATTTCTTCATAAAAGACACATCCTTTCGCAGTTTGTTATTTTGATTTTAACACATTCAGGAAACGATTGCAATACATACTGTTATAGATAATTGCAGGGCGGGGGCTTGCTCCCACCATCCAGAATATATATGCGGTGGGAATAAACCCTCGCCGTATGCAAAAAGGCCACCCAAAAATGGGCAGCCTTTTCTTTTGGCGGAGACGGCGAGATTCGAACTCGCGTGCGGTTGCCCGCTAACTGATTTCGAGTCAGCCCCGTTATGACCACTTCGATACGTCTCCATATTCAAAACATAGGCATTATAACAGCCAAACGGGAAAAAATCAAGGCTTTTTCGCAAGCTCGATAACTTCCTTCATTTTTTCCATCATAAGCTCGTAATTTCCCCGTTTGTGAGGCACAAGGCAAGAAGAACAGTCCTTGATCCCGTTTTCCGTATAGCTAAAATTACCGCCGCATTTATCTTTCAGGGCGTACAGCGGGCAGTAGCAGAAAAGACAGCTGAAATCCCCGGTATTTTCGCATTTATGGCAGGGAAAATATTCGCATTTTTCGTTTTGATAAAACTTATAGTGTTCCATTATTTCTCAAACTCCGTCCACGGATATTCTTTTGGCGGCTGGGCAGTAAATACCATTTTTTCCCCGCTGTAGGGATGGGAAAAACCGATCATTCCCGACCACAGTGCGATCTCGCAGTCGTCCTCATAAAGGCTGTATTTCCGGTCTCCCACCAAAGGAAGATCGCGAGACGAGAACTGCGCCCGAATTTGGTGGGTGCGTCCTGTAACCAAGTGGATGCGCACCTTTGTCAGTGCGTCTGTAGTTCCCTCGGTTTTATATGTCAGGATCGCCTCCTGTACCCCCTTCGCCCGCTCCGAAACCACATAGGTCTTTTTCTCCTGCTTATTACGCAGCAGTAGGTCGGTAAGTGTGCCCGACCCCATTTCCGGGCAGCCGTGGAGGACGGCCACATATTCCTTTTCGAAGCTGCCATCCCGAATCTGCCGTGACAGCTCCGAGGCAGCGGTCGCATTTCTTGCCAGCACCATCAGTCCCGAAACCACCCGATCCAACCGATGGACGGTACGTATATCCTCCGTATCCAAAGCCTCACGCACAAGTGCGGGCATTCCTCCCGGCTCATCGGTGCTTAGCACCCGGGGCGGCTTGATGGCAACCACAATGTCTTCATCCTGATATAGAATTTCCATAGGCCCCTCCCCTGTTTTTTCTTATGATAGCAGAGAATCTCTGTAATTGCAAGTAACAACCCGTGTCATTCTGAGCAAAGCGACGAAGGAGCGAAGTCGAAGAATCTTCGCAGTATCGTTAGACTGCACACATAATTGGTGCGAAGATCCCTCGACTACGCTCGGGATGACAAGTGCTGTTATATGGTAAACAAGGCGGTGCTTTTTATTATTTCATTTCCTCTTTGACGATGCGGTGCATCTCGTCCCACTTTGCTTCCATATCGGAAACTAATTTAAACTGGGTGCGGGCGCGGTCTAAATTGTGACCCTCACGATGAATCGAAAAATAATTATCGCCATCCAAATAGTCCGTAAGAAACCGGACACCGCACTCCATAGTAATGATTTTCGCGCCCAAGGGCATATACTGCAGCTCCTTGGCCGTCAGTCCGGGGCAGGCCTGAATATACCCACGGGTGAAGACCCGGAACAAATGGAGATCCAGCTCTACCTTGGAGAGGTCTTTTTCATCCTCTGCGGCTGTGGCCGCGCCGAAGCGGATGGCATCACCGTAGTCATAGAGACTGGAGCCGGGCATCACCGTATCCAAATCGATAACACACAGGGCTTTCCGGGTTTGGGCATCCAAAAGAACGTTATTGAGCTTTGTATCGTTGTGGGTAACGCGTAAAGGAAGCTCACCGGCTATCAGCCCATTGTGGATAGTTGCCATTTCCTTTTCGCGGGCAAGGACAAATTCGATCTCCGGCTGCACCTCTGCCGCCCGATGCATCGGGTCACGGGCTAAGGTCTCCTTAAAAATGCGGTAGCGATCGGGGGTGTTATGGAAATTAGGAATGGTCTCGTGAAGCTTTTCCGCAGGAAAATCGGAGAGCATCTGCTGAAATGTGCCAAAACCGATGGCACTTTGGTAGAAATCCTCGTCCGTTTCCGGGGCTTGCAGGCAGATAGAGCCTTCTGTAAATTCGTTGACACGCCAGTAGGTCGCTTGGGCGTAGACATAGCTTTCCCCATTTTGGGTCTTAACAAGTGTCAGCACACTGCGGGGGTCTTCTGCCTTATTTCGCAAAAAGTCTGTAACTGCAGTAATATTTTCCATTAGTGCCGCCACATTTTTGAAAGTATTGTGGTTGATACGCTGCAAAATATAGCGGCGGCCGCAGGCTGTCTCCACCAAATAAGTGCTGTTAATATGGCCGCAGCCGTAAGGCTGACAGGAGACCGGCTCTCCGTCCAGCCGAAAACACCGGAGGATGCCAAAAAGCTTTTCGTTCATAGGCTTAAACCTTTGCTAATTTTTTCAGTTCCTCTGCCAGATCCGTTTGCTCCCAAGGCTGATCTGCCACACCGAAGTGACCTTCCAGCGCAGTTTTGCCGTAGATGGGGCTGCGAAGGGAGAGCTTGCGGATAATGCCGGCAGGGGTCATATCGCAGGTCTTGCGCAAAAGGGCGGTCATTTCCTCGTCGGCAATTTTGCCGGTGCCGTAGCTGTCTACCCGCAGAGAAACAGGCTCGGCAACACCAATTGCGTAGGCAAGCTGCACCTGCACCTGCGAAGCAAGGCCCGCAGCGACTAAGTTCTTTGCCATATAACGGGCCATATAAGCCGCGCTTCTGTCCACCTTGGTGGGGTCTTTGCCGGAGAATGCACCGCCGCCGTGGGAGAAATAGCCGCCGTAGGTATCCACGATGATCTTTCTTCCGGTCAGGCCGGTGTCGCCGTTAGGGCCGCCGATGACGAAATTGCCGGTGGGGTTAATGTGGATATGAGAGACATTCTCCAAAGAGAAGCCATACTTCGCAAGAACAGGCGCGATGATCTCGCGCTTAACATATGCGCGCAATGCATCCAGCGTGATATCTGCGCTGTGCATCACAGATACGACCACCGTATCGATGCCCAGCACATTGCCCTTTTCGTCAAACTCTACGCTCACTTGGGTCTTGCCATCGGGGCGGATGAAATCCACCTCATTCTTCACCTCGGTCAGGCGGTTGGAGAGCGCTCTGGACAGAGCGATAGACAGCGGCATTAGCTCGGGGGTCTGGGTACAGGCACCGCCAAACATCATACCCTGATCGCCTGCGCCGCCAACGGAATCGTTGGTGCCCAGCGCAATATCGGCAGACTGGGTGTGAATTTTGCAGAGGATTTCCACAGAGTCCGCGCAGAAGCCCTCACCCTCACGGGTGTAGCCGATCTTGCGGATGACCTCCCGGGCAACAGCAGCATAATCTACCACCGCCTTGGTTGTAATTTCACCGCAAATCAGGCAAAAATCGGTAGTGACCATAGTTTCGCAGGCTACACGGGAGCCGGGGTCTTGGGCAAGGCAGGCATCCAAAATCGCATCAGAGATACTGTCTGCCACTTTATCGGGGTGACCGCAGGTCACGCACTCGGATGTAAACAATCTTTTTTCCATATTTCTTTTCCTTTCGACAAATAAAAATACGCACACCGAAGATTCGATGTACGTTATTTCGAATCCTCATCTTTCGTTGCCGCCGGATTTGGCACCTTGCTTTCGTAGGTTGCCGGGTTTCATCGGGCCGATCCCTCCACCGCTCTTGATAAGGCTGTATGCATTTTTCCTCGGGTATCTTATCATATTTTCCCGATTTGTCAAGTTTTTTGTTCACAATCTCTTGTAGACTTTTTGGGAAAAAGCTGATATAGTAAGGAAAGATACCAAAGGAGATGATCTTTTTTGAAGAAATTACGGCAAAAATTTGAGCGGTTCTGCTACCGCAATCAACGCATCGGCATTCCCAACCTGATGCTCTTTATTGTCATCGGTAATGCCATCGTCTATCTGATGAGCGAAATGGCCAACAATTATGTTCTGTACGATGCCCTTTGCTTTCACCGGGATTTGATCCTGCAGGGACAGGTTTGGCGGCTCGTTACCTGTGTCTTTACCAGTGCATTCAGCTACGGGTCTATTATTTTTGTGGCTGTCAGCCTGATCTGCTATTATTCTCTGGGTCGTGCCATTGAAAACCGCTGGGGTACATTCCGGTTTAATCTTTTCTATTTCTCCGGTCTTTTCCTGACGGAGGCCTTTGTGATGCTTTTCGGTGGGCTGACCTACAACATCGACGGAACTCTCTATGTTATGCCCCCGGAGTATTTTGCAGATTTGGGCACCTATTTGAATTTAAGTCTCTTTATCGCTTACGCTACCCTCTACCCCGATACCCACTTCTTGCTGTTCTTCATTATCCCGGTGAAGGCTTGGATCTTTGCGCTGTTTGACTTGGCAGTCACCTTTTTGGAGGTCTTCAGCCTTCCCCTCGGCTTCTTCCCCCTGAATTTGTTCCCGCTGGTGGCGCTGGGCAACTATTTCCTGTTCTTTGGTAAGGATGTGCTAAATCTCATCCCTCTTTCTTGGCAGGCCAACGCCCGGCGGCTGTTCCGGGGTAAGAAAGGCAGAAAGGGCGGTGCTAAAGTCATCCCCTTCCCCTCTGCCGGCTCCTATGAAGCCAGCACCGCTTCTGTAAAAGCCCCCTACACACACAAATGCACCGTCTGTGGCCGCACAGATATTTCCGACCCCGATTTAGAATTCCGGTACTGCTCCCGCTGTAACGGTTTCCATTGCTATTGCGAAGACCATATCAATAATCATACCCATATAGACTCGTAGGGGACGATGCACCATCGAAAGAAAGCGTCATCCTGAGCGTGGTGCTCCGCGCAGCGAATCAAAATCATAATGATTGCCGGTGGCAATCATACCTTAGCAAAGGCGAAGCGAAGTCGAAGGATCTTCGCACCAACACCTGCTATATATGATCGATAATGCGCAGTTTCTTCGACTATGGGCTATTAGCCCTTCGCTCAGAATGACACAGGTTTTCAACGGTATGATTAATATCCGTCCGCTTGCGGACACCTTAATTGTCAATTCTCCATTCTCAATTGTCAACTAAAAACGCCCTGACCGCGGTCAGGGCGTTTTTATTAGTTCTTTATGGGATGGTGGAAATCGGGGGTATTGTCGGTGATGGGCAAAAATGTATAGCCGTTATCCAGTGCCCAAACGATAAACTCCTCAATGACCTGCATAGAGTTTTTCTGAATATCGTGCATCAGCACCATACTCTCGCTGCGCTTTGCAACGCCCTCGATGGTGACTTCCAAAATTCGCTCCGGTGTTGCTTTCTCCGCATCCTCAGAGTTGACATTCCAGTCAAAGTAGCGGTAGCCCTGCGCCTGCACAGCCTGTGTCAGCCGGGTCATAATGCCTAAGTTGTAATTCTTACTCACCCGGTTACTGCTGCCACCGGGGAAGCGCATAATCGTGGGATGGTAGCCGACCTGGGCATATACCTTATCGCTCACCGCCTGCAGATCTGCAAAGAAGGCTTCTTCATTGGCGTAAATCTCGCTGTATTCGTGGGTATTGGAGTGGAGGCCGATGGTGTGTCCCTCCGCGTCCATCCGTTTCAAAATGTCCATCTTGGAGGAAGAAACCACAAAGAAGGTCGCTTTTACGTTGTACTTTTTCAGAATATCCAAAAGACCGGCGGTGTAGCTGCCGGGGCCGTCGTCGAAGGTCAGGTAAATAAACTTGCCGTTGCCGTTTACCTTTTTGACCTCTACGGTACGGGTAGCGCTTGCTACATTGCCGCAGCTATCCTTTACGGTATAGGTAAGCGTGTAGGTGCCGGCCTTTTTTACATTCACAGTACCGGAAATCTCCACCTTATCTGTCAAATCGATTGCGCCGTTATCGATGGCCTTATAGCCCGGCTCCCGGTAGCTTTGGCCTGTGTAGACCGTCACCTTGTCGCTTCCTGTCAGGGTCAGTACCGGAGGAACCGTATCCTCATAGCGCAGTATCCGCTCCGCAACAGCAGTATTTCCGGCAGTATCTGTGACCGTATAAGTCACTTTTCCGTCTTCCTCAACACGAATGACACGGTCAGTCACATCGCCCTCTGCTGCATCAATAGCCGTAAAGCCTGCATCCTCGTAGGGAACACCGGGCAGTGTCACCACTTCCGCACCGCCGGTTAGCGTAATGACCGGTGCTGTCGTATCCCGGACGATGACAGTATAGGTTTTTTCCGCCGTTAGATTTTTATACTTTGCCGAATAAGTCACGGTATAAGTGCCCGGTGCCTTTGGGTCTATCTCACCCGTCCGGGAAACTGCTACCGCTCTTTTTTCTAACAGCAAAAAGCCGCTCCAGACATAGGCTTCCCCCTCAGGAAGGGGATCGATGCCTGCCTCTAAATAGATCGTATCCCCATCTGCCACACTTAGTGCCAGCACTTGGGATTTATAAAGCGTCCATCCCATCATTCCGAGACCAAGGACCCCAAGGATAACAGCGGCAGCAATTATGAAGTTTAAGGTTTTTCTTTGCATTTTAAATCATCTCTTTTTTCTGTATAAACACATTTGGAAGCTAATACCGTTTTCCTCTCCCTCTGAGAGAACTTCTTTCATTTCCCAATCCGGCATTTCGTCCAAATCAGGAAAGTAGGTATCCGATTTTGGACAGGCAGAAAGCTTCGTCACATAGGCATTTTCGCAAAAAGGCAGCATCTGCAGATATATACTGCCGCCACCAATGACAAACACCCGCCCGTCTGTCTGTGTTTCTCTCATTGCTTCCTCGGGGCTGTGGCATACGGTAAAGCCGGGAATATCTATTTCCTGCCGGGTCAGCACAATATTTTTTCTGCCGGGCAGGGGCTTTTGGCCGGGAAAATCTGCCACCGTTTTTCGCCCGGCGATCACAGCCGCACCACGGGTAGTCTCCCGAAAGAACTTTCGGTCAGCCGACAGTGCTACCGGCTGGGTACCGTCACAGCCGATGCCCCAATCAGAATAAACTGCAACAATTAGATCCATACTTTACTTTCGCCTCAAATCGCCATAGGAATTTCAAAATCAAAGGGATGGAACTGATAATTTTCCACCGTAAAGCTGTTTTTTGTGAAGCTGTAAAAATCCGTAACAGACTTATCCAGCGTTACCTTTGGCGCAGCAAAGCCTTCCTTTTCCAGCATTGCCTTCACCGCTGGGATGTGCCGGTCGTAAATGTGGCAGTCTGCAATGACATGGACAAGCTCACCGGCCTGCAGCCCGGAGACCTGTGCCATCATCATAAGAAGCATTGCGTACTGGCACACATTCCAGTTATTCGCCGTCAGCATATCCTGCGACCGCTGATTGAGGATGCCGTTTAAGGTGTTGCCGGTCACATTAAAGGTCATAGAGTAGGCACAGGGATAGAGGTTCATCTCGTGCAAATCCTCAAAATTATAGATATTCGTGAGGATGCGCCGGGATGCCGGATTGTGCTTCAAATCGTAAAGCACCCGATCCACCTGATCGAACTGCCCCTCCTTATACGTATGCTTAATGCCAAGCTGATAGCCATAGGCTTTGCCGATGGTGCCGTCCTCGCCTGCCCATTCGTCCCATACGTGACTGCCAAGATCACAGATGCGGTTGGACTTTTTCTGCCATATCCACAAAAGCTCATCGAGAGCCGATTTCCAGTAAGTGCGGCGGAGCGTCATCAGAGGAAACTCCTCCTGCAAATTATAGCGGTTTACCACACCGAATTTTTTTACCGTATGGGCAGGTGTACCGTCTGCCCAACGGGGGCGCACTTCTAAATCTGTATCGTAAAAGCCGTTCTCTAAAATATCCAAACAGGTCTTTTTGTACAGTTCGTCAGCTATACTCATAATTTTCCTCCGTACAACTTAAAATAAACTTGGTGATTTTATATGTAACCTGTAAAAATCCGCTAAATCATCCATTGCTACTGCCCTTGCGCCACGGTCACATAATTCCATTTGTGCTGTGCTACCGTCTGCAAAGCAAAGAACAGGCGACCAGCCTTTTTTTAAATTCTTCTCTGTACCGCTCCAAGTGCCACCGGTTTTTAGACCGCACTGGGCGACAAATACGCCTGCCGTAGGCAGTGCGTGTATGACCCGATTTCGGCTAATAGCCCGTGGCACGGAAAAGCTGAGATCGTATCCATCCTCAGAAAGATACAGAGTATTTTTCTCCAGCGGCTGAGACAGCAGCCGGTCTGCCACCACGCTGATGACCTTGCCTCCGTTTGCAAGACAGCTATCTTGGGCTTCCCTGTCTGCCCCTCGGGCATTGCCGGAAATAAGGGTATAGCCCTGTTGAGCCGCCTGACGGCCTACCTCCCGGGCAAACGCCCGGTTATCTTCCAATAGGTTCCGACTGCCAACAAGGGAAACCGCCGGTGTATCCAAAAGGGTCATATCCCCCCGAAACCAAAGATTCGGGGCTTCCAAGCCCAAGCGTCTGTGAAGCATTTGGGGATAGTCGGTGCTAAGTCGGGTCAGCGGAAAGCAGCCCTGTCGCGCCCCTTGCTTCAGATAATGCATCAGCAGTTCCCGCTCCTCCAAAAGGCAGAGTATTCGCATTGCCATTTCCCGGTTATAGCCCAAATTCCGCAAATCTTCTTCATCTAATTCCCTGCCGGGAATATCCACTTCCATATTGGAAGCGTTTACGGAAAGGTCACGAAACTGCGCCACAGTCAGCGGCTTTCTTTTCGGGTCTCCGAGCTGACTGGTCAGCAGCAGAAACCCCATCTCCCGGGCGTTCAACGCAGTCTCCTTTTGGGCGGCACAGGCGCTTTTACCACTTCTTCGCTGAGGATGCCGTCATCAGATAAAACCATGGGTTTTACGGTATAATTGCTGAATTTTGCAATTTCGTCCAGCTTTGCCTTTTCCGGGAAATTGCCGATAATCGACCAAGCAACGCCCTTTTTCTTGGCGCGGCCTGTTCTGCCGATGCGGTGAACGTAATATTCGTTTTCCTCCGGCACATCGAAATTCACCACACACTCCACATCATCCACATCAATGCCCCGGGATGCCACATCGGTGGCAATCAAAATAGACAGCTTTCCGTCCCGGAAGGTCTGCATCGTCCTTTCCCGCTGGCTTTGGCGAATATCGCCGTGGATACAGTCGCAATCCGCACCAGCCCTTCGGAAATCGTCAGAAAGCCGCTGGCACATATGCTTAGTGTTGCAGAAAATAATTACCCGCTCATAGCCTTGGGTTCGAATAAGCCGCAGGGTCGTCTCCGCCTTTTGCAAGGGAGATACGATAATGCTGTACTGGGCAATATCGGGGCGATCCTCTTTTTTCGGTTCTACGGTGATCTCCACCTCATCGCGCTGATACATCCATGAGACCGTCATAACCTCTTGCGAAATGGTAGCGGAAAAGAGGCCTAAATTCTTACGGTTTTTTACCTTTTCAATGATCTTTGTCACATCCTTGAAAAAGCCCA
>JAFQPB010000008.1 GCA_017411905.1 Oscillospiraceae bacterium
CTGGTGCCTTACCGCTTGGCGACATCCCAATATTGTACTCCGACAATGGGCACACCGTGCATTATAACACGGCTAAAAACAATTTGCAACAATTATTTTTGCCAATATTCGGATTTTTCGGGCAGACCCTCCCGGGTCTGCCCCGTTTCTTAATAATTCTTTGCGTTGACCTCGAAATAGCTCTGGGGATGGGCGCAGGTGGGGCAAAGTGCAGGTGCCTCCTTGCCGATGTGGATATGGCCGCAGTTACGGCATTCCCAAACGGTCTCGCCTTCTTTTGCAAACACCTTTGCCTCTTCTACGTTGCGAAGCAGGGCGCGGTAACGCTCCTCGTGATGACGTTCTACCTCTGCAACACGGCGGAATTTCTCAGCCAGCTCAGGGA
Source organism: Oscillospiraceae bacterium (assembly GCA_017411905.1). The sequence continues at coordinate 386 of JAFQPB010000008.1, forward strand.
AGCCCTCTTCTTCCGCAGTCTTTGCAAAGGAGGCGTACATATCCGTCCACTCATAGTTTTCGCCATTTGCGGCCTTGAGCAGGTTTTCGGAGGTATCACCGATACCGGAAAGCTCCTTAAACCACATTTTTGCGTGCTCTTTTTCATTGTCGGCCGTTTTCAGAAACAGGGCTGCGATCTGCTCATAGCCTTCCTTCTTAGCCTTGGATGCAAAATAGGTGTACTGATTTCTTGCCTGAGATTCGCCTGCAAAGGCCGCCATCAGGTTGGCTTCGGTCTTTGTGCCGGCATATTTGTTTGCCATAGTGAAAACCTCCTATGTTTTTTCTTTTAGTATACCACATTTTTTCCTTTTTGGAAAGAGAATTTTACATCTTTTCCGGGGCAGTAAAGCCCAAAATATCGATACAGGTCTCCAGTACCCCCTTGGCAAGGCCAATGAGAGCAATATAGCCCGCCTTCAGCTCTTCGTTTTCCTCGGTCAGGATACGGGTTTCGTGATAGAACTTATTTACTGCACCGGACAGCTCGTAAATATAGGCACAGATCAAGTTGGGAGACAGGGTCTTAAGCGCAGACTCCATCGCAGGGCCGAATTTAGTGATGGCAAGCATCAGATCCTTTGCCCATTCATTGGCAGCAGGGGCGATGGGCAAATGCTCCCAAGCACCGTAGCGGTTCAGAATGGACTTGATACGCACCACAGTATAAAGGATATAGGGGCCGGTATTACCCTCAAAGGCCGCAAACCGCTCCAAATCAAAGTTATAATCCTTGGTGGGCTGATTTGACAGATCGCCGTATTTAAGCGCAGCAAGGGCGATCTTCCGGGTGGTATCCTCCACCTCATCGTCGGAAACGATCTTGTTTTCCACCACTTTTGCGCGGACAAAATCGGTCATATCGGAAATTAGTTGCTCCAAGCGCAGCACGCCGCCATCCCGGGTCTTGAAGGGCTTGCCGTCCGCACCGTTCATAGTGCCGTGACCTACATGCTCCAAAACCGTGGTTTCCTTTACGATGCCGGACTTCTTTGCCGCACGGAAAACCTGCTCAAAGTGGAGATTCTGCCGCTTATCGGTGACATAGAGCATCTTATCCGGTGCCCAGTCCTGCATACGCTGAACGATGGTCGCAAGGTCGGTGGTGGCGTAAATGGCCGAGCCGTCCGACTTTACAAGGATCATCGGAGGAAGTTCCTTCTTGTCCCCCTCCTGCACCACAGGAATAACCCATGCGCCATTGGACAGCACCGCGATCTCCCGCTTTTTCAGGTCTTCGATCATAGCCGGAATGTAGGGATCTGCATCGCTCTCGCCCAGCCACTTCTCAAAATGAACATCCAAAATACCGTAAATTCTGCGAAGATCCGGCAGGCTTACGCCCATAATGTGATTCCAAATGGCACGATAACCCCGGCGGCCGTTTTGCAGTTCAAAAGTCGCTGTATGTGCCTTTTCCGCAAAAACCGGGTCGACCTTTTTAGACGAAGCAGTGGGGTATATCTCCTCCAACTGGGATAGCGTAAAGGGAGACTCCTTGGGATACTCTCCGGTGAAATCCGCATCGAAGTAAGGCAGTTCTGGCTGCCGCTCCTGCAATTCCGCAATAATCAGGCCGATCTGCAAACCCCAGTCACCCAAGTGTACGTCACCGATAGTGTTGTAGCCCATAAATTTATGGAGGCGTTTTAGAGCTTCACCGATGATGGCCGGGCGCAAATGGCCGATATGGAGTGGCTTTGCCACGTTTGCACCGCCGTAGTCCACCACAGCGGTAAGACCTACACCGATCTTCTCTACGCCAAAATCCTCAGCCGTGCGCATCTCCTCCAAATAGCCTTGCAGGAAGCTGTTAGATAAGTTCAGGTTGATAAAACCGGGCATCACCGCATCGATCATCGAAAAATCGCTTCCGTCCAGTTTTTCTGCCACAGCTTTGGCAATTTGGATAGGCGCGCATTTATACTGCTTTGCGGCAGAGAGCGCACCGTTGCATTGATACTGGCAAAGATCAGGGCGGTTGGAGACAGTGACCTTACCAAAGGACGCTTCATAACCGGCATCCACAAAGGCCTGCTCCATTTTCTCTGTAATAATATCTAAGATTTTTTTCATAATCCAATTTCTCCTAAATGCGTGTCATCCTGAGCGACCAGCGGGAGTCGAAGGATCTTCGCAATATATTTTCCCTCAATCCCATTTCGATGATAAATCTTTCCACTCAGGATTCATTTTTTGAATCAAATCATTCTTCTTTTTTCGTGTCCAGCCTTTTAACTGCTTTTCTCTTGAAATTGCGCTATATACATCGCTCGTTTCCTCAAAATACACCAACTTATTCGTATTGTATTTTTTCGAGAAACCGGCAACAAGGTGCTCTCTATGCTCATACAACCGCCGCATCAAATTGCCCGTTACGCCAATGTATAAAACAGAATCATCCCAATTTGAAAGAATATACACAAAATACATACATCCTCCTTACCGCGCGTGCCAAGATCCTTCGGCGCGCTTCGCTTGCTCAGGATGACAGCGGTTATGCTTTGCTGAAATCATTTCTTTCTCTCGGACATCCAGTAAAGATACTCATCATAAGTGCCGTAGCGGTCAACAATGGTGCCGTCGGGTTGGAAGGCAATAACACGGTTACAGGTAGAGGTCAGCATTTCGTGGTCGTGGGAGGCCAGCAATACAACACCGTTAAAGGCCTCCAAACCCTTGTTAACTGCCTGGATAGATTCCATATCCAAGTGGTTGGTGGGCTGGTCAAGAAGCACCACGTTGGCACCGGAGAGCATCATTTTAGAAAGCATACAGCGCACCTTTTCACCGCCGGAGAGGACATTTACCGGCTTAAATACGTCCTCGTTGCTAAAAAGCATCCGACCGAGGAAACCGCGCAGATAGACATCGTCCTTCTTAACGGAATACTGCCGCAGCCAGTCCACAAGTTCCATAGAGTTGCCGTCAAAATAAGGAGAGTTATCCTTCGGCAGATAGCTGCGGATGGTGGAAACGCCCCACTTAATGCTGCCCTCGTCCGGCTCCAGTTCACCCATCAGTATCTGGAACAGCGCAGTCTGCGCCAGCTCATTTTCACCAACAAATGCAATCTTATCGTTCTTTCCTACAGAGAAATAAACCTTATCCAACAGCTTCACACCGTCAACCGTCACGGAAACATCGTTGACAGTCAAAATATCCTTGCCCAGCTCCCGCTCAGGCATAAAACCCACAAAGGGATAGCGGCGGGTAGAACAGGGCATTTCCTCAACCGTCAGCTTATCCAGCAGCTTACGGCGGGCAGTTGCCTGCTTTGCCTTACTCTTATTGGCAGAGAAACGCTGAATGAAGAGCTGCAGTTCTTCGATCTTCTCTTGGTTTTTCTTATTCTTATTGCGGATCATTGCCTGCACCATCTGAGAGGACTCGTACCAGAAGTCGTAGTTACCCACATACATCTTGATCTTACCGTAGTCAATATCTACCGTATGGGTGCAGACAGTGTTGAGGAAATGGCGGTCGTGAGAGACCGCGATGACCATTCCGGGAAAATCCAGCAGGAAATCCTCCAACCAGTTAATCGCTTCAATATCGAGGTTGTTGGTAGGCTCGTCCAGCATAACAATGTCAGGATTTCCGAACAGTGCCTGTGCCAACAGTACCTTAACCTTCAGTCTCGGGTCAACTGTGCTCATAATATCATAGTGCAGCTCAGTGCCGATACCCAAGCCCTGCAGCAGACGGGAGGCATCGCTTTCCGCTTCCCAGCCGCCCATTTCCGCAAACTCCACCTCCAGCTCCGAGGCACGCATACCGTCCTCATCGGTGAAATCAGGCTTTTCGTAGATAGCATCCTTTTCTTTCATAATATCATAAAGATGCTGGTTGCCCATAATGACCGTATCCATAACGGTATACTCATCGTAGGCGTTCTGATTCTGCTTCAAGACAGATACCCGTTTCTCCGGGTCCACGAAAATACTGCCCGCAGTGGACTCTAACTCCCCGGTAAGAAGCCGCAGGAAGGTAGACTTGCCTGCGCCGTTGGCACCGATAATGCCGTAGCAGTTGCCGGGCAAAAATTGCAGGTCCACGTGCTGGAACAGCCACTGCCCGCCAAATTGCATACCTAAATTATTAACTGTGATCATTTTTTACTCCTTCATATGCCACATAATGATTCCAATTTGCACCTTTCTTTTCTGCAGGCGCATACTCATACATTATAATGATACCACAAAATTCCAAATAAGCAAATCTTTTTTGCAAAAATCACCGCTGCAAGCCCTGCAGCGGTGATAATTTTTATTTTTCCGGCAATCTGCTGCGGCGGTGACGGCGTTTTGTGCCGCTGCGCTCCTCTGGGTCTGCCTTTTCCGCCCGGCGGGCGTAGACCGCCGCCGCCTCGGAGGTGGCCTCGTAGGTCAGCCGGCTGACCCGCACCGTACCGTCCGGTTGGTCAGAAAGACGGATCCGCACCAAAAACTTTCCGTGCTCCGGGCAGGTAGCAAGATCCATATACCGCCGACCCGGCTGGGCAAACCAGCGAGAGCCAAGCATCTGCCGACCGCAGGTGGGACATTTGTTCTCTGCACCGGCTTGGGCAGAAAGTGCCGCCCGCTTGTCCGCATAGTCATAAAAAACCTTTCGGCTGATACAGCCGGGGAGTTCTGCGCCGTGGAAGCCGTTAACATGGCTTTGCAATGCTGCACCGTACTCCTGCGTACCCTTTTTCAGGTCTAACTTCGCGCAGATAAGTGCCGTATGGTAAGCATCACCCAGCGCATCGTGGGCAGGACGGGTGGAGGGAATTTCAAAAATCTCCATTGCGGTTTTCAGTGCCTTTTGGGCGGTGCTGCCATCGGTTTGGGCGTTGAAGATCATTTGGGCGTTGTACCAACGGCTCACCCAGTTTTCATCCATACCGAAAAGCCGCAGATTTTCCCGCAGCATCGTAATATCGTCAAAGCCCCAAGTCAGAAAAATGATGTCGCTTCCGCACCAAGCCTGAAACCGTTCCATAGCCTCCGGGAAGGACACGCCCTCTTCACTTAGCTGCGCCTCTTTAATACCGGTGAGCTTGCTGATCCGGCGGTTAAGTCGGCGGTAATATTTCGGACGAATCAGCACCTGAAACTCGTCAGCGACTGTCTGCTCCTCGGTCACGCGCACCGCTCCGATCTGAATGATCTCCCCCCGAATTTGGACAGGCAATACTTTTTTGGCAGAGGGAGAACCGGGCCACGGCTGATTCCACTCCATATCCAAAACGATATAATCCATAAATCAAAACCTCAATTTTCTATTCTTTTTTTATCATACCACAAACCACATCTGTCTGTAAACCAAAACTTTGAAAAACAGCGTCTCTTCCGGAGAAAGACGCTGCTTTTAATGGTTATCAATATTCTCAATAGTCAGAACAATATGTTCCACATAGGTTTTCTTGGCCGTCTCTTTGCCGCCAGTGAGATTCCTGACTGCTTGGACGATCTGATCCCGAATAGCATCCATATCCTCCACAACTGCAGCCGTCAGCGCACCGGTGCGCACCAATTCTCTACAGTCCTCCAGCGAGCCAACACCAAAGATGATAACGTCGCGGCCAGGTGTGCGGCCACTGCTCTTGACCGCCTCAACTGCGCCTACGGTCAGTGCGCTGTCACCGCAGAAGATCAGCTCCAAATCTCTGCCGTACTTGGAGATCGCCTGCTTGCAGGCATTTTTTCCGGCTTCTTCCGTCAGTTCCACCGCAGCTTTTTGGAGCACTGATGCAGAAACGGTCGAAAGTACCTCCTCCACATTTTGCACATAACGCACCGCTTCCGGGTCTTCCTCCAAACCGGTAAGGAGCATATACTTCACCATCCGGTCTCCGTTAATATCGGCTTTGGCAAACATCTGTCCAACGAGCTGTGCCTGTGCCCGGGCTTGCTGGTCCTTGTCGCACCCGATAAAATATGCATTTCCCAGATTTTCCGGTTCTGTGCCCACAACAACCACAGGTGTTTCTGCCGCAAGGGGCAAAATCTCCGCCAGTACATCCTCGGAAACCGGTTGCAGCACCAGCGCATCCACCCCTTTTTCCAGCAGCTCTTTCACCTGCTGTATCTGCTTTTCCCGGTCGTCCCCGCTGTTGCGGCTGGTCACCGTAAAGCCGGACAGTGTCAGCTTATCCCGCAGAGCTTTCCCCAACTCCTGCCCTGCTGCGCTTCCAACACCGCTGAGACAGACACCCACATTGGGAAACAGTATTCCTTTTGTAAAATATCCCGCCAGTGCCAGCACCAAAGCCACCAGCACCACGCAGATTATCATCCTTCTTCGCATATCGTTTCCTCATTTTGCTCTTTCATTAGGGAACGTTCATAAGAAATATACCATAAATCTGCCATTTTTGCAATATAGAATTCTTGCGCGCAAAAAAGCAGCAAGAAAGCAGAAATAAGGGGTTGACAAATGTGTTTCGCCTTGCTATAATAACTCAGCACTTGGACGATTAGCTCAGCTGGTAGAGCATGCGCTTGACGTGCGCAGGGTCAGCGGTTCGAGTCCGTTATCGTCCACCAAACAAAAGAGACCACCCAGTCGGGTGGTCTTTTTTGTTTGGTATCGGCATTCAGATAACGGACTCGAAAGGCGGCTCTTGGCAAGTGTCCGGCGGACACTTGCAACCGCCGTGGCTTTTCCGCAGAAAAGCGAGTCCATTTGGGCACAAAGTGCCCCACCTTAGCCGTCCCCCGTCCGTATGTCGTATAGGAGTGCCACCCAGTCGGGTGGTCTTTTTTGTTTGGTACCGGCATTCAGATAACGGACTCGAACCCACCTAAACGCAACGCGGGCGCGCGTTGCTCGCGACTGCTTGACGGAGTGAAACCTTGATTAAATCGAGTCCGTTATCGTCCGATCTCTTTCTATTCTTATTATAGCAGAAAAATCCGTATTTTTCAAGACTTGTAATCCGTTTCCTTTGCGGTAAAATATACAACACAAAGGAGGAATGTATTATGGCATACTATCACTGCTCACCCACCTCGGGGCTAACGATATTGGAGCCCAAAGCGCCCTTTCCGTTTGACAAGCCAACTATGGTCTATATGACCACTTCCTTACCTATGGCACTTATGTATACAATCCGAAATTATGAGTATAGTTACGGTTATACCAAGGAGAGGCAGATTTATTATGAAGAATACTTCCCGGATGCTCTGGAAGCCCTCTACCGCGGCAAAAGTGCAAGTCTTTACTTGTGCGACCCCAAAAGCACCGAATCCACAAAAATCCCCAACGAAATAGTTTCAGAAATATCCGTACCAATTATCCGAGAAATCTATATCCCTGATGCTTGCGAAGCTTTATTGGAGCAGGAACGGTTGGGAGAATTGGTCATTCATCGGTACTGGGAGCTATCAGAAGGGACGCTGCGTTGGATTCAGAAAGCAGAAGCGGATGTGATTCGAAAATCAAATCTGTTACACACTTACGGACCAATGGCCAATTATTATCGGGAGCATTATCCGGAAAGCTGGGCTATCGTCGAAAGAGAACAGGCGGACTATTAAGTATGACAGCAAGGATACTTAACAAGCAAGTGGTGTTTCTCTTTACTCGGTCATTTTTTCCTGTTTGACTTTATGGTCGATAATGTGCCGGGAGGCAAGCTCCTTGTGAATATCCTCCACGCTGATACCCATTTGTACCATAAGTACCATAGTATGATAGGCAAGGTCTGCTATCTCATAAACGGTCTCTTTTTTATCGTCGGCCTTGCCGGCAATGATGACCTCTGTACACTCCTCGCCCACCTTTTTCAGGATTTTGTCAATACCCTTTTGGAACAGATAGGTCGTATACGAGCCTTCGGGGCGGGTTTCCTTTCTGCCCACCAGCATATCATACAATCCCTGCAGGCTAAATTCCTGCAGGCTTTCACTTTTCCACAGGGGATTTTGGAAGCAGGAGTCCGTGCCGGTATGGCAGGCAGGGCCATCCTTTTCTACTACTACCACCAAAGCATCCCCGTCACAGTCTGCGGTAATGGACACGATATGCTGATAGTTCCCGCTGGTCTCGCCTTTGAGCCACAGCTCGTTTCTGGAACGGCTGTAGAAGCAGGTGAGTCCCTTTTCCATAGAAATCTCCAAGCTTTCCTTATTCATATAGGCAAGGGTCAGCACCTTTTTGGTAATGGAATCTACCACGACGGCAGGAATCAGACCCTTTTCGTCAAATTTTAACTGAGAAATATTAAGCATCGTTATAATCTCCTTGTGGGAATATTTTCGCGTTCCATCTGCGCCTTCAAGTCGGCAATATGTACCTCGCCGAAATGAAAAATGGAGGCAGCAAGCCCTGCATCCACCTTGGGAAGGGTTTTGAACAGCGTAATAAAGTCTTGAATTTTACCTGCGCCGCCGGAGGCGATCACCGGTACAGATACAGCATCGCAGACCTCTGCAAGCATAGGCAGGTCAAAACCGCCCTTGACACCGTCCGTGTCGATAGAATTGACCACCACCTCGCCGGCACCGTTGCTGACACACGCCTTGATCCACGAAATCGCCTCTATTCCGGTGTTCTCACGACCGCCTTTGGCAAACACCCGAAACACACCGTCTACCCGCTTTACATCCACAGAAAGTACAACACACTGGTCTCCATATCGCTTGGCGGCCTCAAAAATCAGAGACGGATTGGCAATCGCACCGGAGTTTACGCTGACCTTATCGGCACCGCATTTAAGCACCCTGTCAAAATCTTCCACCGTGTTGATGCCACCGCCAACGGTCAAGGGGATAAACACTTTCCTTGCCGTTTCACGCAGAATATCCGTGAACAGCTTCCGCCCATCCGAGGAGGCGGTAATGTCATAGAACACCAGTTCATCTGCGCCGCAGCTGCTGTAGTACATACCCAGCTCCACAGGAGAGGATACGTCCCGCAGCCCTTCAAAGTTCACGCCCTTTACCACACGGCCGTTACGCACATCCAGACAGGGAATAATTCGTTTGGTTATCATTTTGCCACCTCAATCGCTTGGGCTAAATCTAAGCTGCCGGAATAGTATGCCTTGCCAATAATGGCTCCGTGAAGGTTCTGTGCTGCCAAGTGCCGGACATCCTCCAAAGAGGAAACACCGCCGGAGGCAATGATTTGCAGACTAAATTTTTCCGACAGGGTTTTGTACAACGCACGATTGGTTCCCAGCATGGCACCGTCCTTAGAAATGTCCGTGCAGATAACGGTTTTTACACCGGCTGCCTCCATTTGCGCACAGAAGGTCAGTGCATCCTTATCGGAGGTTTCTGTCCATCCCTTAATGGCTACATATCCGTCCTTAATGTCAATGCCTACGGCAATCTTTTGGCCGTATTTTTCTAATGCAATTGCCAAAAAATCCGGGTCAGTAACTGCAGCAGTGCCTAAAATTACCCGGTCAATCCCGGCAGAAAGGTACCGATCAACGACCTGCAGCGTGCGGATACCGCCGCCCACCTCACAGAAAAGTCCTGTTTGTTTTTTGATATTCTGAACGGTTTCAAAATTTGGCGTTGTGCCGTCCCGCGCGCCCTGTAAATCCACCATATGTATATGGGTGGCACCACAGCGCAGAAAGTCTTGGGCAACTGCAAGGGGATTTTCATTATACACAGTCATTTGGTTATAGTCACCCTTAAAAAGCCGCACAGCTTTTCCTTCGTATAAGTCTATTGCGGGGTAAAGTATCATTTTTTCTCTCCCATTTCCACAAATGCTTTCAAAATTTTCAGCCCCACCTCACCGCTTTTTTCGGGATGGAACTGGCAGCCCAGTACGTTGCCCTCTGCCACAGCGGCGGTAAGCTCTGCACCATATTCCGCGGTGGCGATAACCGACGAATCGCAATCAGCCGCATAATACGAATGGACAAAATATACACAATCACCGGGGCGGACGTACTTCATCAAAGGCGATGGCTTTTTCATAATCAGGCCATTCCAGCCAATATGGGGAATCTTGTAATTCCTGGGAATCACATCCCGAATAGAGCGAACAGACCCCTTTAGTAGACCCAGACCCTCATGACAGCCGTATTCATAACTTTTTTCAAACAAAAGCTGCATACCAAGACAAATGCCCATCAGGGGTTTCCCTTGGGCGGCAAGGGTCTTCAGGGTTTTGTCCAACCCGGTGCTGCGCAGCTTTTTGGCTGCATCCTCAAAAGCACCTACTCCGGGGAGGATGATACAGTCCGCTTTTTCTAAAACCTCTTTATCCGCGGTGACTGTAACCTTTTCCCCAATGGCCGCAAAGGAGCTTTGCAGCGAGAATAGGTTTCCTACACCATAATCAATAATCGCAACCATTATAAGACTCCTTTGGTTGACATAATGTCATCAGCGAATGCAGTATCAATGCTGACGGCCGTGCGCATACTGCGGGCAACTGACTTAAATGCGCCCTCAATAATGTGGTGAGAATTGCTTCCTGCCAATTGCTGCAGATGGAGGGTAATGCCCGCATCTCTTGCAAAAGCAATCCAAAATTCCGCGCATAGCTCCGTGTCAAAATCCCCCACCTTCGGAGAAGGAATATTTAGAATGGGATAAAAACCGCCCCGCCCGGAGATATCCACAGCAGACAGCATTACGCTTTCATCCATCGGCAAGATCATACTGCCGTAGCGGATGATACCTTTCTTATCTCCCATCGCTTGGGAAAAGGCTTTTCCCAAACAAATGCCCACATCTTCCACCGTGTGGTGATAGTCCACATAGGTATCACCTACGCAGTTGACTGTCAGATCAAAACGGCCGTGCTTGGCAAAAAGGGTGAGCATATGATCCAGAAAACCGCACCCTGTTTGAATACTGCTCTCGCCCTTACCATCCAAACACAATGTAAGCGTGATGTCTGTCTCCGCAGTTTTGCGGGCAATTTTTGCGGTTCTCATATCAGTTCCTCCAACACTTCCTTTAGTTTTTCAAGGAAAATTTCCATCTGCGCTCTGCTTCCTATTGTAATACGGTTATACTGGCACAAAGCAGGTGTATCAAAGTGGCGGATCAACACGCCCTTTTTCTTCATTCGCAGGTATATCTCCCTGCCGTCGGCACGGGGGTGCATTGCAAACAGGAAATTCGCCTTGGAATCGGTAAGCACAAAGCCGGCGGCCTTTAGCTGTTGCATCGTCCACTGACGAACCTCTATAATCTTTTGGCAATTTTCCCGTGTGTAATCCTCGTCCAATAAGGTACCTACGCCGGCTGCCATAGTCATACGGTTTACATTGTAGGGGTTGGTGGCGTATTTGATGGTATTCAAATCACAAATTAGTTTTTTGCAGCCGATGCCGAAGCCCAGTCTGCCGCCGGCCAGGGAGCGGGATTTAGAAAACGTGCCGGTTACCAGCAGATTGTCATATTGATGGACAAGGGGGATCACACTCTCTGCACCGAAATCCACATAGGCTTCATCGATAATAACCACATTGTTGGGATTGCTCTTGATAATTTCCTCAATCTCCCCTAAAGACAACGCAAGACCTGTAGGGGCATTGGGATTGGCGAGCACAACGGTTTTATGGATTCCACAGTACGCCTCCGGCTTGATCATAAAGTCCTCTGCCAAAGGGATCTCTTCGTAAGGGATACCGTTCAAAGCAGCGAACACTTTGTAAAAACCGTAGGAAATATCCGGGAATACCGCAGGATGACTTTCATCACAGAATGCCATAAAGGCAAAGTTCAAAACCTCGTCAGACCCGTTGGTAAATATAACCTCGTCCTCTGCCACCCGGAAGACCTCTGCTGCCTTCTTTACCAAATCCCGGCACTCCGGGTCAGAGTAGAGCTGCAAATTGGCCGCCGCCTCTGCCGCCATACGAAGGGCATTGGGAGAGGGCGGGAAGGGGGATTCGTTAGTATTGAGCTTTACATATTGGGTATCCTTCGGCTGTTCACCGGGGGTATAGGGCGTTAGATTTGCATATTTAGGGCTAAAAAACCGGCTCATATCCATTTCCCTCCATCCGGATCACTGCGCTTTTCGCATGGGCAGTAAGCCCCTCCTGCTTCGCAAATAACGCCACATCCTCGGCCACATTCGCCAGTGCCTCTGCGGTATAGTAGGTATACTGGGTCTTCTTTACAAAGTCATCTACAGACAGAGGACTGGAAAATTTAGCGGTACCGCTGGTCGGCAGGGTATGGTTTGGCCCGGCCAAATAGTCCCCCAAAGCTTCGGGGCAGTTTCTTCCCATAAAAACCGAACCTGCGTGGCGAATACGATCGAGATAATCAAAGGGATTGTCCACCAGCAGCTCCAAATGCTCCGGTGCGATCTCATTGGCAATGTCCACTGCCTTTTTTAGGGTATCCGCTACAATGATCTTACCGTTGTTGTCTATAGAGGCGCGGGCAATTTCCGCGCGCAGGAGCTGCGGAATCTGCACTTCAATTTCTGCCTGCACAGCTTGCGCCAGTTCCATGGAGTCCGTAACCAAAACAGCACTTGCCAGCTTGTCGTGTTCTGCCTGCGACAAAAGATCTGCAGCGGCATGGCGGGGATCTGTTGCGCCATCTGCCACAATAAGTATCTCGCTGGGGCCGGCGATCATATCGATCGAAACAGTGCCGAACACCTGTTTTTTCGCTTCTGCAACAAAGGCATTGCCGGGGCCGACGATCTTATCCACCTTCGGAATACTTTCCGTACCGTAGGCCAACGCCGCAATGGCTTGAGCACCGCCGACCTTATATATCTTATCAATGCCGGCAATGCTGGCTGCTGCCAAAATGACCGGGTTTACGGTGCCGTCCGCAGAGGGAGGTGTGACCATAACCACTTCTTTGCAGCCAGCTATCTTGGCCGGAATGGAGTCCATCAGCACTGTGGAAGGATAGGCAGCCGTACCGCCGGGCACATACAGGCCTGCCCGGTCAATGGGAATCACCTTCTGTCCCATTACAATGCCGCTTTCGTCATTGATGATGAAGCTGCGCCGCACCTGCTGGCTATGGAATTTGCGAATGTTGTCTGCCGCCCGGCGGAGAATATCCAAAAAACGGGGTTCTACGGTTTTCAGTGCTGCCTGTATTTCATCAGGTGTTACCAAAAGGGTATCCAGCTTGGCGTGATCGAAACGCTCTGTATATGTAAATAGTGCCTGATCTCCGTTTTTCCGCACATCGGCAATAATCTCGGCAACAATAGCCTCCACATTCACCGCAGGCTCCATTCGGGAAAACACCTGCTCCGGCTTCACTTGGCCGTATTTCAGTATCTTGATCATTCCGCTTCCTCCATCTGCTTGGCAATTTTCTCCAGCAGATTCTTTACTTTTTTACTCTTAAATTGATAGCTCGCCTTGTTTGCCACCAGTCTTGCGCTGATCGGCACAATGGTCTCAATGACCTCCAAATCATTTTCTTTCAGCGTTGTACCGGTTTCCACAATATCCACGATCACATCGGAAAGCCCCAAAATAGGCGCAATTTCAATAGAACCGTTGAGGTGGATAATATCAATATCCCGTCCCTTGGACAGGTAATGTTTCTGTGCGATATTTGAAAATTTAGTAGCTACCCGCAGCGTTCGGTCGGTATTGTCGCAAAAACCTTTTTTTGCAGCCACTGCCATACGGCATTTGCCAATATCCAGATCCAAAAGCTCGTAGACTTCCGGATTGTACTCCAGCAAAATGTCTTTGCCGGCCACGCCAATATCCGCCGCACCCCGTTCCACATAAATGGCAACATCCGAAGGCTTTACCCAAAAGTACCGCACGCCCACATCCCCATTTTCAAAAATCAGCTTGCGGCTGTTTTCGTGGATGGATGGGCAGGAGAAGCCCGCCTGTTCAAACATAGCATAAACCTTTTCTCCCAATCTTCCCTTTGGAAGCGCAATATTCAGGATGTTCTCATCGTCGGCAGGCGTCTCTATGGCCATATCCAGCATATCCAAATACACAGCAAAGCCAACGGCACAGCTGCTATGCTTCATTTTTTTCATCAGCTTATCATACTGTCCACCGGACAGCACAGCAGAAGGAACACCCTCCACAAAGCCTTTGAAAACAATGCCGTTATAATAATTCAGATCGCTGATAACGGAAAAGTCCACCCGAAGCATATCCCGAACTTGCGCATCTTCGATAGATGCAACGATCTGCGCCAGCTTTTGCACAGAGGACGTATCACACAGACCCTCCAATGCCATCATAAGTTCCGGTAACACCTGCTGGGCAGTGCCGGATGCGTGGAGCAAGCAGGAAAGGATCTTTCGCTGTTTTTCGGAAATGTTCAGCTTTTTCAGGCCATCTTCATTTTTTTCTTCTACACACTTGAGAATATCCGCGGTCTTTACGCCAAAGTCCTCTGTATCTCCCGTCACCTGTGAAAGCAGATCTAAATCTGTAATATTCAGCACACAGGCCCCGGAAATGCTCCGCAGGCTTTGGGCGGCAAGGACGATCACCTGACGGATATCATCTGTGCTTATGTCGCCAATGCACTCCAGACCCACCTGCATAATTTCCTTATAGCTTTGATTGCCCTTGGAGATACGGTATACATTTTCGTTATAAAACAGCTTTTGCACACCGGTGTCACGGTCTTTAATGTTCTTAATAATGGACAACGTTACGTCCGGCTTGAGTGCCATAAGCTTTCCGTTGGTGTCGGTAAAGGTAATAACACTGTCCGAAATCAAAAAGTCCTTGTTCTTTGCGTACAGGTCATATTCCTCAAATTTACTCATCTTATATTGGGTATAGCCATAACTGCGGTAAAGAGAGCGCAGACCAAATATAACCTTTTCCTGAATGCTAAGGGATAAGTCCATTACCGTTCCTCCGATGCTGAGAGATTCTCAATGGCATTTTTATAGCCACCGCTGCCATAGTTCAGGCATTTGCTGACTCTGCCGATCGTCGCACTGCTTACAGATACCTGCTCGGCAATTTTTTGGTAACTCAATCCTTTGGACAGAAGTATGGCTGTATCCAGCCGCTGGGACATATCGAGAATCTCTTTTATTGTGCAAAGATCTTCAAAATATGCGTAGCATTCTTCTATTGTCTGCAGATTCAATATGGTTCTAAATAATCTGTCTACCGATTCAGAATGAAGTTTTTGCATAATGCCACCTCTTCCATATAATACTTCGTTATGCTATCACTTTATTGCGCTAAAGTCAACAGGTAAATTCACTTTTTTCATATTTATAAAAAAGTATCGCTTCCAATTAACGAAAATGCGCTTGCCAACCCCATCCAAGCGGGGTGAGCTATGGGGATGCCTTGGTTTTGCGCCGCCCTTTTCGCACAGTTACACGAAAAATTCCCGGAATGGCCATCACAGCATTCCGGGAATTTTATCGCTTGTTAATCAGGAATTTACTGTCTCAAAACAGCATCGCGCCTAAATAGGATGGGGTCTATATCTGGGTGTCTTACAGCGCATATTCCTTGAGCAATCTCTTATAAAACTGCACACCCTCCGCAAGAGAAGATAAGGTTACATTTTCATCCACTGCGTGGCAGGATGCGTTCTGTGCATTGGTCATCCGCACCGGTGCGAACCGCAGAGCCGTATCCGTCAGTGCGTGGAAATGGCGGCAGTCGGTACCGCCCATAATCAGGTAGGGCGCAACGCCAGCGTCCGGGAAATGGGCGCGGATAGTTTTTTCGATATAGCCGTATGCAGCAGAATGAATATCGGAAACCGGGGAGGCATCCCGCCCCATCAGCACCTCAAATTCCAAACCGTACTTTTTGCCGTACTTTTTAAGAACCTGCAGGCTTTCCTCACAATTCTGATGGACACTGCAGCGCAGATTGGCAATCAGGTAAGGCTCCTTGGGGATCACATTTGCAGCATCGCTTCCGCGCATCTGTGTAAAGCAGCAGGTGGTGGCCATAAGTGCCTCACCAAAAGGCGAAACCTTTGGCATAGCCGCCATCACCACCGGCCTCGTCAACCACAAATTGCTCAGCAAGAACCGCAGGGGGAAGGAAAAGGCCGGCGCCATCTGCCGAAACATTTCCTCTACCTCCGGGATCATTTTCTTCTTAAAGGGACGCTTGCGCTCTATTTCGTTGGCAAAGGCATAAAGCCGGGCGGCAGGGGTATTCCGGGGTGGTGTGGAACTGTGCCCACCCTTGCCGCGGGCTGTGATCTTCACGTCCATATAGCCTTTTTCCGTCACACCGATCACTGCATAGGGTCTGTCCATACCGGGCACAGCCTCGTCTATAACTGCGCCACCCTCGTCCATAACGAAGGCAAAACGGATACCCTTTTCCCGCAAAAAGCGCATAGCGGCCGCCGCGCCGTCACCACCGGTTTCCTCATTGATGGAATACTCGAGATATACATCACAGGGCGGCACAAAGCCCTCGGAAAGCAGCTCCTCCACCGCCTGCAGCTGCACGTACATCGTACCCTTGCAATCCAGCGTGCCACGCCCGTAGAGACAGCCATCCTTCACCGTGCCGGAGAACGCAGGCACAGACCAGCCCTCGTCAGAAGCCGGCACTACATCCTGATGTCCCATAAACAAAACAGGGAGCTTCTCCTTATTTGCGCCCGCCCAACGGTAAATAAGCGTACCGTTTAGGACGGTTTTTTCCAGTTTTTCGTGAATGCGCGGGAACAGCTTCTCCAGTTCCTGATGAAAAAGATAAAACTGGCTCAGATCCTCATTTTCGTGCTTGGAAACGGTGGGGATGCGGATCATCGCCCCCAGCTTTTCTTCCGCAATTTGAATATCTGTCATTGCTGGCCTCTCTCTGCCTGCATAGTAGCCATATCTTTTTCAATGGGATGGAAAAATACAACGATCAGCATCACAACAGCAATGCACATAGGCACCCAGCCAAGGAGGGCATTGATGGTATTGATGGCAGCTCCCGGCTGAACATCCAGTTCTGCATTGAAGCCTGCAGCAGCCAGCGCACCGGTCATCAGCAGGTTTGCGCCTGCTTTGCTGAGCTTTGCCGCCAGATTATCACAGGTGCAGACAAGGGAGTCGATCCGGCGATGGCTCTTCCATTCAATCAGGTCTGCAATATTATTGCGGTTGGTATTAAAGAGGACAAAGGCCAGTGTCATCGCATAAGCAACAGTGAAAGCATTGACAAGAATTGCACCCATAGAGAAAGGATCAAGAACAAACCATATCTTGCCAAGTATATAGACAACCGCAGAGCTGATCATCGTCTTGCGGCGGCCCAGCTTCTTATCGATAGGAATAGACAGCACGGAGAAAATCACGGAGACCACCAAATACAGTGCCATAATGATGGTAGCCGCAGAGGAAGAACCGATAACATATGTAGCGTAATAGTTAATGGTGCTCATAATCAGCAGGTTCAGCATACCGTAGCACAGCACATAGAGGGTATTGAGTACCCAGCTACGGCAGGCAAACAGCATCTTGAACGCTTCAAACAGGCCAATCTTTTCCTCGTTGGGCTGTTCCTCTTTCACCCGCTCCCGGGTGGTGAAATAGTGAGCAAAGCTGCCGAGGATACATACAACGCCCATAACGATAGCTGCGTAGAAGAACGCATTCTTGCCGGGGTCACCGGGTAGAATATTACCCTTGTCATCAAGGCCGCCAAAGAGACCCAGCAGCGGATACATAGCCACCGCACCGATGGCACTGCCTACACAGCCGCCTAAATTACGGGCAACATTGATTGCCCGGCGGTCTTCATCACGGTTGGTAGCGAGTGAGCCCATAGAGTTATAAGGAATGGCTGCAAAGGTGTTAAACAGCTCAAACAGGAAGTATATCGCCATTGCAATGGCCAGCTTGATGCCATAAGCCACATCGAAGCAGGTAAACATCAAAACCACAGTAATCGCCCAAGGCACCGCGCACCACAAGGCAAAGGGGCGCACCTTTTCACCGTTTTTGAATTTGTGGTTTACCGCCCAAAAGCCTACCAGCGGGTCATTGACAGCATCCCAGACAATGCCGATCGCGGTAATAATACCGGCGTGAGCAATGCTGATACCCATAACATTGGTCAAAAAGAACAGATAGAACAAATCCTTAAAGTTAAAGACCACGTTACTGGCGGTGGAAAAGGTAGCAAATCCCAATTTTTCAAGGATACCTACCTTGGGGGTCAAGCGGGTTGGTGCAGACATAATAAAGTCCTCTCTTTCTTGTAAATACAATCGTCATTATAGCACGGACATTTCGGAAGTGCAACCATAATTGTAGAATATTTGTATTCTCTATTTGTATTCTACCCCCACCAAAGTACTGGACGACACAGGAAAATGGTGGTATACTTTTTTGTAGAAAAAAGTATGGAGGTATCTCTATGATCATTTTGTACATTCTTCTTACCTTAATTGTCGTGCTGCTGGCAGCTCTGCTTGTAAACACCGCTGTGCAGTCGCAAAGTGCAAGAAAATTGGAGGGACAGCACCCCACTTTCACCGAAGCAGAGCTGGAAGCCTACGGCAAAACCTTCTCCCGGATGCTGCAGCCCGCCACCGTGTCCGTGAAGGATAGCTATGACGATACAGAATTTGCAAAGCTTCGCGCCGTCGTAGAAGAGGATTTCCCGCTTCTGCACCAAAAAGCAGAGCGGCTGCTCCTCAGTGACGACTGCTGGCTCTATAAGATCCCCGGCAAAAACCCCAACCGCAACATTCTTTTAATGTCTCACCACGATGTAGTAGCCGCCGATAACGACTGGACGATGCCTGCCTTTGAAGGCATCATCCGGGACGGCAAGGTCTATGGCCGGGGTGCTGCAGACACCAAGGGCTCCCTCTGCGCCATTTTGTTTGCCGCTGAGGAAATGCTTCGCGCCGATGTCACCCCACCTGTGAATTTCTACATTGCATCCTCCCACAACGAGGAGCTGGGCGGCGACGGTATGCCCGCCATTTTGGAACACTGCCGAAAAAATAATATTGCCTTCGAAGTGATTTTGGACGAGGGCGGCGCTATCGTCGAGCCGCCGCTTGCAGGTATGAACTGTGAAATGTGCGCAATGGTGGCAGTCCACGAAAAAGGCCGCCTGAAGCTAAAATGTACCGTCCAAAACGAGAGCAGTCACGTAAGCCTTACCGCCTTCAAAGGCAATCCTGTGGAGCGTATGTCCCAGTTTATTCAGGAGATCACCACGAAAAATATCTTTATCCGCCGCTTGCACCCTGAGACCCGCAGCCTGTTTACCTCCCTTGCACCCTACTGTAAGCTGCCTATGCGGATACTGCTTTCCAACCTGTGGCTCTTTGGCGGTCTGCTGACCAAGCTCCTGCCCAAGCTCAACGCCACCGCCGGCGGTATGGTGGGTACTACCTGCAATTTTCAGGATATTCAGGGCAGTGTCACAAGCAAGGTATGCACCGCTTCCGTAATGCTTCGCAACATTAACGAAGAAGACCTGAAAGCTGACTTTGCTGCTTTTAAGGCTGTTGCCGACAAGCACGGTGTCACCCTTGAGACCGAACGAGACGAGTATTACGCCCCCGCAGATATGACATCCCCCGCCTACCGCTATACAATGGACTGCATTGCAAAGGTGTTCCCCCGTTTCCCTGCCGCACCCTACATCCTGCCCGCCGGCACAGATGCTTGGCGTCTGACCCCGGTGTGTAACTGCGTACTGCGCTTTGCCCCCACAAGAATGTCGAAACAGCAGCTTGGCTCCATCCACGCCGCAGACGAAAACTTAGACATTTCTGCCATCGCCGAAGCCGCTGCATTCTATAAGTGTTTCGTAGAGAACTATCAATAAATAATCGGGCGGGATTAGCTCCCGCCCGATTAATTGCTGAAAAACGCCACAGCCACCGCACCGGGGCCAGCGTGGGTGCCGATTACACTGCCCAAAGAGGTGTAGCGAACCTCTGAAAGGCCACTGACCCAAAGGTGCTTGCTGTCTTCGATGTACTTAACAAGCAGCGCATCCGAAAGTCCGGTATAGCCCAGCAAAACAGGCTTGCTAAAATCAATGCCGCCTGCCTTTTCGATCTCCTGCACCAGCAGGTTATTGCCTTGCTTGGAACCCCGCGCCTTGCCTAAAATATTGATCTCACCGTTTGTAAGGGACAAAACCGGCTTAATATTCAGCAGTGTTCCCGCAAATGCCACCGTTTTGGAAATCCTGCCACCGCGCTTGAGGTATTCCAGCGTATCTACTAACGCAACCACAACGATCTTCTTTTTTGCTTCCTCCAAGGCTTCTGCGATCTCTTTTGCAGACAGGCCTTCCTCCAAAAGGCGCAAAGCCAGTTCCACCAAAATACCACCGCCGATAGCCACGCTTGCGCTGTCTACCACGAAAATATTTTCATGATCCTCTGCGGCAATCACCGCACTCTGATAGGTGCCGGACAACTTGGCGGACAGTGTAATAACCACCGCACTTTCGCCTGCCGCCTGTGCCTTTTCATATTCCTCCGCAAATGCCGCAGGTGTGGCCTGGCTGGTGGTAGGATGTACATCGGTCTCTACCAGCTTTTCATAAAAGGATTTGTGGTCAATGGTAACGCCATCGATATATTCCTCTTGGCCAAAAAGAACTGTCAGAGGAACCGTATGCACCCGCTGACGAATGTTCGGCATAAGGTCTGATGTGGAATCTACAATAATTCTTGTCTTCATTGTGGGATAACCTCTTTATTTTTCATATTTTTGTGCTACTGCATCCAGACTGCCGCTGATAACAGACAGACTGCGGTAAAAAGAAAGCCGTTCTTCTTCACTTAACCCATCGCTGATCTCCTCCAGCACAAGTGCGATCTTATCCGCGATCTTTTTACCGACTTCCTGCCCCTTTTGCGTTAAAAGCAGCGGACTTTTGTACCGCTTCTTTTCACACAGCAGATAGCCCTCTGCTTCTAAATAGTCAATACTGCGGGAAACGGTAGCCTTATCCTCCTCGCACCTTTCGCACAGCTCCGTTGCCGTCAGTCCTGTTGTAATATACAAATAGTAAAGGCAGGAAATATGCGCACTGCGCAAATGATACTCTGCCATTTCCTGGTTCTTTATTTTGCGGATATTCCGGCTAATGCGGTTGATAAGCACCGTAAACGTTTCAAATCTTGCTTCCATTTCTGCACCCCCTATGCACTTGTTGAAAATTCAACAAGTGCATAATAACACATACTTGTTGAAATGTCAACAAGTATGTGTAAAAACCCGAATTTTCGCATCATACCGCTGCCTAAAAGCTCCTTCTTGGACATTCTAAATCCCTACAATCCATACAGTTCTCCACACCCTCTGCAAGACAGCACTGCATATAATCGCACGCATCACAGCAGCATTCGATCTCCGGGTGTACTCCATTTCCAAGGCAATCGACTCCCCTATTTCCCGGCATTAAAACAATACCCGTTACATCTGTAATCATAACACTACTCCTTTCGACATCATTGTACAAGGTTCCCTTTGCAAAAACTGTCGAAAAGGGTACACTGTTGTTGATCACCATTTTGTAAAAGCCTTTTGTGCAGATTGTTTGGCAAAAAAGCCTTTGCATTTTTCACAAATTTATCTGCCGCCGGCCTTTTTTTATGTATATAGTAAGAAAAGTTGCATTTTTCGTAATTTTTTGATTGATTTTATTCGAAGTTTGCCGTACAATAGGGAAGCGAGCAAATTGGGAAACGCTTTGAGAGGTGAACATATTGCTTCATATCGTTTTGGTAGAGCCGGAAATCCCCGGTAACTGCGGAAATATTGCCAGAACCTGTGCCGCCACTGGCTGCAGCCTGCATCTCATCCGTCCCTTGGGCTTTGACATTTCAGACAAGGCACTCAAGCGGGCAGGCTTAGATTACTGGCATCTTTTAGATGTCCACGACTATGATAATTTAGAGGATTTCTTCCGCAAAAACGAGGTAAAGCAAATGTGGTGTCTCACCACCAAAGCACCCCGGTGCTATACCGAGGCGAATTTCGGAGAGGACTGCTACCTGTTTTTCGGTAAGGAAACCAAGGGTCTGCCGGAGGATTTCCTGGAAGAACATAGAGATAGCTGCATCCGTCTTCCGATACGTCCGGAAGCGCGCAGTCTGAACCTCAGCAATGCCGTGGCCATCACCGTTTTTGAAGCCCTTCGGCAACTGGACTTCCCCCACTTGCAGGATTACGGCAAAATGGCCAACCAATAACCAAGCAAAAAGGCTCCCTTGTGTAAAGGGAGCTGGCAGAAATCTTTGATTTCTGACTGAGGGATTGTTTTCTTCTTCACTTTACAACCCCTCCGTCAGCCTGCTCGGCTGACACCTCCCCTTACACAGGGGAGGCTTATATCGTAGCGTAAATAACCAATATGGAGGAAATAACAATGAACTACAACAAGAAGTCTATTGAAGACATTGAAGTAGCCGGCAAGCGCGTGCTGTGCCGCTGTGACTTCAACGTTCCCACCAAGGAAGGCAAGATCACTTCCGACAAGCGGATCGTAGCCGCACTGCCCACCATCCAGTATCTTGTGGATAAGGGCGCAAAGGTCATCCTCTGCTCCCATATGGGCAAGCCCAAGGGCGAGTGGAAACCCGAGCTTTCCTTAAAGATCGTTGCCGACCGTCTTTCCGAGCTGTTGGGCAAGGAAGTCGTGATGGCTTCCGATGTAGCAGGTGAGGATTCCAAGGCCAAGGCCGCCGCGATGAAGGACGGCGATGTGATGCTGCTGGAGAACACCCGTTACATTAAGGGTGAGACCAAGAACGATCCCGAGCTTTCTAAGGCGCTGGCTGACCTTGCCGACATTTTCGTAAACGATGCTTTCGGCACTGCGCACCGCGCCCACTCTTCTACTGCCGGTGTTGCTGACTATCTGCCTGCTGTTTCCGGCTACTTGGTGCAGAAGGAAGTTTCCATTATGGGTAAGGCTCTGGCAAACCCCGAGCGTCCCTTCGTTGCCATTTTGGGCGGCGCAAAAGTCTCCGATAAGCTCAACGTCATCAACAACCTTTTGGAAAAGGTAGATACCCTGATCATCGGTGGCGGTATGGCTTACACCTTCTTAGCTGCCCAGGGCTACAGCGTAGGTAAGTCCCTCGTAGACAACGAAAAGCTGGACTACTGCAAGGAGATGCTCTCTAAGGCAGAGGCTAAGGGCGTTAACCTGCTGCTGCCCGTTGACACCGCCATTGCTCCCGCATTCCCCTCCCCCATCGATGCTGAGATTCCCGTAGACTATGTAGACTGCACCGCTATTCCCGCCGACCAGATGGGTCTGGACATCGGCCCCAAGGCCTGCGAGGTATTCGCTGCTGCCGCTAAGTCTGCCAAGACCGTTGTTTGGAACGGCCCTATGGGCGTATTTGAAAACCCCACCTTGGCAAAGGGCACCATCGCTGTTGCACAGGCACTGGCCGACAGTGATGCTGTGACCATTGTTGGCGGCGGTGACTCCGCAGCCGCTTGTGAGCAGCTTGGCTTTGCCAATGCGATCACCCACATTTCCACCGGCGGCGGCGCATCTCTCGAGTTCCTGGAAGGCTTAGAATTGCCCGGCATTGCTTGTCTGGAAGACAAGTAATTTAGATTATATACTGTAGGGCGGGAGCAAGCCCCCGCTCTACAATAATTTTGTAAATAACATCGTTTATCGATGCATATATAATAGGAGAAATAATTATGAACAGAAAATACCGTAAGACCGTCATTGCCGGCAACTGGAAAATGAACAAGACCCCCTCCGAGACTAAGGAGTTTATGCAGAACCTGAAGGTTATTATGCCCAAGGGTCGCTGGTGCGACGTAGCTCTGTGCGTTCCCGCTGTCTGCATTCCCGCAGCGGTGCGCGCTATGCGCGAGACCCGGGTTGGCATCGGTGCAGAAAACTGTAACGCAAATGCTTCCGGTGCATACACCGGTGAGATTTCTACCGGTATGCTGGTAGATGCAGGCTGCAAGTACGTTATCATCGGCCACTCCGAGCGCCGCGCTATGGGTGAGACCGATCAGGATGTCAATGCTAAGGTACTGGCCGCTCTCAATGCAGGCCTCATCCCCATTATGTGCTGCGGTGAAAGCCTCGAGCAGCGTCAGGCCGGCATCACCACCGAGTGGATCGCTATGCAGATCAAGCTGGGTCTTTTGAATGTTCCCGAAGATAAGATCCGAAAGGTCGTTATCGCTTACGAGCCCATTTGGGCTATCGGTACCGGTATGACCGCCACCCCCGAGCAGGCACAGGAAGTCTGCGAAGGCATCCGTACCGTTGTACGTAAGCTGTACTCCTCCAAGACCGCCCGTACCATCTCCATTCTGTATGGCGGCTCTATGAACGAGAAGAACGCTTTTGAGCTGCTGGCACAGCCTGACATTGACGGCGGTCTCATCGGCGGTGCATCCCTCGTTCCCGAAAAGTTCGTGCAGATCATCGAAGCTGCAAATCAACCCACCCTCTAAGCCTTTATGGGAGCAGCTTTGCTGCTCCCTTGTCTTTTAGAAAGGAGGCCATTTATGGAAACATTGCTTCTTTCCGGCAATGCGCCCGGTACAGCGAAAACCGCCGCAGATATTCTTCTTTCCGGCGGGCTTGTGGCGATCCCCACCGAAACAGTATACGGCTTAGCCGCCAATGGCCTCGATCCGGAGGCGGTGGCAAAAATATTTATTGCCAAGGGCCGCCCGCAGGACAACCCTCTGATTTTACACGTATCAGAGGCCAGTGAAATGGAGCTACTGTGCCATTCCATCCCGGAGAGTGCCTACCGCTTGGCAGAGGCCTTTTGGCCTGGGCCGCTGACGATGGTACTGCCCGCCCGGGAGAATGTTCCCAAGTGTACCACCGCAGGCCTCTCCACTGTAGCCATCCGCTGTCCGGATAACCACATTACCCGAAAAATCATTGCGCTTGCCGGTGTTCCCTTGGCCGCGCCGTCAGCTAATCTCTCCGGCAAGCCCTCTACCACTACCGCGGAGCATGTGCTCCACGACCACGACGGCAGAATCGATGCCATTGTGGACGGTGGCCCTTGCCGGGTAGGTGTGGAGTCTACTATTGTGGATTTGTCCGAGGGTACGCCCCGGCTTCTGCGCCCCGGCGGCATTACCCCGGAACAGCTCCGGGAAATCCTTGGTGAACTGATTATTGACAAAGCCGTCTCTTTCTCTGTAGACAAGGACGAAGTGGTCAAGGCTCCGGGTATGAAATACCGCCACTACGCCCCGGACTGCCGGGTCGTCATTGTAGACGGAGACTTGATTGCCGCAACGTCCTATATTGAAAAGCACTTTGTTCCCGGCAATCGGGTGCTTTGCTTCGAAGAAGAACTGGAAGCATTTACTCCCTTCTTTCCCCTTGCCTACGGCAAAAGCAGCGATATGGACACCTTAACTGCCGGTCTATTTGCAGCGCTGCGGGAGCTGGACGATCCCAGTATCGGCACCGTTTTTGCCCGGTGTCCCAAGGGCAGCGGTAAGGCGCTGGCTGTCCAGAACCGGCTGGAAAAAGCGGCCGGTTTTCAGCGGATAAACCCCCGAAAAAGGCACTTTATCTTAGGAATAACCGGCGGTACAGGCTGCGGAAAATCCACGCTTTTGGAGGTCGTTTCTCAGCTTGGCGGCACAGTCATCGACTGCGATCAGGTTTATCACCGCCTTTTGGAAACAGACAGAGAAATGCTATCTGCCATCGAAAACCGCTTCCCCGATGCTTTTATAAATGGCGTTTTCGACCGGAAAAAGCTGGGAAAAACGGTCTTTTCCGATGGAAATTCTCTCCGCGACTTAAACGAAATCACCCACAAAGCAGTAAAAAAAGAAGTCCTTCGTATGCTCCCAAGCACACCTTCGCTCATCGCCATTGACGCCATCGGTCTTTTCGAGGGTGACCTTGCGTCCCTTTGTGATGTGACAGTTGCGGTCACCGCACCGGAGGAAATGCGCACCCGGCGACTCACAACCCGGGACGGCATTTCGGAAGAATATGCACTTTCTCGCATCCGCGCTCAAAGAGCTGATGAAGAATTTAGCAAGCTTTGCGATTTTTCCCTTAGTAATAACGAAACTGAGGAAGCCTTCCGCAAGAAATGCCTTGCATTTTTATGGGGACTGGATATAATGAAAGCAGAATGAAAGCAAAGGAGAATTGTTTATGACTACAGAAGAACTGCGCACTTCCCTTTTCAATGCGCCTAAAAACGGCTATGCCTCCTTGACCAATGAGCAAAGAATAGAAATGGAAGCCTATTGCAAGCGGTACAGTGCTTTTATGGATGCCTGCAAGACCGAGCGGGAAGCAACGGCTTGGGCTTCCGAAACTGCCGAGAAGCACGGCTTTAAGGCTCTCGTTCCCGGTATGAAGCTCCAGCCCGGCGACAAGGTATATAAGAATAACCGAGGCAAGAGCATTATTTTGGCCGTCATCGGCTCTGCTTCCCTGAACGAGGGCGCAAATATCTGCGCTGCCCACGTAGATTCCCCCCGTATGGACTTAAAGCCCAATCCCCTTTATGAGGATTCCGAGATCGCTTACTTCAAGACCCATTACTACGGCGGCATCAAAAAGTATCAGTGGGTAACGGTACCTCTGGCACTGCACGGCGTAGTCTACCGCAAAGACGGTTCTGTTATCACCATCACCATTGGCGAAGATGATAACGATCCTGTCCTCTGCGTTTCTGACCTGCTCATTCATCTGTCTGCCGATCAAATGAAGAAGCCCCTTGCTGAGGGTATTGTTGGCGAGCAGCTAAATGTGATTTTGGGCACGGAGCCTATCGAGGGCGAGGGCGCAGAGCTCGTGAAGCTGAACATTATGAAGCTGCTAAACGAAAAGTACGGTCTTGTCGAAGCTGACTTCCTCTCTGCTGAGCTGACCATCGTGCCTGCCGGCCGCTGCCGCGAGGTAGGTTTAGACCGCAGTCTTTTAGGTGCTTACGGCCACGATGACCGGGTCTGCGCTTATGCAGAAATTGAGCCCCTTCTCACTATGGACATCCCCACCCACACCGCTGTTTGTATTCTTGCCGATAAGGAGGAGATCGGCTCCGTAGGTATTTCCGGTATGCAAAGCCGGGTGTTTGATACCTTTATGCAGGATCTGTGCGACAGCACCGGCGCAAGCTTAAACCGCTGCTTTGAAAACTCCTTCTGCCTCAGTGCAGACGTTTCCAACGCTTTCGACCCCAATTTCCCCGAGACCTGTGACAAGCGCAATAACAGTATGCTAAACCGGGGCATTTCCATCTGTAAGTACACCGGCTCCCGTGGCAAGGGTGGCGCGTCCGACGCCTCTGCCGAGGCTATGGGGCACGTCCGTACCACGCTGGATAATGCCGGTGTTCTGTGGCAGATCGCCACCCTCGGTAAAGTGGATCAAGGTGGCGGCGGCACGGTAGCTGCCTATATGGCAAACCGGAATATCGTCACTGTTGACGCAGGCGTTCCTGTGCTGTCTATGCACGCACCGATGGAGCTTGTTTCCAAGCTGGACTGCTATATGACGATGCTTGCCTGCAAGGCAATTTATTTGGCATAAAATTTCAGGGCTGTTCCAAAGGGAACAGCCTTGTTTTTTTCACTTCTTCGTGGTACAATGTTTTTATCTTTGCAGAAGGAGGGTCTGCTATGAAATATATTGCCAGTTTTGTTCGGAACTTTTTCCGAAAAGCAGATCTCACCCTGCTTTTCCGGTGCCTTGTAACCACCGTTTTCGGCTGGTTTGTCATCGCCAGTACTACCAATGTCAGCTCCGCAGGCTATACCCGGTATTTGATCGTACAGGTAGCCTCCACATTTATCGGCATTTTTTGTTATGCCTTTTTTTCTTCGATCAATACAGACTTTTTCTCCGAACACCGCCGGGCACTGATTTTCCTTTGCTTTACGATGATTCTGATGCTGATTCCCTTCGGCACAGACAACGGCACCGGTAACAAAAGCTGGATTCCGATTCCCGTCATCAACATCCATATACAGCCGGCTGAGATCTGCAAGCTGCCTTTGGTACTGATACTCGCCTCCATTATGGCATCCCATCAAAACCGCCCCTCCCACCTGTTTTCCGTTTTACATATCGGTTTGGTAACCGGTGCGCTGATCGGTCTGAATCTTGTGGTCTCCAAGGACTTGGGTGTTTCTCTTATTTTTGTTTTCATCTTCCTTGTGATGGCCTTTGCAGGCGGTGTCAGCGTTGTCTGGTTTTTGTGCGGCTTTGGTGCCCTCGCTGCTGCCACGCCCATTATTTGGCCGCTGTTGGGCAACTATCAGCGCAACCGTATTTTGATGATCTTTGACCCCACCTTAGACCCCAACGGTTTAGGCGTTCGGTATCACACCGTCCGTTCTCTCCGGTCCCTTACCGGTGGCGGACTATTGGGACAGGGACTGTTTAACGGTCATCGCACCCAGACCCCCGATGCCCTGTATGCCCAGCATACGGACTTTATCTTCTCTGCCATTGGCGAGGAATTAGGCTTCATCGGCTGTCTTTGTGTCCTTGTTTTGCTGTTTTCTATCATCTCCCGCATCCTTTGGGTCGGCACCCGCAGTCAGGACTACTTAAGGCGGATGGTCTGCTTCGGCTGTGCCGCTGCACTGATCTTCCAAGTGGTTATCAACGTGGGTATGTGTATGGGTCTTCTGCCCGTTATCGGTCTAACCCTCCCCTTTATCAGCTACGGCGGCTCGTCTATTATATCCCTGTACGCAATGATGGGGCTTGTATCCGGCGTTTACGCCAAGCCTGCCCCCACCAGTCAGGAGCGGTATTTAAGGCCTTATAAGTTATAAAATGATCCGGCAGAGAGTTCTCTGCCGGATATATTTTATTCTGCTTCTCTTGCTTCCAAGTCCTTGAGTATTTCGCTGTAGAACGCTTCGCTGATCTTATACTTTTTGAGGTATACGATATAGCCGACTACGATCATAATCAGGGGAATAACGAACATTGCGAGCTTTACCGTCAGCTTGCCGGTGCTATCGATGGCATCCACTGTGCCACCATCGACCTTGATGCCGGCCAAAATGAGGGTCATACTGGTAATACCGGTGGCGATCGCACCGCCGATCTTATTGATGAAGGGCTGGATAGAGAAGGTAATGGATTCGTTTCGCTTGCCCAGCTTCCACTGACCGTATTCCACGGTGTCTGCAAGGAACATCAGCATCAGCGTCTGAATAAATGCCTGCCCTACGAATACCAACACTGCGCCCAGTGCGATCAGGATAAGGGAAATTTCTGCAAAGAAGAAGATGGCATAGCCTGCAAGCACCAAGACGGTACCCAGAGTATACAGGCTGCGGCGGTTCATCCGTTTTGCAACAGCAGGATAGACTGCCAGTGTGCTAAGCTGAGAAACGCCTACAACTGCCACCAGCACCACATACATCCCCTCGTCACCGAACAGGTACTTCATATAATACACAGCAAAATTGACGGTAGTGCAGTAACCCACCATAAAAAGTCCCATTGCTAAAGTCGTCCACATAAGCTGGTCGTTTTTCAGCAACGCACGGAACATCTGCTTAACGGTGGTAGACTCCTGCTTTTCAGGCGCTACCCGTTTTTCCTTAATGCCAAGGAGCGGGAACAGCAGTCCCAACACAAACAGTACTGCAACCACAACCGCACACCAGAACCAAACAGCAGGGGTATCGCCTAATGCGCTGGTAACAGGCTGCCAAGCTACCATTACGATGTACATACCCACATTGGCACAGATACGGGCAAATGCGCCGGTCTTTTCCCTCTGCTTCTGGTCAGAAGACAGCACCGGCAGCAGCGTCCAGTAGCCAATATCATTGATGCCGTAGGTAATATCCCACAAAAGATAGGCAAAGCCGAATAGAATGACAAAGCCCCAGCCCTCGCCGATGCCCGCAAAAAGCAGCACCGAGAAAATCGCACTAAGGACACCGCCCACTAAAATAGCAGGCTTGAATTTTCCCCAAGGGGAGCGGATATTGTCGATAACAAGGCCAGTAATAGGGTCATTAAAGGCATCAAAAATACGCATCACAGACAAGATCATACTGGCCGCAGCAAAGACCCACACAGGCAGGCTCAGTACATCGGATAAGAAGTACAGGAGTGTATTTGCTTCAAAGGAATAGAACATATCCCGGCCAATGGTGCCAAGGCCGAAATACACGCGGTTACGATCGTCAAGTGTTTTCACTTTCGTTTTCCTCCTCAATAATATATAGGTCCGAGCCAAAGTCGGAAAGGGTGCGCTGGTTTTGGTCGTAGCCCGTTCCCCGGAACAGAGGCAGCAAACGCACACCTGCCATCAGTGCCCCGCCGGAGGCAGAAAGCTGCTGGTTGCCATCGGGCATTGTAATGAGACGGTCTGCCGTGCGCAGTACCATTCCGTTGGGGTCTAAGTCCACAGGTGCAACGTGTTTAATCAGGCTGCCAAACTGGCCGATCCGCAGCTTTTGGGCAAAGGTTGTAAAGCGGTACTGCTTTTCCCTGTCCAAGCCCTGCAGGCACAGGGTCTCATAGCCGGGAGCAGCCGGCAGGAGCTTGCGAAATACTGCCGCCAAGGCAGTATTTTCTTTTATGACCTGCCAGCCGTTTTTCAGGCGGTGAAACTGGCCAAACTGGAAAACAGTGCGATATTTTTTATAAAACGCAATTTGCTCTGCAATCTGCTCCCGCTCTAATTTTAATAGGTGTTTTAAGTCCAATTCATAGCCTAAACAGCCAAAAAAGGACACATTTCCCCGGGTGCACAGCGGTGTGACCCGCAGCGTTTGGGCGTGGGGCGCGGCACTGACGTGGGCACCAAAGGTAGACTGGGGATAGAGATAGGAGAGGTTTTCTTGTATCGTCAGCCGTTCGATAGGGTCTGTATCATCGCTGCACCAAACCTGTGGGCCGTAGCACAGCATACCAAGGTCAAACCGGTTGCCGCCGGAGGAACAGCTTTCCAGCAGAATATGGGGACGGGGCGTAAAAATTCGGTCAAGAACCTCATAAAGCCCCAAAATATAGTCGTGGGCTTTTGTGCCTAATGCGATACTGTGGCGGTTCATATCCCACTTAACATAGGTGATCGGCGCGCTGTCCAAAATACTACAGACATTTTCGACGATATAGTCACGCACTTCCTGCTTGGTTAAATCTAAATGAAGCTGATTTCTGCCTGTCAAAGGCGAAAAGCTGTCAGTCAATGCCCAATCCGGGTGGGCGCGGTAGAGGTCAGAGTCGGGATTGACCGCCTCCGGCTCGAACCACAAGCCAAAGTCCATCCCCAGCTCGTTGATCTTTTTCGCAAGGCCGGACAGGCCGTAGGGCAGCTTCTTTTTATTGACAGTATAGTCGCCCAAGCCCGCTGTGTCGCTATTTCGCTGGCCAAACCAGCCGTCATCCAAAACAAACAGCTCGCAGCCAAGCTCCTTGGCATCCTTTGCCAAATTTACAAGTCTACGGTGGTTAAAATCAAACATACAGCCTTCCCAGTTGTTAAAAAGGACTGGACGTTCCTTATATTGCCAATATTTCGGCACAATGCAGGTATTCACAAAGGCGTGCATTTTTTCGGACAAACCGTGGAAGCCATTTTCTGAAAAGGCCATCACCGCCTCTGGGGTCTCGAAACGTTCGCCGGGAAGCAGCTCTTTCAGGAAATTGTCGGGAGAAATGCCCTGCAGCACACGGGTGAAGCCCTGGAGAGACTTTTGGGCACTGCCGTAATGGTTGCCGGAATACACAAGGTTAAAGCCGTAGACCACACCGCTTTCCTCGGTGGCATCCGGGGCACTCAGCATAAAACCGGGGTTATGCCGATGGGAAGAAAAGCCGGTGGTGCTTTCATTGACCACCCGGTTTTGGGTAACGGGGGCGGTGTGTTTACGCATTTCCGCGATCCAACCGCCGTCAAAGGTGGTCATTGCAAAGTCACCGGGTAAGTCCACCATACTGCTCATTATTTTGGTGATTTGCAGCGGTTTATCCCCTGTATTTTTCAGCACCGTCCGGCGGGTCAGTACCCCGTCAAAAA
>JAFQPB010000009.1 GCA_017411905.1 Oscillospiraceae bacterium
GATGTAAAAGAAAAGCTGCTGCGCTTCGGCCGCGCCGCTGTTGCTGTTGCTACCATACGTGGCAAGTCCTACCTGCAGATTGGCTCTCAGTGTATGGGTATTGCCGGTTCTATTATGGATCAGAGCGTACTGGAAGAGTACTTCGGTATGCGCGTGGAGTCCGTTGACGAGGTAGAGATCCTCCGCCGTATGGAAGAGGGCATTTACAACGAGGAAGAGTTCCAGAAGGCTCTGGCTTGGACAAAGGAACACTGCAAGGAAGGTCGCGACGACAACCCCGAGGAAGTTGAATTCCTGGGCGAGAAGGTTCGCATTAAGTTCACTCCCGAAGAAAAGGAAAAGCAGTGGGAATTCACCGTTAAGATGTACTGCATCATCAAGGATTTGATGGCAGGCAACCCCAATCTCTCTGACAAGTTCGAGGAAGAAAAGGTTGGTCACAACGCCATCGCCGGTGGCTTCCAGGGTCAGCGTCAGTGGACCGACCATTGGCCCAACTGTGACTATCCCGAAGCCCTACTTTCCTCCTCCTTTGACTACGAGGGTGCTCGTGAGCCCTATACGCTGGCTACTGAGAACGACATTCTCAACGGTATGAGTATGCTGATGATGCGTCTGCTGACCCATCGTGCACAGATCTTTGCCGATGTCCGTACTTACTGGTCCGGTGAGGCTACTAAGCGCGTTACCGGCTACGATCTTGAGGGCAAGGCCGCAGAGTCTAACGGCATTATCCACCTGCTTAACTCCGGCGCAGCCTGCCTGGACGCTTCCGGTGTCTGCACCGACGAAAACGGCAATGCCACGATGAAGAAGTGGTGGGAGGTTACCGAGGAAGATATCAAGAAGATGACCGACGCTACCGTATGGTGCGAGGCCGGTCAGGACAACTTCCGTGGCGGCGGCTTCTCCAGCCACTACACCACCAAGGCAGAAATGCCCTGCACCATGATCCGTATGAATCTTGTGAAGGGTCTGGGCCCCGTTCTGCAGATCGCAGAAGGCTGGACTGTCAACCTGCCCGATGAGGTTTCCGATACCCTGATGGAACGCACCAACCCCACTTGGCCCTGCACTTGGTTCGCACCTCGCTGCGATGGCAAGGAAGGCTCTCCCTTCAAGACCGCTTATGAGGTTATGATGAACTGGGGTGCCAACCACGGCGCGATCTCCTACGGCCACATCGGCGCTGACCTCATTACGATGTGCTCTATGCTGCGCATCCCCGTATGTATGCACAACGTTCCCGAGGACGACATCTACCGTCCCGCTTGCTGGAACGCATTCGGTATGGACAAGGAAGGCCAGGACTACCGCGCCTGCGCTACTTATGGTCCTATGTATAAGTAATTCCCAAACTAAAAAGTGGCGGTCGCAAGATCGCCACTTTTCCAAAACGGAGGTAATTTTATGCTGAAAAATATCCCTTCTATTCTTTCCCCTGAGCTTTTGAAGGTTCTGTGCGAAATGGGCCATAGTGACCGCATCTGCATCGGTGACGGCAACTTCCCCGGCGCAGCCATGGCAAAAGCCAAAGGCGCCATCTTCCTGCGGGCCGACGGCCACGGCGTTCCCGAGCTGCTGGATGCTATTTTGCAAGTCATCCCCACCGATACCTATGTGGAAAAGCCTGTTATCCTGATGGAAAAGATGGAGTGCGACAAAGATCTCGTCATTCCTGTATGGGAGACCTACAAGGAAATCGTGGCCAAATATGACGATCGTGGTGCAGATGCTGTAGGTAACATCGACCGCTTCAAGTTCTACGACGAAGCCAAGGACTGCTACTGCGTCATCCAGACCGGCGAAACCGCCATTTATGCCAATGTCATCGTCCAAAAGGGCGTTATCAAGTAATTTATGGGAACGGTGCTTTCTGTCGCCTCCACCGCCTTGCCGGTCTTTGTGGCACTGGGCATCGGTGCGCTGTGTCGCAGCCGGGGTTTTCTGACCCAAGACGGTGTAGAGACGCTGAAAAAGGTGGTCATCCATCTAACACTCCCCTTTGTCCTTTTCAGTTCTTTCGCCACGGCATCCTATTCCCTTTCCGCCATATTGCTACCGGTGATCATTTTTACTTCCTGCTGCGCAATGCTGGCGGCAGGCTTCCTGCTGACAAAAATCAGCAAATCCGGCAGCAAGACCGCGCCCTTTATTACCTCCGGCTTTGAAGCAGGCATGCTGGGCTTTTCTCTGTTCGGACTGTTGTTTCCGGACAAAAGCCTTTCCGCTTTTGCAATGCTTTCTTTGGGGCAGGAGATCTTCGTCTTTACGGTTTACAAAGCTTTACTGACCGGTTGTTTCAGCCCCAAAGCTTTGGTAAAAGACATCTTTACATCTCCCCTGCTGATCGCCGTTATTTCCGGTCTTATCGTAGGCGCAAGCGGTCTTTATGATCTTTTTCGGGCTTGGGGTGTGAGCACTGTCATCGAATCTGTCACAGATTTCCTTTCCGCTCCCACCGGCACGATCATCCTCTTTGCCGTGGGCTTCGATCTTGTCTTTAAAGAAATCAATTGGAAGAAAACAGGCAGTTTGGTGTTCCTTCGCTTAGTAATTGCCGGTGGTATGCTGGGTATTTTGACGCTTGTAAACCGCACCTTGTTGGAAGGCATGATGTTCGAAGGCGCACTCATTGTGCTGTTCATTCTGCCGCCGCCTTACATTATCCCCATTTTCTCCACTGAAAATGAGGAGCGGGTACATATCTCCTCCGCGCTTTCCGTGCTGACGTTGATTACTATGCTCTTATTTGCTCTTTGCTCTATTCTGTTTTCTATATAAAAATAGCCTGATGCAGAAAGATTTCTGCGTCAGGCTATTTTTATCTTTCCTCGCCAAAGAAATACAGCGCCAGCATACCCGGCCCAACATGAGAGCCGGTAAAGGGCTCATGGGGACAAATAATCAGCTCTTTCGGCTTGCATATCTCGCACACCCGCCTGCCAAGCTCCTCCGCTTCCTCCAAGCAATCACCATGAGAAATGGCTATTCTTTGATTTTGCGCATCGATGGCACGGTTACGGTAAATATCCAAGATCGCCTCTATGGCCTTTTTTCTGCCCCGGCATTTACTGAGTGCCACAATATGGCCGGTAGGGTCGCCCCACAAAAGGGGCTTAATGTTGAGAATCGTACCGATCGCGGCGGTTGCACCGCTGACCCGGCCTGTACGCTTCAGGAAGTTGAGATCATCCACCGTAAATATCTGCAAAAGATGCTTCACTTCCACATCCAAAATCTCTCCGGCTTCCAAGGCCGACTTGCCCTCATTTCGGAGATCTGCCGCCCGGCAGGCCAGCAATCCCGGGCCAAAGGCCGCACCCAAGGAATCCACCACCCTGACAGTCTGTCCGGGAAATTCTTCCATAAGCTCCTGCGCAGCAATTTTCCCCGCCTGCAATGTACCGCTGACACCGGAGGACAGTCCAACATAAACGATATCCTTACCCTTTTCCAGTTCCGGGCGGAAATGATCCATAAACAGTTGACTGTTTATCAAGCTGGTCTTCATCACCGCACCGGCACGGAGCCTGTTATAATAGGCGTGGGTATCGAAGGCCTCCAGATCCCCATCAAACACACCCGGTTCTCCATCCAGCATATAGCTGCAAGGCAGAACGCGGATGTCCAGCTCCTGTAAAAGATTATTGGGAAGATTGGAGCAGCCGTCAGTAAATACAGTATAGGACATAGAAGCCTCCTTATAGGTCTTGTTTGTATTATTATACATAAATTGTATGTGAAACGCAAGTTTTTTCTGCACTTACCGGCAATTATATCCCACCAACAGGGCGAACAAACAGGGCGATTATTGGAGTTTTTTCTTGAATAATTTGTAAACATATGTTACAATTATGTGGATATTGGGCAAAAACCGCCCGCTAAAAAGGAGAGAAAATAATGGGTAAAAAGTTTGGAGACAGAAAAGACGGCTATAAGCTGAAGAAAATCCACTCTATGCACGTAATTATGCCCCTGATATTCCCCACCCGCTGCGACAACGAAGCCTTTATCAGCCAGCGCATTGACCTGACTAAGGTCAATACCTACCTTGCCCAAAAGAACGCAGAAAACCCTGAATACCGCTATAACCTCTTTCAGGTCATCGTCACCGCTGTACTGAAAACGATGGTTTTACGGCCAAAAATGAACCGTTTTATTGCCAATAACACCATGTATATGCACAAGGAGACCTCTGCCTCCTTTACCGTCAAGAAGGTATTTTCCGACGACGGTGCGGAAGCCTTGGCGCAGGTGAAGGTAAACGGTGACGAAACCATTGACGACATTCACAACGAAATTTACCGTCAGGTGTCTTTCTGCCGCAGTGATAAATTAGACGGCGGCACAGAAAGCCTCAATGCCGTTGCCAGCCTCCCCGGCTTTTTGACCAAGTTTGTAGGCGCGGTTGCCCGCTGGGCGGATCGCCACGGCTGGATGCCGAAGGATGTTACCGACGGTGATCCCTTCTACGGCTCCGTTTACCTTTCCAACCTCGGCTCTATTAAACTGCAGGCCGGCTATCACCATTTAGCAAACTGGGGTACCTGCTCCGTATTTTGCACCATCGGTGAAAAGAAAAAGCGTCCTTTCTACAACGAGGACGGCACCAGCGAGATCAGAGAGTGCGTGGACTTGGGCCTTACCATTGACGAGCGCATTGCCGACGGTTACTATTATTCCCGCACCGTCAAGCTTCTTAAAACTCTGATCGAAAATCCCGAGCTTTTGGAAAAGCCCCTTAGCGAGGAGGTGGACTACTGATGATCACCGCCAAAACACCTTGGAAGGATTCCTTAGGCGATGTGCCTATGCACCTTGACTATTTCGACGGCACGATGTGTGAAGCCATCGAAAAGGTAGCAGCGCAGCATCCCGATGCCGTCGCCTTTGATTTTATGGGTAAGTCTACCACCTACCGCGAGCTTGTGAAAAATATCCATATTTGCGCAAAATCCCTGAAGGCAATGGGTGTCCGGGAAAACGACAAAGTCACCATCGCGATGCCCAACTGTCCCCAGTCCATCTACTTTTTCTATGCCATCAACTGCATCGGCGGTATCTGCAATATGATCCACCCCCTATCTGCCGAGAAGGAGATTGAATTTTACTTAAACGAGTCTGACAGTGTCCTTGCCATTACCTTAGATCAATTCTACGGCAAGTTTGCCCGTGTCCGCGGTAACACCAAGCTAAACAATTTGGTAATCGCCAGCATTAAGGATGCCCTCTCCCCTGTTATGCAGCTCGGCTATGCGCTGACACAGGGCAGAAAAATCAAGAAAATCCCTGCCGATGCCCCCATCGTTCGATGGAAGGATTTCTTAAAGCTGGGCGCAAGCACCGATGAGAATTTCCGTGTTGCCCGAAACAGCGAAGACCCCGCCGTCATCCTCTATTCCGGCGGCACCACCGGCACCACCAAGGGCATCGTGCTTTCCAACCGCAATTTTAACGCCCTTGGCGCGCAGATCGGTGCCACCACTCCGATGTTCCGCCCCGGTGACAAGATGCTGGCCGCAATGCCTATATTCCACGGCTTTGGCCTTGGCGTTTGCATCCACAGTATGCTCTTTAATGGCGGCCGCTGTATCTTAGTGCCCAAATTCACTCCCAAGACCTACGCAAAAGACCTTGTGAAGCACCGCTGCAATTTCATTGCCGGTGTTCCCACCCTCTACGAAGCCCTTTTGCGGCTGCCAGATATGGATGGCGCAGACCTGAGCTGCCTGAAAGGCGTATTCTCCGGCGGCGACAGTCTTTCCATTGAGCTGAAAAAGAAATTTGACAAATTCCTCTATGACCACAAGGCCACCATTCAGGTGCGGGAGGGCTACGGCACCACCGAAACCGTCACCGCCTGCTGCCTGACCCCCACCCATATTTATAAGGAAGGCTCTATCGGCCTTCCCTTCCCCGATACATATATTAAGATCGTAGAACCGGGCACCGACAAAGAGCTGCCCTATGGCCAGGAGGGCGAAATTTTACTGGCCGGCCCCACCGTGATGAAGGAGTATATGCACCATCCCGAGGAGACTGCACAAACTCTCCGTACCCACGCAGACGGTCTGACTTGGGTCTACACCGGTGACCTTGGCACTATGGACGAGCAGGGTTTCGTCTATTTTAAGGGCCGCGCCAAGCGGATGATCATCACCTCCGGCTATAATGTCTACCCCGCCCAGATTGAAAACATCTTGGACGCCCACGAACTGGTACAAATGAGCTGTGTCATTGGCATCCCCGACTCCTACAAGATGCAAAAGGTCAAAGCCTTCGTAAAGCTTGTGCCCGAGGCGCAGGCAAACGAGGAGACAAAGCAAATTCTTCTTGCCTACTGCCGCAAGCACGTAGCAAAATACGCTATGCCCTGCGACATCGTCTTCAAGGACGAAATGCCCAAGACCTTGGTGGGCAAGGTTGCCTACCGCGTCCTCGAGGAGGAAGAATTGGCCAAGCTCCAAACTGCCCAATCATAACAAAAATCTGCGAGCCATTTTGCTCGCAGATTTTTTATGCATCTTCCTTTTTCTCACTTTGTAGCTGCTGCATCTGCGCAAACCGTTTGCGCAGGCAAACAGTGTGGGCGACCGCAACAACGGTATTATGGAGCATAATCTTTTCCTCAGCCTCTCCTGCAGGCAATGCCGGAATTTCCTCTCCCGCATCGATTGCAGAGAGCATATGCTCCAGCGTACCGCAAAAATAATCATAGGCGACCTGCACTTCACAAACTTCCTTCTGAATCTGGAACATCAGGCGAATATCCTCCATAGTCAGAACAGTTTTTACTGCCGTGATATAGATGAGACAGGCGATCTGCTCCCGGCTGTACTGCTTCTTGACCGGATTGGTAACCATCCCACGCTTTACATAGTTGGAGATCATCGATGCCGTAATCGCGCCATCCATAATCGGCGTAAAGCATTCCCCGATATACCGGGTAACCTGCTCCAAATAAAGACCCACATTGGGAATTTCCTGATAGCGCGGCATACGGAAAGCCTGCATATTTTGTACCTTTTCGCTCATTTTCACCACTCCTTATTGACTTTTATTATACATTAAAGGTAAATAAAAGTCAACAAAAACTCTTCATCGGTTCACAAAGAACTTGACAACCGTAAATGGATGGTATATAATTCCGTTATAGGTTATATAATATCTTTGTATCGGTTCTTTATGAACTTATAGGGAGGCTTTTATGAAACGTACCAAGCTAAAAGACCGGCTTTTGCCCGACTATACCCGAGGTGAGGAAGTTATGAATACCGTTACCCATATTGTAGGTGGCGGCATTGGCGTCCTCGTGTTTCTCTTTTGCCTTTGGAAGGCTTTTGCCGCGCTTGACGGCTGGAAATTTGCAGGCGGTTTCATTTATGGTGTTTCTTTTATTCTGCTATACACCATTTCCAGCGTGTACCACGCTCTGCGGCCGGGAACGGGCAAAAAAGTTTTGCAAATTATCGACCACTGCGCCATTTATTTTTTCATTGCCGGCACCTACACGCCCATTGTACTTTGCACCCTTCGCCCCGCTTTTCCGGAGTGGGCGTTTCTCATCTTAGTTATTGAGTACGGCCTTGCTGCTTTGGCCACCACCCTGACCGCCATTGATCTAAAAAAATACAATGTTCTTTCTATGATCTGCTACATCGGTATGGGCTGGTGTATTCTCATTGCCTTAAAGCCCCTTTTGCAGGTACTGGCAATGCCCGGCTTTCTTCTGTTGCTTTCCGGTGGCATCGTATACACAATCGGCGCCATTTTATATGGCCTTGGTACCAAGCTCCGGTATATGCACTCTGTTTTTCACCTATTTGTTCTTGGCGGCAGCATTCTGCAAGCCCTGTGTATTCTCCTTTACGTTTTGTAGTAAAAAGCGGCGCATCACGCACCGCTTTTATTGCTTATTTTGTTCCAAGTAAATTAAGAGGACGGCAATGTCTGCCGGGCTGACACCGGAGATGCGACCTGCCTG
This sequence comes from Oscillospiraceae bacterium, assembly GCA_017411905.1. The sequence continues at coordinate 7,988 of JAFQPB010000009.1, forward strand.
TCCGATGGACACCGGGCGTATCTCGGAGAGCTTTTGTCTTGCCTCCAAGCGCAGACCATTTATTTTTTCATAATCGATATCCGGGGGCAATTTACGGCTTTCCTCCTGCAAAAAAAGCTGCACCTGCTTTTCCTGCCGGGCAAGGTAACCGGCATACTTAATTTGAATTTCCACCGCTTCTGTTACCGCAAGAGGAAGCGCAGGTCGGGTTTTATCAAAGGGCGCAAGGTCTTTATAGGTCACCTGCGGTCTTCTCAGCAAATCTGCCAGTCTTGCGGACTGGGCAACGGGGGTAGAATCGTACCGGCTTAGCATTTCGTTCAGCTCCGGGCTGGCAGCAACGCCGGTGCTTTCCAGCCTTTGCAGTTCCCGACGGACAAGGTCGTATTTTTCTTTAACTTGGAGCCGCCTTTCCTCGGGCACAAGCCCAACTTTCGCACCAATTTCCGTCAACCGCTGGTCGGCATTGTCCTGACGGTGGAGTAAACGGTATTCCGAACGGCTGGTCATAATGCGGTAAGGCTCTTCCGTACCCTTGGTCACTAAGTCGTCGATGAGCGTGCCGATATAGCTGGTGTCCCTGGTTAGCACAAAGGGCTCTTTTCCCTGAATTTTCAAGGCAGCGTTCACGCCTGCCACAAAGCCCTGTACAGCCGCCTCCTCATAGCCCGACGAACCGTTAAACTGCCCCGCGCCGTAAAGGCTGGAGACCGCCTTTGTTTCCAAGGTAGGATACAAACTGGTGGGATCAATGCATTCGTATTCGATGGCATAGGCCGGGCGCATAATCTCTGCCTTTTCCAGTCCCGGCACAGTGCGCAGCATTTTGATCTGCACATCCTCAGGCAAACTGGAGGAAAAGCCCTGAATATACATTTCCTCCGTATCCAAGCCACAAGGCTCAATAAAGAGCTGATGGCGGTTTTTTTCTGCAAAACGGACGATTTTCGTCTCAATACTGGGACAATACCGGGGACCTACACCGGAAATCGTACCGTCATACATCGGACTGCGGTGGAGATTTTCACGAATAATTTTGTGGGTATTTTCATTGGTATAGGTCAAATAGCACACAGCACGGTTTTCCAAAGTATGGGCTGTACGGAAAGAGAAAGGCTCGGGAATTTCGTCACCCGGCTGCAGCTCCATCCTGGAAAAGTCGATGCTGCGGCGGTTTACCCGGGGCGGTGTGCCTGTCTTAAAGCGTCGCAGCGGCAAGCCAAGCTGCCGCAAATTTTCCGCAAGTCCGATAGACGGATGCATCCCGTCCGGGCCAGAGGAAGCCACACTTTCACCGGTAATGACCGTGCTGTCGAGGTATGTGCCAGTGGCAAGGATCGCTGCCTTTGCACTGTAAATTGCGCCAAGCTGGGTCTGCACACCGGTAACTTGCCCGTTTTCGGTCAATACCTTCGTAATCATCGCTTGCTTTAAGTCTAAGTTTTCCTGTTGCTCCAGCACCTGCTTCATATACTGCTGGTACTTCCGGCGGTCTGCTTGGGCGCGCAGAGAATGGACAGCCGGGCCTTTGCCCCGGTTGAGCATCCGGTACTGGATACAAGCCGCATCCGCCGCCACCGCCATCTGTCCACCCAAAGCATCCAGCTCCCGGACAAGGTGACCCTTGCCAGTGCCGCCGATGGCAGGATTGCAGGGCATATTGCCCACAGCGTCTAAGTTAATGGTGAAAAGGACGGTCTTCTGCCCCAAGCGGGCGCAAGCAAGTGCCGCTTCAATACCGGCGTGACCGGCACCGATAACAGCAACGTCCCAATTACCTACATAATAGGTGTTCATTCTTCGCTCTCCTTAATAGGATGGGTAATAATTTCACAGCGGTTGATAGGTGTGCCAAGGGCATGGAATTTTTCCTCATACCCAGTCATAATCCCCACGACCCCGTTGGCGTGCAGATTGCGGGTCACGTTCTTCGCTGGCAAACCTACCAATTCCAATTCCTCTAAAGTAAACTCGAAAAGAGGCGCGTTATCGGTTTTAAAATGAATTTCGCCACCCTCCCGGATCACCCGGGAGTACATCCGCAGAAAGGTTCGGAAGGTCAGCCGCCGCTTGGCATTCTTGCTTCGGGGCCACGGGTCAGGAAAATTGATAAACAACCGATCGATCTCGCCAAACTGGAAGCAATTTTCCATCAGTGCCACATCCATATCCACAAAAAACACGTTGGTAAGACCCATATTTTTCGCCTTTTCCATCGCTACCACCATTGCCTCCCGGCAGCGTTCGATGGCAATGAGCAGCACATCGGGATTTGCCGCGGCGGTCTCTGCCGTAAACTTACCCTTGCCGCAGCCAACCTCTACCCAAAGAGCCGTTGCATCCGGCTTCAGCGCACGCCACGCGCCCTGACGCTCTGCGGGGTCGGTGATCCGGTAAGCAGTGCAAGCCTCGGTACGGGGCTGTAAATTCTTCATTTTCCGCATTCTCATAGGTTTACCTCCATAGTCCCCCATTTTCTTCTTGCAGTATAGCAGAAATCTATCGCTCCGTCAATCATATCCCCCTCTGGGGCTTGCAAAGTTTGAAAAAATCAAGTATGATATACAAAAAGATTTAGGAGCGGCTTTTATGTCTCACGAACATATCCATGAACAGGATCACGCCTATATGCACGCCCACGGCATTGCCCATTCCCACGGCCACGTACACGAAAACCAAAAGGCAGTTATAAACCGCCTCGCCCGCGCCATCGGTCATTTGGAAAAGGTGAAAAAGATGGTGGAGGAGGGCTACGACTGCTCGGAGGTGCTCATTCAGCTTGCCGCTGTCCGCAGCGCGCTGGATAACACCGGAAAGGTTATACTGAAAGACCATATGCGCCACTGTATGGTGGACGCAGTATCTGCCGGAGATGAAAACGCCATCGACGATCTGTGCGGTGCGATCGACAAGTTTATGAAATAAAGGATTTTCGGCGGGAGTAAACCCCCGCCCTACACTATGTCCGAAAAGGCATTGTAGGGCAGGGGCTTGCTCCCGC
>JAFQPB010000010.1 GCA_017411905.1 Oscillospiraceae bacterium
GCTGCTGCTTGCGTTGGCGGCAGAGCCGGTTACTTCTCTTTGTACCGCCCGTGGCGGTCTGCCCCGGGCGGTAGCCTCGGGAATCGGTGTGGGCAGCGTGCTCCTGTCACTTGCAGTGCTTTTGTCTCTTGCTGGCGCAGTGGTGGTTCGGGAGCTTGGCGTTCTGATGGGTGCACTGCCGGATCTGCAGCAGACAGCACGGGATGGCATCCATTTGGCGCAGACACAGCTGCAGCGCGTGGCACAGCAGGCACCTGACGGGCTGCAGCCGCTGCTTTCTGGGCTGGTGGAACGGTTTTTCAGCGACGGGACGGCTGTGATGGATATGGTGACAGACCGTTTGCCCGGTGTGCTGGGGACTGTGCTTGGGGCTCTGCCGGACAGTGCCCTTATGATCGGTACAGGGATATTGGCAGGGTTTATGTTTTCAGCCCGCTTACCGAAGCTGCGGACGTTTTTGTCCCAGCACATTCCGGAAAAGTGGAAAAATACCTATTTCCCCGCTATGAAACGGATTCGCAGTGCCCTGTGGGGGTGGCTAAAGGCGCAGCTTATTTTGTGCCTTGTAACCTACGGCATCGTAACGGTGGGCTTTCTGTTAATGAAAATTCCCTTTGCACCTGCTTGGGCGGCACTGGTGGCACTGGTGGATGCGGTGCCTCTTTTGGGAACGGGGACGGTGTTGGTGCCCTGTGCGGTTGTTAGCATTTTGCAGGGAGAGGGCGGCCGGGCACTTTCTTATCTTATTCTTTACGGACTGTCTGCCGGTGTCCGTGCCGTGTTGGAGCCGCGGCTGGTGGGGAAGAACTTGGGACTTGACCCGCTGATAACCCTGTTTGCAATTTATACCGGCTACCGTTTTTGGGGCTTTTTGGGACTTATTCTTGCGCCGATGACAGCCGCCGCCTTTTCTCAAATTTTGAATGCGGAAAAAATGTAGAAATCTATTGTGCATTGCTGACATTTTTGTTATAATACAAAGAAAATGATATAATGGATGTGTTATGCTTTGAAATACGGAATCTGGAATGTGGCGAAGATCGAGGCGGAAAATGTAAATGCATTGGTGCGTGCCGGGTATGCACCTCTGACAGCAATGGTGCTCTCCTCCCGAGGCATTACCGATGGGAAACAGGCGCAGCAGTATTTGGGCTCGGGTGACTTTCTTTTCGACCCCTTTTTACTGACGGATATGGTGCCGGCTGTGCAGCGGCTGCGTACCGCCATCGATCGGGGTCAAAGGATCGCAGTTTTTGGGGATTACGACGTGGACGGTATTACAGCCACCTGTCTGCTTACGGATTTTTTGCGGGAACAGGGGGCGGACTGTGTGCCCTATATTCCTGCACGCTTGGAAGAAGGCTACGGCCTTAATAGCTTTGCGATCTGTCAGCTTGCACAGAGCGGTGTTGAGCTGATCGTCACTGTGGACTGCGGCATTACGGCTGTGGAGGAAGCCTGCCTGTGCCGCCAAAAGGGCATTGACTTGATTATTACGGACCATCATGAATGTAAAGAGCTACTTCCGGATGCAGTAGCGGTGATCGATCCTCACAGGCCGGATGGGGGCTATCCCCATAAGAATTTATCCGGTGTAGGTGTGGCCTTTAAGCTGGCGGCTGCCCTTTGCGGCAATCAGCAGCAACTGCTGGAGAAATACGGTGATTTCGTCTGTCTCGGTACGGTAGCGGACGTGATGCTGCTGCAAGGAGAAAACCGCCGCTTTGTGCAAGAAGGACTTATGCAGATGAAGACCGCACCCCGGACAGGCATCGCTGCGCTGATGAAGGTCTGCGGCTGTAATGTACAGGATTTGAGCGCTTCTTCTGTGGGTTATATATTGGCACCACGTATCAATGCGGCAGGCCGGATGGGACAGATCCATCTGGCAGTGGAACTGTTTCTTACAAAGGATGAAAAGCAGGCAGAGCATTTGGCAGCAAGCCTTTGCGAGCTAAACCGCCAGCGGCAGATAGTGGAGAGTGCCATTTATGAGCAGGCCATCGAAATGCTTCCTGAGGGTAAGTTGCCGGAGGCTATCGTATTGGCAGATGATGCTTGGCATCAGGGTGTAGTAGGTATCGTTGCAAGTCGAATTGCAGAGGAATGCTGCTGTCCTGCAGTGCTGATCTGTTTGGATGGGGAACACGGGAAAGCCAGCTCCCGAAGCTATGGCGGCTTTAACCTGTTTTCTGCCCTGAAAGAAAGTGGGCACCTGTTGGAAAGCTATGGCGGCCATGAGCTGGCAGCAGGTTTTACGATCCGCCGCGAAAAGATCGGCGCATTCCGGGAGGCTCTGTGCCGTACAGCGGCGCGCTATTATGCGCAGGCAGGAGAGGTTAGCACTCTCAGCGGTGACTGTGTGATTCCACCGGAGCTCCTGACCGTTTTCAATATCGATGCACTGAAGGTACTGGAGCCTTGCGGTTCCGGCTGCCCAAAGCCGCTGTTTGTAATGGAAAATCTCACTGTTGAAAAAATCAGCCAGGTTGGCAGCGGCAAGCATATGCGTCTGCGCGTCCGAAGCGGCCGGTATAGCTTCCAAGCGATTTATTTTTCTGCCACCCCGGAAACGGCCTGCATTTGCCCGGGGGAAACGGTGGATATTGCTTTTACAGCCCAGATAAACGAATATCGGGGCGAGCACGCTGTGCAGATGAATGTGGTGGATATCCGCCCAAGCTGCAGTGCAGAATGCTCCCCGGAGACCAAGTATTACCGGGCACTGCGCAGCGGCACATTAACCGCAGAGGGTGCACAGGGGCTTCTGCCTGATCGGGAGACCCAGGGGATCATCTGGCGTTATTTGGCATCCCAAGGCGGTCTGATTAAGGAGACACCGATGAGCCTTTGCCGAAAGATCGTCCGCTGGTCAGGCAAGGCGCTCAGTCTGCAAAAGCTGCTGGTTACCTTGGATATTTTTGCAGATGTGGGTCTGCTTGCCCTGAAACAGCAGCATAAGTACATTCTGCTAAAGGCCTGTATAGGTGCAGAAAAAACCGACCTGAATTTAAGTTCCACGATGCAGCATCTGCTGCGCGCGAAAGAGAGTTGAGACATAATCTTGGAAACCTTTGAAAACCGATATGCGTCCCTTTGTACTGCCATTGCCCGGCATATGCCGGCGGCAGATATGGACCGCATTGACCGGGCTGTGGAATATGCCCGTGTAAAGCATAAAGACCAAAAGCGCAAGGATGGTTCCCCTTATGTGATCCACCCACTGGCTGTGGCAGAGATCGTGGCCGAGCTGGGACTGGATGAGGAGGCGCTTTTGGGCGCGCTGCTCCACGACTGTATTGAGGATACCGATGCCTCCTATGACGAAATTGTAAGGCTTTTTGGTGCCACCTGTGCAGAACTGGTGGAGGGCGTTACGAAGCTGACCCGCGCCAACTTTACCAGCAGCGAGCAGGAGCAGATGGAAAACCTGCGCAAGATGTTTATGGCTATGTCCAAGGACATTCGGGTGGTGCTTATTAAAATTGCCGACCGGCTCCACAATATGCGCACGATGCAATACCAGTCGCCCGCAAAGCAGCTCTTAAAATGCCGGGAGACGATGGATATCTACGCCCCGCTGGCTTACCGCCTTGGTATGCAGAAGATCAAATGGGAGCTGGAGGATATTGCCCTCCGGTACATTGACCCTACAGCCTATCAGGAAATTATGGATCATCTGCAGGAGCACAGGGAAAAGGACGAGGCCTTTATGCGGGCCATTCAGGAGAGGATTCGCCTGCGCCTTGCAGAGGTAGGTATTCATAATTCCACCTATGGCCGCATTAAGCACGTCTACTCCATTTATCGGAAGATGAACGCCCAAAGTAAGACCATTGACGAGCTCTACGACATTTATGCCTTCCGTGTGGTAGTAGATTCCATTCCGGACTGCTATAACGTGTTAGGTCATATCCACGATCTGTTTAATCTGGTGCCCGGCCGCTTTAAGGACTATATTTCTACGCCTAAGCCTAATATGTATCAGAGCTTGCACACAACCGTTATTGGTGTGCAGGGTATACCCTTTGAGGTGCAGATCCGTACTTGGGAGATGCATGAGACTGCAGAGTACGGTGTTGCCGCCCACTGGAAATATAAGCAGGGCGGGGGAGATGAAAAGGACTTCGAGTGGATTCGTCGGCTTTTGGAAAGCCAGCAGGATACAGATGCAGAGGACTATGTCAGCTCCTTTAAGATCGATATGTTTGACGATGAGGTCTTTGTCTTTACTCCCAAGGGCAAGATCGTATCTATGCCTGCGGGCTCTACGCCCATTGACTTTGCTTACTTCATCCACTCCGGTGTCGGCAATTCTATGGTGGGCGCAAAGGTCAATAACCGGATCAGCAACATCGATACACCGCTGAAAAACGGCGATATTGTAGAAATTATCACATCTAAAACCGCCAAAGGCCCCAGCCGTGACTGGCTTAGTATCTGCCAGTCCAATCAGGCGCGGACGAAAATCAAGCAGTGGTTCAAAAAGGAAAAGCGGGAGGAGAATATCCTCCACGGCCGCAGCAGCTTTGAAGCAGAAATGCGCCGGCTGATGCTGCCGCTGTCTGCTTTGACTGACCCCGAACTGGAGCAGTCCCTTCTGAAAAAACTGGCCTTTGACTCTTGGGACGATATGTATGCCGCCATCGGCTACGGCGGCCTGACTGCCACCAAAGCAGTAGGGCGTATTCGCGACGATATTAACCGGGCATCTCGTCCCCAGCCGGAGCGTACCGGCCCTCTGCGCCTTACACCGGAGAGCGAAAACGCGAAGCATAACCGCCACAGCGCAAACGGTGTCATCGTGGAGGATATCGACTCGTGTATGATCAAGTTCTCCAAGTGCTGTACCCCCGTGCCGGGCGACCCGATCATCGGCTTTATTACCCGGGGCTTTGGCGTTTCTGTTCACCGGATGGACTGCCCCAATGCCGCAAACCGGAACAACCCGGAAATGGCAGCCCGCTGGGTGCCTGTCCGTTGGGCAAATCAGGAGGAGCAGCCCTTTGACACCACCTTGGAGCTGGACTGTATTACCCGGGACGGCCTGCTTTTGGACGTAGCGACGACCATGACAACCGCCCGTGTCCGCGTGAAGGAGCTAAACGGCAAGGATCTCCCCGGCGGTCACAGCGTCTTTACCGTCCGATTTGAGGTCAAAAATGTGTCAGAGCTGGAGGCCATCCGCAATAAACTTTTGAATATCCACGATGTGGTGGGTGCCCGTCGGGGACAGAATTGAGGAGAAAGCTATGCGCGTAGTACTGACAAGAGTAAAATCCGCATCTGTCACCGTTGACGGAGCGGTGGTCGGAGAAATCGGCAAGGGCTTTCTGATCCTTTTGGGCGTTGGTCCCGAGGATGACGAGGAAAAGTGCCGGTATTTGGCAGAAAAAGCCTTGTCTCTCCGGGTTTTTGAGGACGAAAACGGCAAAATGAATTTAGGTCTTTCGGAGGTGGGCGGGCAGGTGTTGGTTGTCAGCCAGTTTACACTCTACGGCAATTGCCGCAAAGGCCGTCGTCCCAGCTTTACAGAAGCGGCAGACCCGGTGCTGGGTAGCCGCCTGTATGAGAGATTTTTGGCTGACTGTGCCGACTTGGGCTATGTACCACAGCACGGCATTTTCGGTGCGGATATGCAGGTGGCGTCTGTCAATGACGGCCCTGTGACCTTGCTTTTGGACACAGATGTACTTTTAGATACACCTCGCAGGAAGTGAAATTATGGAAATTCTTACGATACCGGTAGGGGCTTACCAAACCAACTGCTATCTTGTTTGGCAGGCGGGCAGGGAGGACTGTGTGGTCATTGACCCGGGCGATATGCCAAAGAAAATACTGGAAACAGTAATGCAGCAGGGAAAGCGGATTGCCGCAATCCTGCTGACGCACGGCCATTTTGACCACGTGGGTGCTGTGCGGAAAATTGCAGAAAAAGCGGATTGCCCGGTCTATCTCCACCCGGAAGAGAAAAAATTGCCCTTTTTTATGACCGCTGGTCCTCTTTATAGCACCGACGGTTATGAAGATACCGTTTCCGTCGCCGGATTGGATTTTCAAATTCTCCACACCCCGGGGCATACGCCCGGCTCGGTCTGCCTTCTTTGCGATGGTGCGATGTTTTCGGGCGATACTCTTTTTGCGGGTAGCTGCGGCAGAACAGATTTCCCCGGCAGCAATCCGGGGGATATGGCAGTATCCCTAAAAAAGCTTAAGGAACTGTCGGGAGATTATCGGGTGTATCCCGGCCACGCAGAGGACACCACCTTGTCCTACGAGAGAGAAAATAACCCCTATATGTGAGATTTGTAAAAACATTCGTTGTCATTGCGAACCAGTGACAGATGTCACTGGTGTGGCAATCTTAAAATATAAGCCTATTCGATAGATTCCCACACCAGTTTGCGAACTGGCTCGGAATGACACTACAGATGTGAGGAAAAGTATGAAATTAGAGCTGATTGGCCATACAGAAGAATATGCAGTTTCTCAGCTGCAAATGGCGCTGTTTCCGGGTATGACGGAGGGGCGCGTTGTCTCCCGTCTGCATAGAGGAGAGAAATGGTTGACGGCTGTGACAGAAATTTGTGTTGGGGACCGAAAGACGCGGGCAGTGAAGAAAATGCTGGCAGAAAAAGAAGATGTCCGTATGCGTCGCCGTATTTTGCAGCAGAGCTTTTATAACGCTGCGCTGCCCCATCTGCCGGAAGTCCCCGCATGGGGTGCCCTTTCCGGTGTTCGCCCCACTAAGATTACGACAAAGCATTTACTGGAAGGCGGCACACCCGAAAGTGCTGACCGTCTTTTGCGGGATACTTACTATGTAAGTGAGGAACGGAGAAAATTGGCCCTTGATTGCTCCCTTTCCACGGTAGCGGCAGTGGAGAAGATGGAAAAACAGGATGTTTCCCTTTATGTGGGCATCCCGTTTTGTCCCACAAGGTGCACCTATTGCAGTTTTGTCAGCCGCACAGTCGGCAAAAATTTATCCCTTTTAGACCCTTATTTGGAGGCACTTCTTACAGAGCTTTCCTATACCGGTAAGCTACTGCGTGACTCCGGGCATACCGTTCGCACGGTCTATATTGGCGGTGGCACACCGACAACGCTCTCCGCTGCGCAAATGGAACGGTTAATGCACGGCATTTCCGACAATTTAAGTCTTGACCGCTGCATAGAATTTACGGTAGAGGGCGGTAGACCCGATACCTTGGACGAAGAAAAGCTCCGGGTCATCCGTGCCTGCGGTGCAGACCGTATCAGCATTAACCCTCAGACGATGGAGGATCACGTTCTTCGCGCCTGCGGCAGACCCCATACAGCCCGTGATGTGGAAAAAGCCTATAAGCAGGCGGTGGATGCCGGCTTTACGGCCATCAATATGGATCTCATTGCAGGCATGCCCCAAGACAGCTTAGAGGGCTTTTGCCGTTCCCTTGACCGGGTGGCAGCGTTAGACCCTGCGAATATAACGGTGCATACCTTGGCACTGAAAAAGGGCGCAGACCTTTTTGAAAAGCGGGCAAATCTCCCCGCCTATGAGGAGGTTTCCCAGATGGTGGCCTATGCGGGTGAGACCCTTTCCGGTCTTTCCTATAAACCCTACTATCTCTACCGGCAGAAATATATGTCCGGCAGCTTTGAAAATGTGGGCTGGAGTAAAAATGGGCAGGACTGCCTGTATAATATCTATATGATGGAAGAATTGCACCCCATTCTATCCTTGGGTGGCGGTGGTATGAATAAGGTGAATTTGCCCGGTGGCGCGCTCCAGCGCTTCCATAACCCCAAATTCCCGGAGCAGTACATCGGACAGCTACAGGATGTACTGGGTCAAAAAGAAGAACTGTTTGCCCTGATGAAAGGAAGTGTTTAAGTGGATACGCTGATTGCCAATGTGACAGTCGTAACTATGAACGAAAAAATGGAGGTGCTCTTTGGCAGCTTCATCGGCATCACGGACGGAAAAATCACCTACATAGGCCCATCTGCCCCGGAGGAAAGTCCGGAAAAGATCATTGACGGCACCGGAATGGTAGCCATCCCCGGCCTTGTAAATGCCCATACCCATTTGGCGACCACTGCCTTGCGAAGCTACTTGGACGATGCGGAAAACCGGGAAATGCTTACTGGGCTCCTTCAAAAGGAAGCAAAGATGGATAGCAAGGCCGCAAAGGCCTCTGCGCTTCTGGGTATTGCGGAATGTCTGCGCTTTGGTATTACCTCCGTATCCGACCTCTACTATTTCCCGGCAGCTACCGCAGAAGCAGCGGCAGAGGCAGGGATCAAGGCAAATGTTGCCCTGTCTGCCAACCGTTTTATTGACGAAAACGAAGAATTTGACTTTGAGACTGACGAGCAATGCCGGGAAGTGCGCCGTGTTGCAGAAAAATGGCACGGCTACGATGATGGCAGAATTATGATAGATTGCGGCATCCACAGCGAGTATACCAGTAACTATAAGCTGTGGGAGGCGCTTAGTGTGTATGCCTTGGAGGAAGGTCTTCGCTTTCAGCTTCACCTTGCCGAGACTGAGGAAGAGGAGGCATCCTGCTTAGACCGCACCGGCCTTTCGCAGGCTGAGCTGCTGTCTGCCCATGGGCTCTTTCGCGTGCCTGCAACCGCTGCCGGCTGTGTGGCGATGACCGAGGAAGACAGAAAGCTCTTGGGAAAAAAGGGCGTTTCTGCGGTGGCGACTCCCGTTGCTTACGGCAAAATGGGACAAAAAACTACGCCTATTGCCCCTTGCGTGAAAGCAGGAATGAATGTAGCCCTCGGCACCGGCGGTGCAGTAGAGTGCGGCAACTTGGATATGTTTGAAACAATGCGGCACACAGCGATGACTGCCCGGGTTTTTGGCGGCGATGCCTCTGCTATGCCTGCCCCTGCGGTGCTGATGATGGCAACCGTATGCGGTGCAAGAGCCCAAGGCCGTGCAGAAAGCACAGGTATGCTGAAGGTGGGAATGGACGCGGATATCGTTCTTGTGGATTTCTCTGCGCCCCATTTGATGCCCTGTCATAATGTGCTGAGCAGCCTTGTGTTCTCCGCCAAGGGCGGCGATGTAGCACTGACGATGGTAAGGGGCAAGGTACTCTACCAAAACGGACAATTCCCCACCATAGACTTAGGTGACGTGGTGCAGACCCTTACGCAGTATGCCATTCCCACACTATTCCGGGAAGGGGAATAAAGGGGGACAAAAATGGAAAAGAATAACAATAAGCAGAGCTTCCTCCACGGAGCGGCACTGCTTGCTATCGCAGTGGCGGTGGTAAAGGTCATCGGTGCGCTGTATAAAATTCCTCTAAAGGGCATCATTGGCGATCAGGGCTACGGCTACTTTACGACAGCCTATGATATTTACTCTGTACTTCTGATGATCTCCACCGCAGGCCTGCCCATTGCAACCAGCCGTCTCATTAGTGAAGCAAATTCCTTAGGCCGCTACAATCAGGTTCGTAAGATTTACCAAACCTCACGGACGGTATTTTTGTGTCTTGGTATTTTCAGCACGCTGGTTATGGTGCTGGGCTGTCATTGGCTGGCAAATGTAATGGAGCAGCCGGACGCTTGGGCGGCTATTTTGTGCCTTGCGCCCTGTGCGCTTTTTATGGGCATTATGTCCCCCAGCCGGGGCTTTTTCCAAGGGCAGGGCAATATGCGCCCCACCTCCCGTTCCCAAATGCTGGAGGCGGTCATTAAGCTCATCGTTGGCTTAGCTTTGGCCTTTTGCATTATGCAGATCACCGCGAAGGTCCACTTGGCGGCTGCGGGTGCGATTTTGGGTGTGACGGTAAGCTGCGCCGTTTCTGCCGCCTATCTCGTCGCCAAGCTCCAAAAGGCATATAAAGTCCTGCCCCAGAGCAGCGAGACCCCGGAAACCTTCGGAAAAACCGCAAAGGAACTCTTAAAAGTTGCCGTTCCTATTACCATCGGCTCTGCAGGCTTGCAGTTGCTGACGGTGGTGGAGACCGGTCTTTATATGGATCGGATCGTGGAGCTGCTGAACACAAACCGCTATACAGGCCCACTTATTGACCTGCTTCGCCAGCAGGTGACCGAGGCCACACCCGGGCTTACTGCACAGCAGATCAGCTCTCAGGTGGCGGTTAACCTGAAGGGTATTTATAATTTCGCATAGACTATTTTCAATATGCCCTGTGCCTTTATCATCCCCATCGGCACCAGTGTCATTCCTGCCATTACCGAGCATTTGACCCTTCGCCGGGATCAACAGGTGCGTTCTACTGAGGAATCGGCTGCTCGTATTACCGGCCTGATCTCGATGCCCTGCGCAGTAGGTCTTGTGATCCTTTCTGAGCCGGTTATGGCACTGCTGGGCGGTTATACCGGGCTGAAGCTCGCCCTTGCCGGGCAGCTTATGGCACTGCTGGGTGTCAGCATATTTGCCTATACGGTGATCCAGTACACCAATGCGGTGCTCCAGTCCCACGGCTATGCCCACGTGCCTGTGGTAAATATGCTGCTGTGCGGTATCGTGAAATTAGTGGCGGTCTATTTCCTTGCGGGAAATCCCAATATCGGCATCTTAGGTGTTCCCATTGGCACGATCCTTTGCTATACCTCCATCGCCCTGATGAATTTGGCATCCATTCGCCGCTGTGTACCCCAAAAGCCCAAACTGGTGCGCAATCTGCTGCGGCCTCTTTTTGCATCGGTGGCTATGGGCGCGGCAGTTTACGGTGCGCTGTGGCTTCTGCGGGACGTTTTGCACATAGACAGCCGGGTCATTCTCTGCGGTGGCCCCGTCTGTGTTGGCGTAGTGGTGTATCTTGTGATGGTGGTTGTGACCCGTACAATTACCAAGGAAGACTGCACACTTTTGCCAAAGGGAGATAAAATTGCTAAAATTCTCCGTTTATAACGAAAAAACCCTTGCATTTTAGACAAAAATGTGGTAATTTGTTGATAGCGTATCACCAAAATTAAAAGAGAGGTATTTTATTATGAATAAAACCGAACTCATCGCGGCCGTTGCTGAAAAGACCGGCCTGACCAAGAAGGACGCTGACCGCGTCGTAGCTGCTACCTTTGAGACCATTGCCCAGGCTATGGCTGACGGCGACAAGGTTCAGGTTTCCGGCTTTGGCATTTTCGATGTCAAGAAGCGCGAAGCCCGCACCGGCCACAATCCCCGCACTAAGGAAACCATCCAGATTCCCGCTTCCAAGCAGCCCGCTTTCAAGGCCAGCAAGACCCTGAAGGATCTGATCGCAAAATAATGCGCCTTGATAAGTACCTGAAGGTCTCCCGCCTCATCAAGCGGCGCACCGTGGCCAACGAAGCCTGCGACAACGGTCGTATCAGCGTCAATGGCAGAGTGGTCAAAGCCAGCTATGAAGTGAAGGTGGGCGACAAGCTGGAGATTTCTATGGGCCCCCGAACGGTAGCCGTAGAGGTCGTTCAGGTGGCCGACAACGTCCGCAAAGACGATGCCGGTATGATGTATAAAGAGATATAAGAAAGAAGATGTGCCAATTTGGCGCATCTTTTTTCGTATTTTATCGCCGTTTAATGTACAAATAAACGCCGATAACGGGCAGAAAAAAACGGGGGGAGCGCGGAAAAAGACCGCATTTAATAATTCCTTAGCTATTTTACCAAAGTGCTCTTGACATTTACGAAAATTTGTGATAAAAATAGGTAAAGAATGGGAGTGAAGGAGTTGACTTCCGATGGCCGTAAAGTATAATCAGACAGATAGACAGATAGGCGTATTGCGGCCTTTTTTACATATAGATTCACCGCTTTTTGAGCGGGCGTGTTGCGCCTGCCCAAAAGGCGGTTTTTCGTTCCCGGATGTCCATACAATGCACCTTCGGTAAAATTTGTAGGGGAGGCGTTTCGCCTCCCGCGGGTCGATGTGGGCATCGACCCCTACGAGAGGAAAGGAATCATTGTCAATTCTTAATTTGTAAATCATTTTCCGTAAGGAGGAAATTTATATGAAAAAACTGACCGCCATTGTATTGACCCTTGCGCTGCTGCTGAGCCTTGCGGCCTGCGGCTATGTGCCCCAATCGGAGCTGGACGATGCTAAGGCACAGATCGAAACCCTTAATCAGCAGATCACCGCCAAGGAAGCAAAGATCACGACCCTTGAGAGTGAAAAGGCAGCCCTTGCTGCCGAGAAGGCAGAGCTGGAAGGGGAGATAACTTCCCTTGAAGCAGAAAAGAAAACTCTCGAGGACGAGAAGGTGACCCTTGAAAGTGAGGTTTCGACCCTTGAAGGGGAGAAAAAGACACTTTCTGATAAGGCGGAAGCCCTTGATGCCGATATTAAGGAACTGAACGGCAAGGTTGCAGCCCTTGAGGCCAGCGGCGATGCAGACGAAGCCGAGATCGCAAAGCTGAAAGAGGATATTGCAGCCCTTGCGGATGAGAAGGCTGCTGTGGACGGCCAAGTAACTGCACTTGAAGGAACGATTACCGAAAAGAACAGCGAAATTGCAGCACTCAATTCTTCCCTTTCCGCACTTGAAACGGAAAAGGCAGCCCTTACAGCCAGCGTTGCCAATTTGGAGACCTCTATTGCCGCCAAGGAAACGGAGATCACAAATCTCAATTCTTCTATCGAGACCCTGACTGCTGAAAAGCAGACCCTTTCCGATAGAATTACCGCTCTGGAAAAGGAAAAAGAGACCCTCGAAAACGAAAAGACCGAGCTTGAAAAAGAAAATGAAGCTCTTAGGAACTGTCTGAAGAATGGGCACGATTATACATATACCGACAACGGCGACGGCACACACGACAGTGTTTGCTCAGTGTGCGGTTATGTGAAAGCTGATAATGAAAATCACAACTTTGATGCAGAAAACTATGATTGTATTTGTGGAGCGATTGAAACAGTAGATGTAAATCTGGCAGACTTGACTGCTACATACGTCATTAACGATAGTAGATGGTATCATTTTACCGGTTCCGGCAACTACGGCATCAAGGTGGAAAGCGGAAATCCGAGGATTGTGCTGAATAATGCAAACATTACTGTTGGTGAGGGCAGTGCTATTGCTGTCGCATCCAGCAGCAACGCAACCATATTTGTGCAGGATGACAATTCGTTAAGTACAACAGCGCAATACTTAGGCACAACTGCTGGCGGTATCTTTGTGGCAGAGGGTGGAACGGTTAATATCACCTCGAACAGTACAAATAATACGCTTCGTGTCACTGGTAATACTGCTGCAGCCATTGGCGGAAAGTACGTCTACGCCGGCGAAAGTTATAATGCCGGTAATATTAACATTTCAAACGTCACAGTATATGCGTATACGAACAACTATTACGCAGCAGCCATTGGTGCAGCAGGTGTAGGTACCTGCGGAACGATCAATATTACAAACGCAGTCGTATATGCTTATGGTGCCGGTGATAAATGGACTTCTGCTCCCGGTATCGGAAACGCCTGGAGTCTTGTGGGTTGGCCTGAAACGATCCCTGTTGTGATCATCTCGGATTCTGAGCTTCATACATTCAGATATAACTCTGCTTCTGACTATATTGGATATTTGGGCGATGTAGATGGTAATGTCGACGGTTCTACATTCGCTACTGGTAGCATTAACTGTGGCGAAGGTGGCTCGGTAAAGAGCAGTACCATTTACTGCTACACCGGATTGGATGCCACCACGACGGATAAGGTCGTGACCTATAACGCGGAAGGAACCGCTACAGAAAACTAACGCTACCCCAAAAACCAAAGCAACAACGAAATAAAAGAGCCTGCGACGCACAATGTACGTACAGACCCTTAAAAGCAACCGGGCGGTGGAGAATTCTCCACCGCCCAAAGCCTTCTCATAGGAAGGTATTGGCGGGACGGGAGACCCGTCCCC
>JAFQPB010000011.1 GCA_017411905.1 Oscillospiraceae bacterium
CCCTCGGTAATGGCTGGGTACAAACCGTCCTCCGTTGCACCGCTGCACTCGGTAACACCGAAGGCGGTTGGAATGGAGGGGCCAGTAATATCTGCATCCAAAATACCAACACGGTGACCCTTTTTCGCCATTGCAACAGCCAAGGACGAAGTGACCGTGCTTTTACCCACACCACCCTTGCCGGAAACAACGGCAATTACTTTTTTCACGCTTGCTTTTTCGTTTAATTTCGCAAGCAGGCTCTCCGCCTTGCGGTCTTTGCAATCGCTGCCGCAGGAAGAGCAATTTCCACTACAAGAACCCATATAAATACACTCCTTTGAGAATTACAAATTACAAATTATAAATGCCATCAAGCCATCGTAGGGGACGGGTCTCTGTCCCGCGGGAGGCGAAACGCCTCCCCTACAAGGGGTCTTGCTTCTTTTGTTAGCTTTGGGCTTCTTCCCATTGCTCCATCAGGTCTAAAAGGACGGCTTCTGCCGCTTCTTTTTCCTCATAAAGCTGAGATAGTGCCTGATAATCTGCGCCGGAATTTTCGATCTTTTCATCCAGCTCTGCGATCAGGGTCTCCTGCTTTTCGATCTCACGTTCCAAGCGGCGGATAAGCTTATCCAGCTCCTTGGTACCGCCTTTTATTTTTTCTTTTTTCTCCTTGGTTACTGCTGCAGGATTGGTGGGCTTTGCTATCGCCTCATGCTCCAAAATAGAGCGGTATTTGGCATAGCCACAAAGATAATCCTTAATAGTACCATCCTCCAAAACCCATATCCGCTCGGCAAATTTTTCAATAAAATACCGGTCGTGGGACACAAAGAGCAGTACGCCCTCAAATTCCTCGATGGCCGCTTCTACCCATTCCCGCGATGCTATATCCAAGTGGTTGGTAGGCTCGTCCAGCACCAGCATATTGATCTTCTCGTCCATCAGCATACACAGACGCAGACGGGACTGCTCACCACCGGAGAGGTCCCCTACCTTCTTAAACACATTCTCGCCTTGAAACAGAAATGCGCCCAGTCGGTCACGGGCAGATTGTGGTGTACAGTTGCGCTCATAGAGCATCGTGTCATAAAGTGTCCGCTCAGGATGGGCAAAGTGAATGATCTGGGGCAGATACCCCCATTTTACTGTCGGACCAAATTTCAGTTTGCCCTTAACAGCTTCTTCCCCAAGTAAGCATTTTAAGAATGTAGTCTTTCCGGTGCCGTTATCACCTAAAATAGCGATTCTCTCACCGCCGCCTACACGAAGCTCCACATTGTCAAAAAGCACCCGGTCACCGAAGGCTTTGCTTAGTCCCTTGGTTTCGAAAACCAAATCCCCGACAAATTCCTTTTCGCCAAAGGAAGCCTTCATAGTCTTTTCTGTTTTCGGCTTTTCGGTCTTTTTAATGCGCTCCATACGGTGCTGAATGGACATTGCCCGGCGGTAAAGGGTACGGTTATTGATGCCCCAACCCTTCATTCGTTCCACAGTATAGCCCAATTGCTTCAGCTTTGCCTGCTCCTGCTCGTATTGCTTTAATTGCAGGTTAAAGCGGTTTTGCTTTTCCTCCATATAGAAAGAGTAATTACCGGAGTAAAACTCTGTATGGCCGTCCACGATCTCAATGACCCGTTCCGCCACCCGGTCTAAAAAGTACCGGTCATGGGAAATGGCCAGAACAGTGCCCTTAAAGCTCTTGATATAGCTCTCCAGCCACTCAACGCTCCTAAGGTCTAAGTGGTTGGTAGGCTCATCTAAGAGTAAAATATCCGTTTTTTCGAGAATTAGTCGGGCAAGGTTCATCCTCGTCCGCTCACCACCGGAAAGGCTGGCAAAAAGCTGACCGCGCTGCGCCTTGGTAATGCCAAGACCGTTACAAACCTTGTCCAAGTCCACTTCCATATCGTAGCCGCCACCGGAGAGAAAACGGTTTTCCAGCGTGTCATACTCTGCCATCAGAGCGGCAGAGTGGTCGCAGGCCATCTGCTCTGTGAGTCTTTCCATCTTCTCCCGAATCCGCAGCAGCGACCCATAGGCAGAACGCAGTACATCCTCCACCGTAAAGCCCTCAGGGAATTTGGGGATTTGGGAAATAAGACCCAGTTTCTTATCGGGATTTACATAGACAGAGCCATCGTCATAGTCCATTTCCCCGGTGAGGATCTTAAAGAGCGTGGTTTTACCGCAGCCATTACGGCCTAAGATAGCTACCCGCTCCCCTGCTTGAATCTCAAAGCTGAGATCCTCCAAAAGATTTTCTCCGATAACGAAGAACTTTGTTAAGTTTTTTACCTGTATATCAATCATTTTTCATCAGCTCATATAGTTCTTCTTTTGTATAAAGCAGGTTTATAGCCTGCAGCATTGCATTTGCGCTCATATGCGCCGGAAGGTTTAGCTTATGGAGCAGTTTCTTTCGCAAAAAGCTGCTGTCCTTTCCGCCGGAAAGTCCCATTTCCATCATATCCTGCTTGGTGATTTCCTTTTCATCCGTCACCGCACCATCCTCGAAGGTGGCACCTGCGCGGCGGAGGGCATCTAAAATGATTTCCGGTGTCATTCCCTCTACGCCCAGCTTTCCCTCTTTTCCGGGGGCAGCTTTCCGTTTTTCCTTGCCATAAATGTCGGGAATGTAGGCGTGCTTCAGATGTGCCGACGGGATCGCGCCTTTCAAGAAATTGCGGATAACAAAGCCTGCGCCATCGCTGTCTGTAAAAACGATAAGACCGCGCTTTTTCGCCACTTCACGCAAAAGTGCCAGCATTTCCCTATCCCTATGGATCTGAAAACCACCGGTTTCAAGGATGGGGGCATCTACAATTTGGGAGAGGGTATTTTTATCATATCGCCCCTCGACGACGATCGCTTCCCGGATACTAACCATTTCGTGCCTCCCGGGATATCTCCAAAAGCAGCACCTCCAGCAACCGTTTGGGGTCATCGGAGGAGGTTTTCATCTTGCGGTCTGTTTCCACGATCCGCGCAGCCGTCTTTTCCAAAAATCCGGGAGACAGCCGGCTTGCCGACTGCATCGTTTTTCTTGCCGCCCAGTCACTCATCCGGTAAAGCGGCATCAGCTCGGTGTAAGGTCTTCCACCGTCCTGCAGTACCCGGGCAGTACTGAGCCTGCGGAAATGGGCACCAATCGTGCCGAGGATAGAGATCGGCTCCTCCTGCATTTTCAGAACCTGTTCTAACTTTTGCAGTGCTTTCCCCGGCTCACCGGCAGAAAGCTGCTCAGAAATCTCGTAAATAATCGCATCCAGTGCCGGCTCGACCACTGCGTCAATGTCACTTTTTGTGATCTCCTCTGCACCGGAATAAGCGCAGACCTTACCGATCTCACCGGCAAGCGTCGTCATCGTACCGTCGGTGATTTCGATGAGATAGCTGCAGAGGATTGGTGTGATCCGCTTTCCGGCGGCCGCAAAATGCCGTCCGATCCAAGGAATCAGATCCCGGGCTTCCTGCTTGGGAAATTCGACAATTTCTGCATTTTGTTTCATTATATCGCAAAGTTTTTTATATCTGCCATCCAGTTTCCATTCTACCGTTTCATAGGTAAAGATCAGAGTGCAGTACACAGGAATGTCAGAAAGCAGTTCACTAAGGCGGGTGCGGTCATCTTCATTCAGCTTCCAGATGTCCACGTCATCCACCACGGTAAGGGTATACTCGGCCATCATCGGCACAGCCTCCACACCCTCGATGAGATCCTGCATCGTAAAGGTTTCTCCGGTGAGTTTCCGGTAATTGAAGCTCTCTGTGATCTCATCGGTGCGCAAAGTACGAATCTGCTCTAAATAATGGGTTTTCAGAAAGGTCTCCTCACCAAAGAAAACATACAGATTACCAACCGTTTTCTCCCGGATGTCTTTTTTCAGTTTTTGCAAACTGTCGCCGTTGGAAGTTTCCTTTTTTGCCAAGCCTTTCACCCCCTGATAATGATCGTTCCGTGCTTATCTGTCCGCAAAATGCGGCAGCCAAAGAAATTAAGTCTCTCCAATGCATCTGCGCTGGGATGCCCATATGCATTATTCTTGCCAACAGAGATAATTGCCGTTTCCGGCTTCGTCTTTTGAAGCAGCGGCAGTCCCGTTGCATATGCAGAGCCGTGGTGTCCAATCACCAGCGCATCCACCCGAGAAAGGGAAAAATCCTCCAAAAGATCCGCTTCTCCCCCGGTATCTCTGTCGCCCATAATGAGTATATCATAATCTGCCGCCTGAAACAAGATGCAGATGCTGTCTGCATTGCCGTCTTTATCGATCTTTCCGGGTATGGCCGTAATTTGGCCAACCCCTACAGGTAATTGTGTCATTTCATTCACGCAGGAGACCTTTTGATCCTTCGGCAATTCAACAGGTACTTCACCGTTTATTACCGGAAGATATAGATTCTCTACTGAAATTCGTTTTAGAAAATAGGAAAGGGCACCTATGTGATCTCTGTCACAGTGGGTCAGTATCACGCCGTCAATTCGCCTTATTCCCTGACTAAGCAGATGGGAAACTGCAATTTCGGCGGTCTCCTTCTCGCTGCTGCCGCCGCAGTCCACCATATAGGTCTCTCCCCTGCTTTGCAGTAGGATGCACTGACCCTGTCCCACATCCAGTACCGTAATTCGGTAGTCATCCAAGCGCGGCTCAATGTAAGAGAAAGTCACCGCTGCTAATAACAGTACAGCCATAGATGCTGCCGCAATACCGTGATGTTTCCTTCCCCGGAACCAAAACACGGCAAAAACAGCATAGCACGTAATAAGCCACGCCGCTATATAAGGCGATGCGGTATAGACTGCCGCTAAGGGAATGTGTTGCAGTAAATCTGCCACAAAGAGCACATAGCAAATGAGCAGTGAACATACATAGGCTACTGCCCCACCCAAGGGCAGCCACAGAAATGATAGTATCAGCGCAAGCACAATGCCATAGAAAATAAAGGATACCGCCCAAAGGGTCAGCAAATTGGCAAAAACGCCAATAATACTGATGTTGCCGAAATACAGCGCACAAAGGGGTGCAGTAATAATCATCGTGCTGACAGAAACTGAGACCACACTCAGCACAGCACGAATCGTCTTTGCCTTTCGGGTAACACCCGGAATCTTCTTACGGATGTAGTTTTGGAGCCGAGGTACAAACAGAAAAATTCCCAAAACACAGCCACAAGAGAGCTGAAAGCTGGCAGAGGTAACCGAAAAAGGACTAATCAGCAGGATAACAATTACCGATACGGCCAATGCCGACGGTGGGTCATACTCCCGCCGCAGCAGCATAGCAAGAATCATTACTATCTGCATAACCGTAGCGCGGAGAATGGACGGTGACAATCCAGCCACAAAGGCAAAAAGGATCAGTATCGGGATTCCTAAAAGGGCAGTAATAGCCCGCATTTTACCGGACAGGAGATAGATAAGAGAAAATAGAATCGATACGTGCAGCCCCGATGTGGCAACGATATGGCGGATACCGGTAGTTTTCATTGCGATATCCTGCTCATAGCTTAAATCCGTAGTATCTCCCAAAAGCAACGCCTTGGCAAAAGCGTCTGTATCTTCCGGGAATATCTTCTCTAAGCGATTCAAAATACTTTGACGAAGACGTTGGGGAAAGAAGCGCAGCTCTTCACCGCTGCCAAGAAAAATATCCATCTCTCCCCTGCTATAACCAATGAAATAAATCCCGTTGCTCTCCAGATACGGTGTTTCCTTGCTGCCGCCGGACATAGTAAGCCGAAGCTGAAATTTCCCTTCCAGCCGATCACCGGGTTTCAGGTCAACGATTCGGTCACAGTAAATAACGATGTCATATGTCTTATCCGCGAGTTCAAATTCGCCCTCGACCCGGAGGCCGTAATCCGTTTGGGTACTATAATCCGTAACCGTAATTACCAGCGGCTGCACCGTTTCATCATAGGCTTTTATATCCCTTAAATAATAACTGCCGTTAGCGTAGGTATACAACACGCCGATCATCAGTCCAAGACAGGCAAGTGCGATCTTCTGCTTGCGAAAGACAATGCAAAGGATGCCGGCCACCACCGCCAAAGCGACAGCAGGCAGCAAATGCGTATCAGGAAAAGTATAGGCCACAAGGGCGCAGCCACCGCAAAAACCTACGGCTATCCATACCAGCTTTCGCATAACATACTCCTTAGTATAATGGGGTGCGTGTAATAACGCACCCCATCCGATTAGTTTAACTTAGAGGTGACAAAATCGTCCACCAAAGCCAAGGCATTATCCACCTTGGTGGCATCCTTACCGCCGCCCATTGCGGAATCAGGCTTGCCGCCACCGCTGCCACCGCACGCGGTGCATACCAGCTTTACAAGGTCGCCGGCACGCAGACCCTTACTGACTGCATCCTTACCGCAGACAGCAAGGAATGTGACCTTCCCATCATTCACAGCAGCCAGCACAGCAACAATGCCGGCATCCTTATCACGGAGCAGATCACCCATTTGACGCAGTTTATTGGCATCCGCCTGCGCCACAGCCGCAGTAATAACGTGCAGTCCTGCAATATTTCTTGCACCGAACAGAAAACGGTCTACCTCACCGGCAGCTTCCTTTGCCTTAATAGCCTCGATTGCGCGCTTGAGACCCTTAATTTCCTCAAATTGTTCAGAGAGCTTATCCTGTAAGCCCTGAGGCTTTGTCTTTAGTGCAGCGCAGGCAGCATAGAGATTCTGACGGTTCTGCTCCATCTCGTTTAGGCAAGCCTTACCGGTAATGGCCTCAATTCTGCGGACACCGGAGGCAACAGAGCCCTCGCTTTCAATACAGAAGGGGCCGATCTTGGCGGTATTATCCAAATGGGTACCGCCGCAAAGCTCAATGGAGTAATTACCCATATTGACCACACGGACGGTATCGCCGTACTTTTCACTAAAGAGTGCCATTGCACCGAGCGCCTTGGCTTCCGCAATCGGCATCTCGCGAATATCTACGCCGTAGCCTTCCAAAGAGGCATCCTGCACCATCTTATCGATTTTTGTCAGTTCTTCCGGTGTGAGGGCAGAGTAATGGGTGAAGTCGAAGCGCAGACGGTCAGGCTCAACGAGGGAGCCTGCCTGATGGACATGGTCGCCCAGCACAGATTTCAGTGCCTTTTGCAGCAGGTGGGTTGCGGTATGGGCACGCATAATGGCCTTGCGGCGCTCCACGTTGATGGCAGCGCAGACTGCATCGTCTACCTTCATCGCGCCACGGGTGAGTGTACCGGTATGCAGATATCTACCGCCCTTGTCCTTCTGAACATCCGTAACTTCAAAACGGGAATCGCCCATCATCAACACACCGTGGTCAGCAGCCTGACCACCCATTTCTGCGTAGAAGGGTGTCTTGTCCAGAACAATAACGCCCTTTTCACCGCCAGCAATAGAGCCGGTAACTTCCTCACCGA
>JAFQPB010000012.1 GCA_017411905.1 Oscillospiraceae bacterium
ATTAGCGCACCGAAGGCTCCCTTGTGTAAAGGGAGCTGTCAGCCGAACAGGCTGACTGAGGGATTGACACTATGAGAACAACCCCTCCGCCCAGTGTGCGCACTGGGCACCTCCCCTTACACAGGGGAGGCTTGCCGCTGCGGCGGGACTGGGCATAGCTAAAGCTTTTTGGAACCACCAGCCGTGCTGGTGGTTTTCTTTAAGCAAAAAAATGACACTTTCAAATTGAAAGTGTCATAGCAGCGTGTCAAAGAAGTCCGAAAAAGAACCTATAGAGGGCGGCGCCTTCGACGCCCCGGCAGTAAAATGTTGGTTTATATCGGTATTTTCGGCGAATTCGTAACGTTTTTTAGGCTACTCTATGTTCTTTCTTAACCGTACTGCGCAGGCCGATCTCTGTACCCTTATAAATTCGCACATAATTTTCCCTGTGCTTCCAGATCACCGTTCCCGAGGCAACCCCTGCCGCCAGTAGCGCGATCCATCCGGCAAGAATAATAAATAGATATACCGGAAGCGCAAGCACAGTAATGGTCGTACCGACAACTATGTAATCCGTTATTACCGTCACCAGCACAACAACGGCAAGAACCACCAGCGCAAACCGCCAATCCACTGCCAATGCCATTCCTATGTAGGAGGCAAAGCCCTTGCCTCCCCTAAACTTCATAAATACCGGATAGATATGACCAAGCACACTTGCTGCACCTGCCACCTCGGCAACACCCGGTGTATAGGGAAACAACGCCTTTGCCAGCAGAACCGCAAGCACGCCCTTGCCAATGTCGTGGAGTCCCACCAAAATACCTGCTCGCCACCCCATCAGAATGACCGCGTTGGACGTACCGGGATTACAGCTTCCCTTGGCGCGAATATCCACTTTTTTATACTTGGCAATATAGACGGCCATATTGGAGCAGCCAAACAGATACCCGATCACCGTAGCAAGCACATAAGCCAATGATAACGCCTCCCCAAAAATGTATTTACATTTATTGTATTGGGAAAATATTAAATAATCAATCTATGCAGCCGCCGGTTTATTTAATAAAGTCTTAATAAATTCAGCACCCGGATTTCGGCAGCGTACTGCAAAATCCGGGTGTATTTTTCACTTACCAGTCGATCTCAATATGGTCGTCGCCATCCATAATGGAAGAATTCGGATCATCCTCGCCACCGCTGGGGGCATCGGTGGGATTCTCAGGACCGTCTGTAGGATTTTCTGTGCCATCGGTGGGATCGTTAGAACCGTCTGTAGGATCAGTCGGGCCGTCGGTAGGACCGGCAGGGGGATTGGTGGGATCCTCTTGGTCGCCGCCGCAGGCAGCCAGCAGACCCACAACCATCACCATAGCGCACAGCAGGCACACAAGACGCAGGAATACATTTTTGCTCATTATATTTTTCCTCCCAAAAATTTATTTTTGAGTCGGCTGCAGATTCTTACCGGCAGAAGAATTCCTCTCCGAACCGGGAAAAGCCCCATCCAAACCCATTTGTACAGTCGATACCCCTTTGAAGTAACGCTGTATAATTTACCTTTTCTGTAAAAATCAGTTACGACCGCCAGTATCCAGCCATTTTGTATCGTTTCTTTCTCCCACTGGTTATCGCCGCAACAAATGCTTGTCTCTATTTCTTTTTTCACGATCCGGTGGAGCACATACTGTCCGTTACTGCGCTGATAGAGGACAATATCCCCTTTTCCGCAGGTCACAGGGGGCGATAGCATTACCTGATCCCGCATATGCCGAAACAGCGGCCACATACTGTTCCCGGTTACCACCAAGCTGGCGGAGCCCCGCTGCGCAAGCTGGAGCTGCACTACGCCAATTAGCTGCTCCATAGGCAGCTTTACCGTTTTATTATTTGCTTCCATTTTTCATTGCCTCATAGGATACCGTTGCCGCTTCGTCATCGTTTCGGCAAAAAAGCTGCCAGATCGGGGTCTCCCGCAGCAAAAGATCCACAAGCTCCAACTGCCGTTCAGCACAGCCCTTGTGAGAAAACTGCATACACTGACTTAGAATTGCCGGAACGGCTTTTGTCGCTGCCATTGGATAGATCGCGTTGACCTCTCCCCGGCTCAAATAGGCAACACCGCCCAAAGGAACACCCACCGGACAGGACAGGTCATTTTTTCCCGACCAAGGCGTACCGTAAACCGTCCACACACCGTCTACACGGCGAAGGACCGGCTTATCGTCATTAAGTACCTGCGCGCCAAATAAGCGGCACCATTTTTCTGTATGGGTGGATTTCCCTGTACCGGAGGGCGCGGAAAAAAGATAGGCCTTTCCCTGCAGCATCACCGCCGAGGCGTGAAGCTGAAAGCCGTAAAACCGCAGCATCTCCACCGCAAACAGCGACCCGGTGGTCATATACTCCGCCATATCCAGGTCCCCAAAATGGGGATATTTTTGGAGCACCCTTTCACAGTCACAGGAGAGAACAATATCCGCCTCCCCCGCTTCCTCGGTAAGATAGGGCATTGCCTGCTGACGTGTCCGGCCGGAAAGCGATATATCCACGATCAGGTCTGCGATCCGATACCGCGCCATTGCCATCCCCCCAAATTGCCGCCAATAGGCAGCACTTACTTTACTGCGCCCACTTCCTGCAAATTCTGCAGAAACTTCTCTACATCTGCCATTGCCCGCTCCGCAGATACCTCATAGCGGTCTGTCAGCACCTTTGCAAGGCTTTCCTTTGTCTGCTCTGTTTCCAGCGCATCCCAAAGCTGCACACCTACGCTATTGAGCGTTACGATGCCTGCAAAATCGCGGGTGGCCGCGCCAACCGGCACAAGCACTTGGCTGCCGGCAACCTCCCGCAGCAGAAAATCTTCACTTCTAATCATTATTTTTCTCCGTTTTTCCCCCATTGGGGTCATTTCGCGTACATATAGAAAGTATACCATAGAGACAGTAAGGGTGTCAAGGGTAATTCCGGGGTAAAAACGGGGTAAAACGGGGTAAAAATAACTGCCAATAAAGGCCGTTTATGTCAAAATAAACCCCCTTTTTCGGTCGAAAAAAGCACCAGCTCCGGGAACGGAACCATCGCTATTGTCTCCGTTTTCCGCGGGGCGATATGCTTTTCCATCCATAAAAGATGATACCACCGCCCGAATTTATAGCCGCAGTCGCTCATCTTCCCTACGGTTTTATAGCCCATATGGGTATGAAAGCGGACAGAGCTGTCGGTAAGGTACTTGTCCTCCCGGTCAGCACTTGCCACGCAGGCCTCCAAGGTGCAAATATTTTGCAGCAGCAAAACCTTTTCAAGGGCTTCGTACAGTCCCCGGCCAATGCCCTTTCCCCGGGCATTCCTGTGAATATAAATGCTCACCTCTACCGCCCAGTCGCAGGCCTTTCTGCGAATCAACGGATGGGCGTAGGCATAGCCAAGAAGCACCCCGTCCTCCTCATAAACCAAAAACGGATGGGTCTGCAATATCTCCCGGATGCGCCCGACAAATTCCGTCGCTGTAGGGGCTTCATATTCAAAGGACACCGCTGTATTTTCCACATACCAGCCGTAAATGGCGGCAAGCTGGGCGGCATCTGCTTCTTTCGCAATCCGGATCATATTACATATTTGCCTTGATGGCGGTAATCAGAATATCCCCCGCCACCACCCGATCCTCGGGGGCAAAGCCTTCCTCAAAATTGTCAGAATACAGCACCTGTGCCGATGGCGGGAACTCCTCATCCCCCGCCCAAACAAGCAACCGAATCTTATAGTCCCCAATGAGGGCAAATTCAAAGCCTGCATCTCCGTGGGGCACAGCTTCTGCGCCCATCTTCTCCGCTGCCTTGCGGAAAGCTTCCACTCTCGTACCGAAAGTGAACGCCGCCCGGGTCAGCACCCGTCCGGTATAGGGCTTGATATAAAGCTCGCCCCAAGGCATTTCCCGGAAGGTCTTCCAATTACCCATGGCGGGGATGTTTTTCCCCTCCAGCAGATACCGGAGCAAAAAGGTCTGCACAGGAAGCGCAGGGTTACTCCCCTGCCCGTCTGTAATTTCTGCTGTTTCTGCAACGGTATAGGTCTTTCCCATCAAAGCCACAAAAAACGCGCCATTTTCTGGGTGTATCCCTAATCTTTTTGCAATTTCTGCCTTATCCGCTTTGCTATAAAGCTCCGCGTAGTAGGAAAAAGGTACTTCTTCTTTATTGTTTGTTACTTGCACGATGATTATCTCCTTGCATCATAAGTGGTCATTTACGAACCACTCACCAAACCTTCCCCTTTGGGGAAGGTGGCAGCCCGAACGGGCTGACGGATGAGGCTTAAAACCTCACCCACCGCAAGCGGTCCCCCCTCCCCAAAGGGGAGGATTATTGATTAATCTTCCATTGTGCTGGGAAAAAGAGCGCTGTTGGTATGGGGCAGGAAGCAGGCGGCTACAAAAGAATCCATATAGCCGGGATAAGTAGACAGCTCTAAATAGGTCATATTCGCACCCACCTCGCTGCACTTCCGGTTTGCCTGATCGCTCATTACCATAGCATAGCTGCCTGTAAGAGAGGAATTGCCGATATATTGGAATTTCTCCAATTCCACATCCGGCAGCATACCGATGCGGATAGAGTTTTTCATATTGATACCGGAGCCGATGCCACCGGCAACATAAACCTTATCAATGACCTCTACCGGCATATCCACGCTGCTAAGAAGCGTATCAACGGCGGAGAAGATCGCACCCTTGGCGCGGATAAAATTGTCGATATCCACCTCGTTGATGGCGATCTCCCGCCCGGTCTCGCTCTCGTTTTCGAAAGCAAGGACATAGCGACCCATCCCATGCTCGTCCCGCTTTACCCGGTCACCCTCACGGATAAATAAGCCCTTTGCGTTAATGATACCGCAGCGGAACAGTTCTGCAATGATGTCGATAATGCCGGAGCCGCAGATGCCTACGGGCTTTTGTCCCGCATCGCCTACCACGGTAAGGCTTGGGGTCATCGTGTCTTTATCAATGGTGCAGGCTTCCACCGCACCGTCGGTAGCGCGCATACCGCAGGAAATGTCACCGCCCTCAAAGGCAGGGCCTGCGGAGCAGGCACAGCTCATCAGAAAATCCCGGTTGCCGAACACGATCTCGCCATTGGTACCAAGGTCGATAAAGAGGCTCATCTCGTCCTTGTCCCAGATCATCGAAGCCAGCGTACCGGCCGTAATATCACCGCCCACATAAGAGCCGATATTGGGCGCGATCTGCACATCCGCAAGAGGGTTTGCGGGCAGCTTCAAATCGCCTGCCTTCAGCCCCTCCCAACCGAAGAAGCTGGGAATGTACGGCTCCATACGCACCGGCTCTGCATCCACGCCCACAAAAAGGTGGTTCATCGTCGTGTTTGCAGCAACGCACAGCCGCAGGATGGCATTGGCGGAAATGCCCGCAGACTTGCACAGGTTTGCAATAATGGGATTCAAGGTCTCTTTAATGATGGCATCCTGCAAATTCTTCTTGCCGCCGGGCTTGCCCTGCTGGATGATGCGGTTAATAACATCCGCACCGTAGCGGATTTGCCCATTACCGGAGGAGCCCTTTGCCAAGAGCTTGCCGTCTGTCAGGTCTACCAGCACCATCGTCACAGTGGTGGTACCAATATCGATGGCACAGCCAACGATTGCCGTATCTGCCGGGGCGCATACGTCCATACACAGGAAAGTCTCGCCTTTTCTTTCGCCCTTGACACAGACGGTAAAGTTGTTTTCCCGGAGGGTGCTTGCCAGCTTTCTCATCACGAAGAAAGGCACGTCTGCTTTTTCTGCACCGGTAGCTGCCTGCACCGCCCATTGAAAACGTTCCACATCGGGCATCGTGTCATCTAAGGTCGGTTCTGCCATCTCCACGATTACAGAAAGGAAGTTATTCTCAAAAGCAATGCCGCCGGCAATCATCTGTGCCTTGGCATCCTCGAATATTGCAATTTCTTGAGGACTACTTAAGTCGGCAGTCTTCATCCGGGACTGGTATGCACTGGCAATATCCGGAACGAAAACCGTGCAGTCGGTCAGCACCTTACAGTTGCAGGACAGCCGCCAGCCCGCTTCATATTCCTCCTCGGAGATATGGCGGGAGGGGAAGGTCTCCAAGCTACCCGCAATCAGCTTCACGCGGCACTTACCGCAAGAGCCGTTACCGGAGCAAGGGGCATCAATGGCCACATTGGCCCGCCGCGCCAATTCCAGCAGGTTATCCCCCACTTGGCAGGCAATGGCGACCTCATTGCCGCCCTCAATTTGAAATACTACATTCGGCATGCAAAAACCTCGCATTTCCATACTTTTCTGCATAACATTATAGCATAGTTTTATCCTCTTGTCTACCGACAAAACCGCACTATCGTATAACAATGTAGGGACACCCGTCCTCGGGTGTCCGCTGTTGCCGACTGTTGACGGACACCCCGGGAGGGGTGTCCCTACAATTTCTATCGAAAGACCCGCTTCCTTGCCATCTTGTTTTCGGGCGGATGTGGGCATCCGCCCCTACGATTCTCCGCTCGCCTCTCCCGGAGGGAGAGCCAAGTTTTATCGGAACAATGCGAGGCGGCGGGAGCAATTTAATTGCGGTATGATTGCCACCGGCAATCATTGAAATTTTAATTCGCCGCGCGGAGCACCACCCCGCCCTACCGATAAATATCGTAGGGACACCCGTCCTCGGGTGTCCGCGAATGATGTCACCGTTTGACGGACACC
>JAFQPB010000013.1 GCA_017411905.1 Oscillospiraceae bacterium
AGGGTTGGAGCATTTTGACTTTCAGGGTCTGGGCATCGCCCTTGGCTTGCGGCAAGCCCGATTCTATAGAGGCAATGCCGTCTATGATCTCATAGCTATCAAAGCGAAAATCCGTAGATATACCGCCAAGCGTCAGGGGGCTTTCCCGATAGTCACCGCGCCCGGAGCCGCTGAAAGCAAGGGGCATCGCATCGGGGCAGCTTCCTGTATCCCCGTCCTTTAGAAGCACGGACGCGCCCCAGCCTAAGCCGGGTTTACAAACAAAGGCTTCAGCATCCTCGGTACGTACTGGGGCTCCAAAGTGCAGCAGCTCCAAAAGGCCGTAATCATTTGCCCGGAGCAGGCAGGAAAAGCCCTCCCCGTGAAGGCCAAAGACCCGGTTTTTACATTCTATCATCCTTTCCCTCCCCCTTTTTCTTATCATAAAGTTTTGGTAAATACCCTCTTTCTCCTATTTTATCGTATTTTTTCTCCCTGTCAATGGCAATTTAATGGTGACAAATCAGAAAAAGTGTATTATAGTATAAGAAAAGAGATTTTGGAGGTGTCCCTATGGAACAAAAACGCTGGTATAAGGATATGGTCTTTTATCAGATTTGGCCCCGAAGCTTCAAGGACGGAGACGGAGACGGTATGGGCGACTTGTGGGGCGTGCTGGAAAAGCTGGATTACATCAAGGATTTAGGCTGTGATGGCATTTGGTTCTCCCCTATTTATCCCTCCCCCGGTGCAGACTGCGGTTACGACATTTCCGATTATATGGATATTGCCCCGGAATTTGGCGGTATGGAGGCCTTCAAAAAGGTTTTAGATGGCTGCCACGAACGCGGTATGAAGCTCATTATGGACTTAGTAGTAAACCACACCAGCGATGAGCACGAATGGTTTCGAAAGAGTCGCCAAAAAATTGACCCTTACACCGATTACTATATTTGGCGTCCCGCAAAGCCCGACGGCAGCTATCCCAACAACTGGGATTCCAATTTTGAGGGCAAGGCCTGGACTTGGGATGAGGAGCGGCAGGAATACTATCTCCACCTCTTTGCGGTCAAGCAGCCGGATCTAAATATGGACAACCCCCTTGTCCGGGAGGAAGTGAAAAATATCCTCCGTTTCTGGCTGGATATGGGTGTAGACGGCTTCCGGGAAGATGTGATCACTTACATTTCCAAAAAAGAGGGTCTGCCTGATGATAAGCTGTTCCCCGTTTATAAGGGAATGCTCCAGTATAATCACGGCCCTCACATCCACGAGTACTTAGCTGAATTTAAGCAGGATGTATTCGACCATTACGACTGCTTTACCTT
This sequence comes from Oscillospiraceae bacterium, assembly GCA_017411905.1. Next base: position 1,308 of record JAFQPB010000013.1, read on the forward strand.
GGCGGAAGCGCCTCTGGTATGGCCGAAGCAGGCACTTAAATACATTGACGAGCAAAAGGGACAGATCGATATGATGATCCAGTTCCAATGCCAGTGCGCTGACTGTCTCTTTACAGACTACATCCCCCTGCCCTTCTCTCTGCGGAAAATGAAGCGCGCCTTCTCCTCCTGGCAGAAAAAGCTTTACGGCAAGGCATGGAATATGCTCTACATCGAAAACCATGACCACCCCCGGATCGTCTCCCGGTACGGCAGCGAAAAATACTGGAAGGAAAGTGCCAAGACCTTGGCAGTAAGCTATCTCTTCCAGCAAGGTACACCCTTTATTTATCAGGGTCAGGAAATCGGTATGCTCAACTGGAAGCCGGAAGACCCCGAAATGTATGAGGATGTCCAGACCCGATATCAATACGCGAACACCAATCTCAAAAAGTCTCCCAAGGTGCGGCTGAAGAAAATGTGGCGTTCCTCCCGGGACTCTGCCCGGACACCGGTGCAGTGGGATGACAGTGAAAATGCCGGTTTTACCACCGGCGAGCCTTGGTTCTACGTAAACGAGAACTACAAAAAGATCAATGTAGCTAAGCAGGAGGGGCAGCGTTACTCCATTTTGAATTTCTACAAGAAGGCCATCCGTCTGCGAAAAGCCCTGCCCGTTGTCCGCTACGGCCGCTATAAGGAGCATTTTAAGCTCTCCGGCAAGCAATATGTATACAGCCGGCAGATGCCCGGTGAGAAGATTCTGGTGATCTGTTCGTTTAGTAAAAAGAAGCTCGATCTGCGCACACCGCGGGGCTTTGATCTGCATACCGGTCAGTTGATCCTTGCCAATTACCCGGCGCAGGAGCAGCGTTTGCAGCCCTATGAATGCCGCGTATACCACTGGAAAGAGTGACCCCCATAAAGAAACAACACCCCGGATTGTGCCCAAAATTGCACAATCCGGGGTTTTTGTTTATCTCTTATTTCACCGGGCTGGTGGAGCGCAGGGTCACGTCGTGGGCACCGCCCTCGACGATGGAAGTCGCAGATACCAAAGTGATCTTGGCGTTTTTCTGCAAATCGGGAATATTGATAACACCTACGTTACACATCGTGGATTTTACCTTGTACAGGGAGCTTTCCACATTATCGTGGAGACTGCCGGCATAGGTCACATAGCTGTCCACGCCTTCCTCAAAGGTCAGCTTCGCGCTGCCGCCCAAATCATAGCGCTGCCAGTTCCGGGCACGGTTGGAGCCTTCGCCCCAGTACTCCTTCATATAGGCACCGTTAACCATCACCTTGGGTGTGGGGGATTCGTCGAAGCGGGCAAAGTAGCGGCCCAGCATCATAAAGTCTGCGCCCATAGCCAGTGCAAGGGTCATATGATAATCGTGGACGATGCCGCCATCGGAGCAGATGGGCACATAAATGCCGGTTTCCTTGAAATACTCATCCCGGGCAGCCGCCACTTCGATGACCGCTGTGGCCTGACCGCGGCCAATGCCCTTGGTCTCACGGGTAATGCAGATAGAGCCACCGCCAATGCCGATCTTTATGAAGTCCGCACCAGCTTCTGCCAAGAAGCGGAAGCCATCCCGGTCTACTACGTTGCCGGCACCCACCTTCACTGTATCGCCATAGTTCTCACGGATCCAAGCGATGGTCTTTGCCTGCCAGCAGGTGAAGCCTTCGGAGGAGTCGATAACAAGGCAGTCCGCACCGGCTTCCAGCAGGGCAGGCACACGCTGGGCATAGTCACGGGTGTTGATGCCTGCACCAACTAAGTAGCGTTTCTTATCGTCCAACAGCTCCATAGGATTTGCTTTGTGGGAAGCGTAGTCCTTGCGGAATACGAAGTACATCAGGTGATCGTCTTTATCTACGATGGGTAGGCTATTGAGCTTATTGTCCCAAATGATGTCGTTAGCTTCCTTGAGGGTAGTGTCTGCGGGGGCAGTAATGAGCTTTTCCCGGGGGGTCATAAAGCTTTTTACCTTTTCACTGCCGTCCATACGGCTGACACGGTAATCCCGGCTGGTGACAATGCCCAAGAGCTTTCCGGTAGCCGTACCGTCGTGGGTTATTGCCACGGTGGAGAATCCGTTCTTCTCTTTCAGTGCCAGCACATCGGCAAGCGTATGCTCCGGGGTCAGGTTAGAGGCAGAGACCACAAAGCCAGCCTTATAGCCTTTTACCTTTGCCACCATAGCTGCCTGAGATTCAATAGACTGGGAGCCGAAAATGAAGCTGATACCGCCCTCTTTTGCCAATGCGATGGCAAGGGTATCATTAGATACCGACTGCATGACCGCAGAGGTCATAGGAATATTCAGGCTGATCGCCGGTTCCTCCACCCCCTTGCGGTACTTTACCAAGGGGGTGCGGAGCGAAACATTCGCGGGAATACATTCCTCGGAGGTATAGCCGGGAATGAGAAGATATTCACTAAAGGTATGGCTGGGCTCAGAATAATAGTATGCCATAAAGAAGTCCTCCCTTACTTAAAATATTTAACAGCGGCCTCAAACATACGAATATTATACTGGCCGGGAACGTTTTTGTAAAGACCCTTTCCGACACGTTCACTATGACCCATTTTGCCGAACACTCTGCCGTCAGGAGAGGTAATGCCCTCGATAGCAAAGAGAGAGCCGTTGGGATTAAAGGCTGCATCCATTGTGGGATTGCCTGCAAGGTCAACATACTGGGTAGCAATCAGTCCGTTCTTTGCAAGCTGCAGCGCCAGCTCCTCAGAGGCAAAGAAACGACCCTCTCCGTGAGAAATAGGTACATTCACAATATCGCCTACATTCATAAGGCTCAGCCACGGAGATTTATTAGAGGCGATCCGCGTACGGACAATCCGGCTCTGGTGACGGCCGATGGTATTGTAGGTCAATGTGGGGCAGGCATCATCGGTGTCGATAATTTTACCGTAAGGCACAAGACCTAATTTAATGAGGGCTTGGAAGCCGTTGCAAATGCCGCACATCAGGCCGTCCCGCTGGTCCAGCAGCTTCCCAACTTGCTCGCGGATGGCCGGGTTGCGGAAAAATGCAGTAATGAACTTGGCAGAGCCGTCCGGTTCGTCACCGCCGGAGAAGCCGCCGGGGATGAAAATCATTTGGCTGTCTGCAATTTTCTGTGCAACCGTCTCTACGCTGCGGGCAACGTCCTCGGCAGTCAGGTTGCGGATGACTGCGATCTCCGCATCACCGCCGGCGGCCATAACTGCCCGGGCAGAGTCAAATTCGCAGTTCGTGCCGGGGAACACGGGAATCAGCACCTTGGGCTTTGCGGTCTTAATGGCCGGCGCAAGGGTGCATATCTCGCTGCTGCTGAATGTAGGAATTTTACGGTCAGCTTCTACTGTCTTGGTAGGATAGACCTTTTCCAGTGTTGCGGTATTGAGGGCGTAAAGCTCCTCAATAGCGGCTCTTTCGCCATCGAGCACGATTTCAGGCTTTGCGATGGTCTTACCTATAAGGAGTGTTTCGGGAATGTCCACATCCTCCGAAAGCTCTGCTACGATAAAGCCCCAGAAATCACCCTGATGCCACTGGTCATCCACAGTGCCGCAGGAAGCAAAGCCGATGCTATTGCCAAAGGACATCTTCATAACCGCCTCAGAAAGGCCGTTTTCCACAGCCCACGCGGCACAGACCTTGCCCGCCTTATGGAGATCATAGAAAGCATCCCAAGCCGCCTTTTGGCTTTCTGGAGTGCTATCCGTGGGTGCAAACAGATAGACCGGATGACCCGGTTTCTTAAATTCGGGTGTCAGCACATCGCCCTTATCTACCGGTGCAATGGCAAAGGAAATAAGGGTCGGCGGTACGTCTTTGTCAAGAAACGTGCCGGACATTGAGTCCTTACCGCCGATGGCTGCAGCACCCAGCTCCAACTGGGCATCCAGCGCGCCCAAGAGAGCCGCAAAGGGCTTGCCCCAACGCTCCGGCTCTGTGCGAAGCCGCTCAAAGAACTCCTGAAGCGTAAGGTATACTTTCTTATAATCTGCGCCGGCGGCGACCAATTTGGCAACAGAGCTGTATACAGAGGCTCTTGCACCGGTGTAGGGGTCTACAGATAAGCAATCCGGGTCACAGCCCCAAGCAAACAGGCTTCCCTGCTCCGTTTCTTCACCGGGCAAAACAGGAAGCTGCGCCGCCATAACCTGCGCCGGAGTAGACTGATTTTTGCCGCCGAAAGGCATCAGCACACTGCCCGCACCGATGGTGGAATCAAAACGCTCCACAAGTCCCCGCTGGCTGGCAGTTTTCAGGCTGCTTGCCATATCCCGAAGGGAAGTAAATGCGGGTTTTCCCAGTACAGTCAGGTCTTTTTCCTCTACCTGCACATCCGCGTGCTTCACTGCACCGTTGGTATTCAGGAAATCCCGGGAAAGGTTTGCGATCTGCGCGCCCTTCCAAGTCATCACCATCCGCGCTTCTTCCGTTACTACGGCTACACGGTAGGCTTCTAAGTTTTCTTCCTGTGCGTAAGCGATAAAAGTATCTGCATCCTCCGCAGCTACTACTACCGCCATACGCTCCTGAGATTCGGAGATAGCAAGCTCGGTACCGTCCAGTCCCTCGTACTTTTTCCGTACTGCATCCAGATCGATCCGCAAACCGTCTGCCAGCTCACCGATAGCAACAGACACACCGCCTGCGCCAAAATCATTACAGCGTTTAATGAGCTGAGTAACTGCAGGATTACGGAATAAACGCTGAATCTTCCGCTCCTCGGGGGCATTGCCCTTTTGTACCTCGGAGGCCATTGTCACAAGGGATTTTAAGTTGTGGCTCTTAGAAGAGCCGGTGGCACCACCGATGCCATCACGGCCGGTACGGCCGCCCAAAAGGACGATCACATCTCCGGGTGCGGGACGTTCTCTGCGGACATTCTTTGCAGGTGCGGCAGCAACCACCGCGCCACACTCCAAACGTTTTGCAATATAGCCCTCGTGGTAAAGCTCTGCCACGTGGCCGGTCGCAAGGCCGATTTGGTTGCCGTAAGAAGAATAACCGGCGGCGGCTGTCTGACAGAGCTTTCTCTGAGGCAGCTTGCCGGGAAGTGTCTCCTGCAGGGACTTCCGGGGATCACCTGCGCCGGTAACACGCATTGCCTGATGGACATAAGCACGTCCACTCAGCGGGTCACGGATACAGCCGCCGATACAGGTAGCCGCACCGCCAAAAGGTTCGATCTCCGTAGGGTGATTGTGGGTCTCGTTTTTGAACATCAAAAGCCAGTCCTGATCTTCTCCGTTGACTGTGGCAGTCACGTGGATGGAGCAGGCATTGATCTCCTCACTCTCGTCCAGCTCCGGCAGCAGCCCGCGCTTTTTGAGGGTCTTTGCGCCGATGGTGGCAATGTCCATCAGCGTTTGGGGGCGGGCGGCGGCTTTTTCTTCTCCGTAGACCTCTATCCGGGCAGCCAAGTACCGCGCATAGGCGGCCGCTACCGCAGGATCGTGGATGGTGATATTATCTAAATGGGTGGAGAAAGTAGTATGACGGCAATGGTCAGACCAATAAGTGTCCACCACGCGAATTTCCGTAATGGTGGGGTCCCGGTGCTCTTCGTCCCGGAAATAAGCCTGCAGGAAGCGCAGATCGTCCAAGTCCATTGCAAGACCGAGCTTTTCAAGGAGTGCGGTAAGTCCTGCATCATCTAATGTGATGAAGCCGTCAACAGTCGCCACAGTCTGGGGTGCAGAATATTCTGCCGCTAAGGTCTCAGGCTTTTCAAGAGAAGCCTCCCGGCTTTCCACTGCGTTGATCACGTGCTTTTTAATGGCCGCAACGTCTTCCTCCGTCAGCTCTCCGCTCAGCACATAGACCTTGGCAGTACGGATGGTGGGGCGGTTGCCCTGAGAGATGATCTGAATACACTGTGCCGCAGAGTCTGCCCGCTGATCGTACTGGCCGGGGAGCGGCTCCACTGCAAACACCACTTGACCCGCAGGTGTGTCATAGCTCACATCATCTACCTGAGGCTCAGAAAATACGGTGTTCACTGCATAGGCAAAGAGGTTTTCTTCCAAATTTTCCGCATCATAGCGGTTCAGCACACGAACAGAGGTCAGTCCGTCGATCTGCAGAAAGTCACGGATCTCCCGAAGCAAGCTGTCTGCTTCGTGGGTCTGTCCGTTTTTTTTCTCAACATAAACGCGATAAACCATACTTTTTTCCTCACTTTCCCGCCAGTAACGCCCGCTGACCAATGTCACTTCTGCGGTAAGCGTTTTCAAACTGCACGCCGTCGCAAAGGCGGTAGGCCTCCCGGATGGCGTTTTCCAAGCTGTCTGCTACGGCGGTGGTGCCGGTGACGCGGCCGCCGGAGGTGACCAGTACGCCGTCTTTTATCGCCGCACCGGCTACATAGGTATGTTCTTCCGTTTCCCCGGTAAAGGTAATGGCATAGCCCTTTTGGTAGCTTTCCGGATAACCCTTGGAGGCAGTAATGACACAGCAGGCGTGCCTTTGCGCAAAACGCACTTCCGTTTCATAGAGTGTGCCATTGGTGGTCGCTTGCATAACTGTCAGCAGGTCGCTTTCCAGCAGAGGAAGTACTACTTGTGTCTCCGGGTCACCGAAGCGGCAGTTATACTCGATGACCTTGGGGCCATTCGGTGTCAGCATCAGGCCAAAGTACAGACAGCCCTTAAAGGTTCTTCCTTCTTTATTCATCGCTTCGATGGTGGGAATAAAGATTTCCTCCATACACATCTTAGCGATTTCCTCTGTATAGTAGGGGTTGGGAGCGATAGTGCCCATTCCGCCGGTATTGAGGCCGGTATCATTGTCCCCTGCCCGTTTGTGATCCATAGAGGAGACCATAGGTTTCACGGTCTTGCCGTCGGTAAAAGCAAGGACAGAAACCTCCGGGCCGGTGAGAAATTCTTCGACCACAACCGTAGAGCCGGAAGCACCGAATTTGGCGTTGGCCATCATATCAGTTACAGCCGCAACAGCTTCCTCACGGGTAGCTGCAATAATGACACCTTTGCCCAGTGCTAAGCCGTCTGCCTTTACCACCGTGGGAATAGGACAGGTCTTTACATACGAGAGGGCGGCATCCAGCTCTGTGAATATTTCATAAGCCGCCGTAGGGATGCCATATTTTTTCATTAGGTTTTTAGAGAAGGCCTTGCTGCCTTCAATGATGGCGGCATTTTTCCGAGGGCCAAAGCAAGGGATGCCCTTTGCTTCCATTGCATCCACACAGCCCGCTACCAACGGGTCATCCGGAGCAACTACCGCATAGTCGATGGCGTTGTGCACGGCAAAGTCCACCAGCTTTGGGATTTCCATTGCGCCAATGCTGACACAGGTAGCATCTTTGGCAATACCGCCGTTACCGGGGGCAGCAAAAATCTCTGTAATCTCGGGATTCTTTTTCAGGGCTTTGATGATGGCGTGTTCCCGTCCACCACCGCCCACAACAAGAATGCGCATAGGACTTCCTCCTTTTTCTCTCTTAGTGATGGAACAGGCGCATACCCGTAAAGGCCATGACCATTCCCTTCTTGTCACACTCCTCAATGACAAGATCGTCCCGGATAGAGCCGCCGGGTTCGGCAATATATTTTACGCCGGAGGCGTAAGCGCGCTTAATGTTATCGGAGAAGGGGAAGAATGCATCGCTGCCCAGTGCCACATTCTGCCGGGTGGCCAAAAATGCTTTCTTTTCTTCTTCCGTCAGCCGCTGGGGCTGCGCAGCAAAATAATTCTGCCAAATGCCATCGGCGCAGACATCTTCCTCGTTGCCGTTGATGTAGCCGTCGATGACATTGTCGCGGTTTGCGCGACCCAAATCCTCACGGAACTGAAGTCCCAAGGTCTTGGGGTGCTGACGAAGGAACCAAGTGTCGGCCTTTGTGCCTGCCAAGCGGGTACAGTGGATACGGCTCTGCTGGCCGGCACCAACGCCGATGGCCTGACCGTCTACCGCAAAGCAGACAGAATTGGACTGGGTATATTTGAGAGTAATAAGGGCAACGATCAGGTCAATTCTCGCAGATTCTGGCAGCTCCTTGTTGGCAGTTACCACATTCTCCAGCAGATGGTTGCCGATCTTAAAATTGTTACGACCCTGCTGAAAAGTAATACCGAATACCTGCTTAATTTCCTTTTCATCGGGCACATAATCGGGGTCAATTTTCACCACGTTGTAGCCGCCCTTGCGCTTGGCCTTCAGGATCTCCAATGCCTTCTCGGTATAGCCGGGGGCGATGACACCATCGGAGACCTCGGGTGCGATAAGAGATGCAGTTAGCTCGTCACACACATCGGAAAGAGCTACCCAGTCGCCAAAGGAGCACATACGGTCCGTTCCACGGGCGCGGGCATAGGCGCAGGCAAGCGGATTTTCATCCAAGCCTTCAATGTGGTCCACAAAGCAGGCTTTTTTCAGCTCCGCAGAAAGGGGCTTTCCTACAGCCGCAGAAGTGGGAGAAACGTGCTTAAAGGAGGTGGCGCAAGCCATACCGGTAGCTTCTTTCAGCTCCTTTACAAGCTGCCAAGAGTTGAGGGCATCCAAGAAGTTGATATAGCCGGGACGGCCGTTAAGTATCTCGATGGGCAGGTCATTGCCATCATGCATATAAATGGAAGCAGGCTTCTGATTAGGGTTACAGCCGTATTTCAGTTCAAAAGTCTTCATAATGTTCTCCTTAGGCTGAGCGGATTCGAGCCGCAGCAGGTTGTTGGCGGTCTGCGTTTCCCAATACATCAGAAAATTCCTTGATAATACACAAAGTATTGTCTGCGTAATTTTCTTTGTCTTGAAAAACGCAACCAGCCAACCAACTGTGAAGCATCCCTCAGTAAATAATTTTTGATTGATTTTTGTCGCAGATGACGCCGCCTTGCTGACGCAAGGCAAGGAAGATAAGGCAAAAAGGAACAAAAAGGATTGCTGAGGGACTACTGCGGTTCGAATCCGCTCAGCCTATTGATGCTTATTGATAATCCGTTGCTGTACCGCACCGGTTTTTAGGTCGGTATACCGCACAAATAGAGAGATTTTATTGTTTTCGTCCAAATTCTCCCACAATTCTTTGGTAAACACCTCGATATCACCCGGGATGGAGACCCGCTCAGGTTCCCCTTGGAAGGTGGGAATTACGGGGTTTCCGTCACAGACATAGGTATGCAGGAAGTAGCCGAGACCACCGATAGCCGGGTATTCCCAGAAGAAGCGGGCACAGGCAGAGCCTTCTGCATCGGCGGCTTTCAGGATGGATAGCTTATAGCTACCGTCACCTGCCTGCAAGCCGGAAATGCGGGGTGTCCAGTTGGGGCCGTCGTCCTCAAACTGACGGGTACGCAGTGCCGCCTCCCAGCTTTCGCCCTTCGCTAAGTAATTCCAAATGGTATCGGTCTGGTCACCGTTGGTGACGATCAGTCCCTGTCCCACCTGACGAACAGGATGATAGATGATAAGATGGGGGTCTTTCATAAGTGCCGGGTCATAGGCCTCGGTGCGGATACCGTCCGGCTCCTGTATAAAGACACGGTTACGGGAATTGACACTACGACCCATAATGAAGTAGGCCGCCACCGCCTGTGCGCCGTCGGGGGTAATACCCAACACGATACCACGTCCGGGATAGGTGTTGCCCGTCAAACGTTCTGCCATAGTCTTGGTTTCATAAACATTCATAGAAAGATTACTCCTTTACGATCACAGTACGGCCGGAAACCGCCAGCCGATTTTGACAAAACAGCGCAACTGCTTGAGGCAGCAGCTTCCATTCCGCTTCCTCCATGATCCGCTTTTGCAGTGCCTCGGGGGTGTCGTTTTCTAAAACAGCAACGCTCTTTTGCAGGATAATGGGGCCGCCGTCACATTCTGCGCTGACAAAGTGTACCGTCGCGCCGGACAGCTTCACGCCATAGCGTAGCACCTCCTCATGGACACGCAGACCGTAATAGCCTTGTCCGCAGAAGGAGGGGATCAGTGCCGGATGGACGTTTATAATGGCATTGGGATAGGCTTCTACCAATTCCTCAGTAAAAATAATCATACAGCCCGCCAGTACCACCAAATCGATTTGTAAGTCCTTCAGCATTTTCACCAGCGCAATCGTCATTGCGCGACTGGAATCAAAGGACTTCCGGGGCAATACATAACCGGGGATTCCGGCGTTTTCTGCCCGGGTCAGCGCATAAGCACCCTCCTTGGAGGAAATGACCGCCACAATCTGGCCGCCGCCTAACTCTCCCCTGTCTTGGGCATCAATCAGTGCCTGCAAATTGGTGCCGCCGCCGGAAACCAGTACCGCAATGCGCTTCATCGCAGTACCACCTTTTCTTCGCCCTTTTCGATATGTCCGATTATGTAAGCATCTTCACCGTTCTCTTTCAAGACAGCCAGTGCCTTTTCCGCCTGCCCGGCAGGCACAACGATGCTCATACCCACACCCATATTGTAAGTATTGTACATATCCCGCTCGGGGATATTGCCAAAGGCGGCGATCAGGTCAAAAATGGGCAGAACACGGATTGTGCTCTTGTCAATAACTGCACACAGACCATCGGGAATGACCCGGGGAATGTTCTCATAGAAGCCACCGCCGGTGATATGGCTGATACCCTTTACGTCCACCTGCTCCAGCAGTGCCAAAACAGCCTTGACATAGATTTTTGTGGGAACCAGCAGACTTTCTGCTATGGTCTTGCCGCCCAGCTCCTCCCGGGGAACATAAAGCTGGGGATTGTTATTGTCAATATCAAACACCTTGCGGCAGAGAGAAAAACCATTGCTGTGGATACCGGTAGAAGGCAGCGCAATGACCACATCTCCCTGCGTCATCCGGGTGTTGTCCAAAATTTTCTTCTTATCCACGATACCGACTGCAAAGCCCGCCAAATCGTAGTCCTCCACAGGCATCATACCGGGATGCTCTGCAGTCTCACCGCCGATGAGCGCCGCGCCGGACTGAACACAGCCCTCGGCCACACCGGAGACGATCTGGGCGATCTTTTCGGGGTAGTTTTTGCCACAGGCAATGTAGTCAAGGAAAAACAGGGGCTTCGCGCCGCAGCATATAATATCGTTGACACACATAGCCACCGCATCGATGCCGATGGTATCGTGCTTGTCCATAAGGATCGCCAGCTTTACTTTTGTGCCGCAGCCATCGGTGCCGGAGACCAGCACCGGCTCTTCCATACCGGCAATGGGAAGTCCAAAACAACCGCCAAAGCCGCCTACGTCATCGAGGCAACCCTCGTTGCGGGTGCGGGCGATGTGCTTTTTCATCAGTTCTACCGCCCGATAGCCGGCGGTGATGTCCACACCGGCCGCGGCATAGCTTGCGGAATAAGAATTGTTATGTTCCATATTTTTCTCCTTTTATTCTTTGCCCGTCCAGCAGTAGGTACACAGCTTACAAGGCTCTAACCCGATGGCATTTACCACGCCCTCCAGAGATTGGAAGCCCAAAGAGGCAAAGTTAAACTTATCACAGATTGCCTGCCGCATAGCTCTGCCCCGTTCGGTCTTGCCGTCGGCATATTCATCCAGATGCTTCATACCTTCCTCGCCCTCCAGCTCCAAGATTACCCGACGGGTAATGAGATCCAAATCGCTGGTAGAGCGGGAGAAATTCAGGTACTTACAGCCATACATAATAGGCGGGCAGGCAGAGCGCATATGCACGGATTTCGCTCCGTTTTCGTAGAGGAATTCCACCGTCTCCCGAAGCTGTGTGCCCCGGACGATAGAATCGTCTACAAACAGCAAATTCTTGTCCTTAATCAGGTCATGGACAGGAATTTGCTTCATCTTTGCGATCTTTGCCCGATCCACCTGTCGGGCAGGGGTAAAGCTTCTTGCCCAAGTAGGCGTGTACTTAATGAATGCCCGTGCAAAGGGTCTGCCGGTGCGGTTGGCATAGCCGATGGCGTGAGGCGTTCCGGAATCGGGCACACCGCCTACATAGTCGATGTCCATACTGCGCCCCTGCTCCATATCCCGTTCGGCAATGGCCGCGCCGTTACGGTAGCGCATTGCCTCCACGTTGATACCCTCGTAGGTAGAAGTAGGATAGCCGTAATAGCTCCAAAGAAAAGCGCAGATGCGCATATCCTTGCCCGGGGCGGCGAGGCGGGTCATACCGTCGGGAGACAGCTCCACAATTTCTCCGGGGCCTAACTCGCAGACCTTTTCATAACCCAGCTTGGTAAAGGCAAACTCCTCAAAAGAAGCGCAGTAGCCATCTGCATTTCTGCCGATCTGCACCGGAATGCGTCCCAGCTTATCGCGAGCGGCAATAATGTTGCCGTTGTCTTTGAGGATCAGAATATTAGCTGTTCCCTCGATTGCCTTCTGCGCAAAACGAATGCCATCGGCGAAACTGCTCTTTTGGTCGATCAGTGCCGCCACCAACTCGGTAGTATTGACCTTACCACCGGTCATTGCGTCAAAGTGACCGCCGCTGAAGGAAAGATAGCGGTCGATAAGGGCATCTGCGTTGTTGATAATACCGACGGTACACAAAGCATAGGTGCCCAAATTGGAACGGATCAGCATAGGCTGGGGATCGCTGTCGGAAATGCAGCCGATCACAGACGTGCCTTGCATTTCGCTGAAAATGTGCTCAAACTTGGTGCGGAACGGTGCGTTTTCGATATTGTGGATCTTCCGCTGCAGGCCGATCTCCTTATCGTAGGCGGCCATACCGCCCCGGCGTGTTCCCAAATGGGAGTGGTAATCCACACCGAAAAACACATCCATCATACAATCCTCACGAGATGTAATACCAAAAAAACCGCCCATTTATTACTCCTTTTTACGCGAAAAACAGCTTGTTAAGGGTCATAGGATCGACATAACTACCGTCCTTGTAGACCCGCATATTGCCGGATGCAATCTCATCGATGAGCATTACGTTTCCGTCAGCATCGTAGCCAAACTCGAACTTAATGTCATACATATCAAGACCCTTTTCCTTCAGGTCGTCGGCAACGATTTTCGTGATGGCTTGGGTCATTGCCTTCAGGTCATCGTACTGCTGTGCAGTCATAACGCCCAAATCCACAAGGCCGTCCTTGGTGACCAGCGGATCGCCCTTTTCGTCATTTTTGAAGGTGGTCTCCACATAAGCGGGCAGATCCTGACCCTCGGTGCAGTAATCGGAATAGCGGCGGTAGAAGGAGCCTACAGCCTTATAGCGGCAGATGACCTCCAAGCCCTTACCGAAAACCTTGGCAGGGAGAACTTCCATCGTAGTGTTCGCCAGATCCGCGCTGACATAATGGGTGCGGATACCTGCGGCATTGATCTTCTCAAAGAAATAGATGCTCATCCGTAAATTCACATCGCCCACGCCTTCAATGGTCAGACCCACCGCATTTTCACCGGGGTCAAACACACCGTCCTTACCGGTACAATCGTCCTTGAATTTCAGCAGATAGTTGCCGTTTTCGAGTGCGAAAACATCCTTGGTCTTTCCGGTGTAAACAAGCTTCTTTTCCATAATAGCATCCTCTTTCTTTTTATTTATTGAGCTCTGCCTGGAGGGCAGCATCTTTTTCCAAAACCTTCTTTGCATCTTTTTGCCGTTTTTCTATCAGCCGCTTGGAGAGTTCCTCATCACTTACTGCCAAGATTTGGGCAGAAAGCAAAGCGGCATTAACACCCCCATTAATGGCAACGGTCGCAACAGGGATACCGCTGGGCATCTGTACCGTTGACAAAAGAGCATCAATGCCGTCCAAATACGTAGATTTACAGGGGATACCGATCACAGGCAAGGTGGTATTTGCCGCCATTGCGCCGGCAAGATGGGCCGCCATACCAGCCGCAGCGACAATGACCCCAATGCCGTTTTTTCGCGCATCGCGCGCAAAGGCCGCCGCCTCCTCAGGGGTGCGGTGGGCAGAGTAAATATGGCATTCGTAGGGTACACCCAATTCCGTCAATGTATCCATCGTTTTGCGCAGGATCGGAAGATCGCTGTCGCTTCCCATAACAATTCCGACTTTCTTCATATGGGTTTCCTCCTTATCAATATAAAAAGGGCGCACTTCCACCATTTTATCAGGTTAAGTGCGCCCAGACGGTCGGCTCAAAATGCGCCCTTACTCCACGTGGTCATCCACTTATCCGTCAGTCATAAGGGTGTCATATGCTGTACGACAAATATACCATATTTTTTCCCGGCAGTCAACTTGAATTGTCCACACTTTTCAAAAAATACGATTGTGTCCAAAAATCAGTCACAGGATGGAAATTTTTCTGTGAAAAATAAATATTTTACAACGGCTTTACAGTGGTGTATAATAAATGTATAATACTTATATTGCACCGAAATATATTCATCACGGAGGAATTACTATGAATACGAACGTTCGGCCAGAAACTATGCAGCGGATCACAGATCTTACCCTCGCGCAGGCGTTTATTGAAGCACAGGTGGCGGAAATCCGGGAACAGGTGGGTAATAAAAAGGTGCTTTTAGCACTGTCCGGCGGTGTGGACTCCTCTGTGGTAGCCGCGCTGCTCATCAAAGCCATCGGCAAGCAGCTTGTCTGTGTCCACGTAAACCACGGCCTTATGCGAAAAGGCGAAAGCGAGGATGTGATCCGTATTTTCCGGGAGGGTTTGGATGCAAACCTCATCTATGTGGATGCTACAGACCGCTTTTTAGATCTTCTTGCCGGTGTCTCTGACCCGGAAAAGAAGCGTAAAATCATCGGCGGTGAATTTATCAAGGTATTTGACGAAGAAGCTGCCAAGCTCAGCGGTATCGAATTTTTAGCGCAGGGCACCATCTATCCTGACATTTTGGAGTCTATCGAGGCTAAGGAAAGCGGCAAGCCTGTCAAGTCCCACCACAACGTGGGCGGTCTGCCTGAGGATATGAAAATGGAGCTGGTTGAGCCGATTAAACTTCTCTACAAGGACGAGGTTCGGGTAGTTGGCGAAGCCCTCGGTCTGCCCCACGGTATGGTCTACCGTCAGCCCTTCCCCGGTCCCGGCTTGGGTGTCCGGTGTTTGGGTGCCATTACCCGTGACCGGCTCCACGCCCTGCGGGAGGCAGATGCCATTTTGCGGGAGGAATTTGACAGTTGCGGCCTTGCCAAGTCTGTTTGGCAGTACTTTATTTCCGTGCCGGATATGAAGAGTGTCGGTGTGAAAGACGGTGCCCGCTACGAAGGCTGGCCCGCCATCATCCGGGCTGTGAATACGGTAGATGCGATGACTGCCACCATTGAAGAAATCCCTTATACCGTTTTGCACAAGGTCACCCAGCGCATCACCGCCGAGGTTCCCGGCATCAACCGCGTTCTCTACGACCTGACACCTAAGCCCACCGGCACAATAGAGTGGGAATGACCCCGTGTGGCTATGTGGTTCTTTGAATAGTTATAAAAACACCGTATTTTGCGGCAAATGTCGCAAAATACGGTGCTTTTTGTTCTTCTTTTGCGTAATTCGAAATCTACTGTTTTGAATTTGACCAACTTTTGACCAACAGTTTCCCACTTGATTATTTTCATATATACTTGCAAAGATTTATTTTAAGTGGTAAGATTGTGGTGGAGATGCAATTTATCTGCAAATTACCCGGCTCATTACATTCGTTACGGAGGTGTTTTATAATGAGCAATATCTATCCTTCTATCTTGGAAAAGTTTACCGCACTTAATATAGATATCTATCATTACGAGGATATTGTCCGCTGTTACGCTCTGGCGAAGCTCAATATAGAGCACTCCGGAAAGCCTGATTATGCGGACGGAATTCATACGGCAGATTTTGCTGCGGAGATTTCCCGGTATCAACTGTTGGCCCCTGATGAGAACCCCTACTATGATAGTACTGCTTTTTTCTCTCTTTGCAGTGCGCTTGTCTCGGCAGGTATGGATACGGATTGCCGGCTGTTTTTTGAAACCTTCGCTCCCTTCCTGGTTACTGACTGGGATACGTTTGTGTCTAAGTTCCCAAAAGAACATCACAAAAAATTAGTCTATGTGCTTTATCTGATCCTCAAATCTACAAAGGAGTCTGAGCTACCAATTGCAGAAATTGAGCATAATCATTTATCTCCTTTTTTGATTTATGGCCATATTCTAATCGGTGGTGTTTTCTGAAATGCTTACGAAATATTTGAGAAATATTAATTTTGAAAAAACCAG
>JAFQPB010000014.1 GCA_017411905.1 Oscillospiraceae bacterium
AATGCCCTTGTAAGATTTGACATTTCGGGAGAGAGGGGCGCGCCCCTCTCTCTTTTAGGTAGAAAGAAGGGATTTTGTGAAGATCACAGAACTTGTTGCTTCCTTTGCCGAGCCCATCGTCCGAGAAAAGGGCTGCAGCCTTTGGGATGTGGAGTATGTCCGGGAAGGCTCTGAGCGTTTCCTGCGGCTGTATATCGACAAAGAAGGCGGCGTAGACATCACCGACTGTGAGAATGTCCATCGTGCAGTTGACCCTGTTTTGGATGAAAAGGATCCGATTGCCGAAAGCTATCACTTTGAGGTCTGCTCTGCAGGCTTGGAGCGGGTGCTGAAACGGCCTGAGGATTTTACCCGGTTTATGGACAGCGCGGTGCTTGTAAAGCTCTACCGCCCCCGCAACGGACTAAAGGAAATTCCCGGTGTGCTTCGGGGCTATGCGGACGGAAAAGTTACCGTAGAAGCGGGAAAAGAGACCATTACTTTTGAAAAATCGGAGATCGCCCTTGTGCGGCTCCGTGTGGAATTTTGAAATCATAAATACAATGAGCCTCGCAAATTAAGAGGCAAAGGAGGATAAAATGGCAAGAAATACAAAAGCCAAGAAGCAGGCCGCGCCCAAGGCAGAGATCGGTGCAGAGATTTTTGCTTCCCTGCGGGACTTGGAAAAGCTCAAGGGCATTCCGGTGGAATATATGGTTGACCGCCTGAAGCAGGCACTGACCAATGCATACCGGAAGGACAGCGAAGAAAACCGCGACATCCCTACAGAAAATATCCGGGTGGAGCTTAATGAGCAGGGTCTTTCTATGGAGCTGCTGAAAACAGCGGTGGAGGAAGTGGAGGATCCCGATACCCAAATTCATATCGATGCTGCACGGAATGTCAATCCCGGTGCAGCGGTGGGCGATGTGATCGTGCTTCCTATCGACATTCAGCGTTTCAGCCGCATTGCTGCCCAGACTGCTAAGCAGGTGGTCATTCAGGGTATCCGCGAGGCAGAGCGGGGTACGATCTATGAGAGCTATTCTTCTAAGTCTCAGGAGCTGCTGACCGGTACAGTTTCCCGTCTGGATCCCTCCGGGGACGTATTTATCCGGGTTGGCACCGGCAATGAGCAGTCGGATGCTGTGCTTCGCGCCAGTGAGCAGATTCCCGGCGAAAGCTATAAGGAAGGCCAGCTTATCCGTGTTTACGTACTGGAGGTTCGTCAAGCTGCCCGTGGCCCGATGATTCAGGTCTCCCGCACCCATCCAAATGTGGTGCGCCGCCTCTTTGAGCTGGAAACCCCCGAGATCGCTGACGGGCAGGTGGAGATCCGTAACATTGCCCGTGAGGCCGGCAGCCGCAGCAAGATCGCAGTCCGTGCTACGATGGAAAATGTGGATCCTGTGGGCGCTTGTGTTGGCCCCAGAGGCGGCCGTGTGGGTGCTGTTGTGGAAGAGCTGTGCGGTGAGAAGATCGACATCGTTGTCTGGAACGAAGATCCTTGTGAATATGTCCGTGCGGCTTTGAGCCCCGCTGACGTACTGAGTGTTACTTTAGTGCCCGGGCAGAAGGCCTGCCGCGTCATCGTGCCCGATGATCAGCTCAGTCTTGCTATCGGCAAGGAAGGTCAGAATGCCCGTTTGGCAGCAAGACTGACCAGCTATAAGATCGACATTAAGCCTGCTTCTCAGGCTGAAGAATAAAGCAGAAATTCAGGAAAAGGCGGTGATCCGATGCAGAAGAAAGTTCCCCAGCGGCAGTGTATGGGCTGTCGGGAGCGGAAAGCGAAAAAAGAGATGATCCGTGTAGTCCGGGGAACGGATGGCACGGTCAGCCTGGATTTCAGCGGTAAAATGAACGGTCGCGGTGCCTATATTTGCCCCAATCCGGAATGTCTCAAAAAGGCGCAAAAAGCAAAAAGCCTTGAGCGGGCACTGGAAGTGCCCATCCCGGAGGAGGTATATGCCCGCCTGCAAAAGGAAATGGAGGGCAAGCCCATTGGATAGAGCACTCAATTACCTTGCTCTCGGCAAAAAGGGGCGTCTTGTGGAGTTGGGAGAGGAGCCGGTAGGTGCGGTTTCCCGAGCCAATCACGCCCGTCTTGTGGTGGTGGCAGCCGATGCCTCTGATCATACATGGCGCAGAGCAAAGAGCTTTGTTGCCGGTACCGATCAGCAATGTATCCGCGTGCCGTATTCTAAGGCGGAGATAGGACTGTCTGTGGGCAGGACGGAGCTGGCGCTTTGTGCTTTTACCGATGCAGCGATGGCACTGGCTTTTTTGAGGGCACTGCCTGCATCCGATGCCTTTAGCGGTGCGATAGAAAGCTTAGAAAAGCGCAGCAATCGGCTGCAGCAGAGGAAAAATGAGACCAAGGCCGCCCAGCGTAACAAGCGTTTTGGAAAAAACCGTTCCCCGAAGAAGTGATTATGGAGGTGCGTATTATATATGAGTTTAGTGAAGTATCGAATTAAGGATGTGGCAACCGACTTTGATCTGCCGTCAAAGGAAGTGATGGAGGTTGTCGGCAAGTTCTATGAAAAGCCTAAGTCCAATACCCGTGTGCTTACGGAAGAAGAGCTGAACGTGGTATTCGACTATATTACAAAGACCCACCAGATTGCATCCTTGGAGCAGGTCTTTGCAGTCCAGCCCAAGAAGGAGGAAAAGCCGGCGGGAAAACCGGTGGAAAAGACACCGGAAAAGCCGGTTTCCCAGGAGAAAAAGCCTGCTGCGCCTGCCCCCAAGGCCGAGCAGAAGCCTGCACAGAATGCAGCCCCTGCAAAACCGCAAAAGCCTGCCGAGCCGGAAAGACGCCGGGAACGCCGGGTGGTGGATACCTCTGCAGTACAGGTGAATACTGCCCGTTTTGAGGACGTGGATAATTTGGTCTCCGAGCGGGTGCAGAATTTCCAGGGCGGTAAGCAGAAATTCGGCAAGAAGGGTCAGCAGCAGAATAAGAAAGACAACAAGTTTAAGGGCAATAAGTCCAAAAACGAGGAGCAGGAGAAGCTGCGCAGACTGCAGATGGAGGTCGCCCGCAAGGCACCTACCACTGTGAAAATTCCCGACGAGATCACCGTCGGTGAGTTGGCCTCACGGATGAAGAAAACAGCCGGGGAAGTCATTAAGTGCCTGATGAAGAACGGTGTGATGGCCGGCATCAATCAGACCATCGACTTTGATACCGCAGAATATGTGGCCGTAGAAATGGGCTGCAAGGTAGAAAAGGAAATCACCGTCACCATCGAAGAAAGAATTATTGACGATCACGTGGATACTGCCGATGAGCTGGAGACCCGTGCACCTGTTGTCGTGGTTATGGGTCACGTTGACCACGGTAAGACTTCCACTTTGGATGCCATCCGTAAGACCTCTGTTACTGCCGGTGAGGCAGGCGGTATTACCCAGCACATCGGTGCCTATACCGTAGAGGCAAACGGGCAGATGATTACGTTTTTGGATACCCCCGGTCACGCCGCTTTTACCTCTATGCGTGCCCGCGGTGCCAAGAGCACCGATATTGCCATCCTGGTCGTAGCGGCTGACGACGGCATTATGCCCCAGACTGTCGAGTCTATTAACCACGCAAAGGCTGCAGAGGTTCCCATCATCGTTGCGATCAATAAGATGGATAAGCCTACAGCAAACCCCGATAAGATCAAGGAACAGCTTACCAAGTATGACCTCATCTGTGAGGAGTGGGGCGGCGATACCATTATCGTGCCCATTTCTGCAAAGACCGGTCAGGGCTTGGATGAGCTGCTGGAAATGGTACTGCTGACTGCCGAGGTGCAGGAGCTGAAGGCCAACCCCAACCGCCGTGCCAAGGGTACGGTCATCGAAGCAAGACTGGATAAGACCCGCGGCCCCATTGCAACCCTTTTGGTGCAGAACGGCACCCTCAATCAGGGCGACATTATCATCGCCGGTACTGCCGTTGGCCGTGTCCGTGTGATGACTAACGATAAGGGGCGCACCGTAAAGACCGCCGGTCCTTCCGTGCCTGTGGAAATCACTGGCCTTGCCGATGTGCCCGCGCCCGGTGATGAGTTCAATGCCGTAACCGATGAGCGTATGGCTCGCGAGCTGGTAGAGCAGCGCCGTCAGGCTGCCAAGGATGCGGCTGCTAACGCAATGCAGAAGGTCACCCTTGATAACCTCTTTGCCAAGATGCAGGAGGGAGAGATGAAGGAGCTGCCGCTGGTGGTCAAGGCCGACGTGCAGGGCTCTGCAGAGGCTGTCAAGGCATCTTTGGAGAAGATATCTAACGAGGAAGTTCGGGTCAAGGTCATCCACGCAGGCGTAGGTGCCATCAACGAGAGCGATATTCTGCTTGCATCTACTGCCGGTGCGATCAACGTCGGCTTTAATGTCCGACCTGATGCCGCTGCCGCAGCAAGTGCCCAGCGTTCCAATGTGGATATGCGGTTCTACCGGGTTATCTACGAAGCCATCGATGAGATCGAAGCTGCAATGAAGGGTATGCTGGCACCTCAGTTTGAGGAAGTAATTATAGGCCACGCCGAGGTGCGTATGACCTATAAGGTCTCCGCTGTAGGTACCATTGCCGGCTGTATGGTCAAAGACGGCAAGGTCACCCGGGATGCGCAGGTTCGTGTTCTGCGGGATAATATCGTCATCCATCAGGGCGAGGTAGGCTCCTTACAGCGATTTAAGGATCAGGCAAAGGAAGTTACCGCCGGTTACGAGTGCGGTATGAGTATTCTCAAGTTTAACGACATCAAGGAAGGCGACATTTTCGAGTGCTTCGTGATGGAGGAAATTAAGAGATAAGGATTTCCACCGCACCGCAGGTAGCGGTGCGGTGGCTGTGCTTTATGAAAAGAAAGGAAGGATTTTATGGCATCCAACCGAATTGGAAGAATCAATGAGGAGCTTCAAAAGGAGCTTGCAAATCTCATTCGTAATTTGAAGGATCCCCGAGTGCAGGATACGATGATTTCTGTGACCCGCGTGGAGGCGACCCCTGACCTGCGCTGGGCAAAGGTCTATGTGAGCTTTTTGCAGGACGACCGGGCAAATGATGCGCTAAAGGGACTCAAATCTGCCTCCGGGTACCTTCGCCGGGAGCTGGGCAGTGCGCTGAACCTGCGCTATACGCCCGAATTGCAGTGGGAAAAAGATGATTCCATCACCTACGGAGCAAAAATGCTGAATCTTATCAACTCCTTGGGCGTTCAGCAGGATGACGAGGAGACGGAGGAAGAATAAAGGATACAGCCGTAGTCATTGCGAATCGGCTCGGAATGACAAGAAGTGGCGGAGGTATGTATGAACGGAATTGTAATTGTGGACAAGCCACAGGACTGGACAAGCCAGGATGTGGTCTCGAAATTGCGGGGTGTTTTTAAGACACGGCGCATCGGCCACGGCGGCACCCTTGACCCTATGGCAACCGGTGTTCTGCCGGTGTTTGTGGGCAGAGCCACCCGGGCGGTAGCGTTTTTTGAACACGCGGAAAAAACCTATATGGCTACGATCCGTTTAGGACTGACCACCGATACGGAGGACATTACCGGCCGCGTACTGGAAGAAAAGGCCGTTTCGGTAACACGGGAAGAACTGGAAACCGCTCTTTGCAAATTTCGGGGCGAAATTGACCAAATACCACCGATGTACTCCGCCATTAAGGTCAACGGACAGAAGCTCTACGAGCTTGCCCGCAAGGGGAGGGAAGTGGAGCGACAGAGCCGAAAGGTCACCGTTTTCCACTTGGAATGTGAGGACTTTGACGGCATAGAAGCAAAGCTCTTGGTCCATTGCTCCAAGGGAACCTATATCCGCACACTGTGCAAGGACATTGGCGAGGCGTTGGGCTGCGGTGGCTGTATGGCGGCACTTCGCAGAGTTTCTGCCGGGGCATATACAGAGGAAAATGCGGTATCCCTTGCTGCCCTTGTTGCGGAGGAAAACCCTGAAAAATACTTGCTCCCCATAGATAGTATGTTTGCGCAACACCCAAAGGTAGTACTGACAGAGAATCAGGAAAAACGCTGCCGCAACGGCAACAGTTTTTCTTTGCATTTAGCGGATGGAACTTACCGCGTTTATAGTACAACCGGAGAATTTCTGATGCTCGCCAAGGTAGAAGCCGGGGTTATGGCTACAATTAAGAGCTTTTTTGAGGTTTAATTGTCAATTAAATACAGTAGGTGTTTTTATGTCAAAACCAACAATTTACGCCCTCGGATTTTTTGACGGGGTACATTTAGGACATCAGGCACTGCTATCTGCCTGCCGGGATTTGGCGGCAAAGCATAACTGCAATGCAGGTGTCATTACCTTTACAAACCACCCGGACAGTTTGGTTTCCGGAGATACTCCCAAGCTCATCAATACGGTGGAGGATCGGCGGCTGTTGCTGCTCACCGGCGGGATGAACTATGTGGCAGAGCTGCCCTTTGACGAAGAGCTGATGCACACCCATTGGGCGGCTTTTTTAGGCAGTCTTGTGGAGCAGGGTGCTGCCGGTTTTGTCTGCGGCAGTGATTTTCGTTTTGGCGCGGGAGGCATCGGCACAGCCAAAAAGCTGGAAGCTTTTTGCAAGGCACGGGAAATACCGTATGCCATCGTGCCCCAGCAGGTGATAGACGGCATCCGTGTCAGTTCTACCCACATCCGGGAGCTGATTACGCAGGGTGAAATGGAAAAAGGGGTTGCCTTTTTAGGCCATCCCCATCTGCTTTCCGGGGAAGTGATCCACGGCAGAGGGCTGGGGCATACCATTGGTATTCCCACCGCCAATATCCCCCTTCCGGAAAACGTGGTCTGCCCCAGGCTGGGTGTGTACGCCTGCATTGCTACAGTAGAGGGCAAGGAATACTTAGCGGTGACCAATGTAGGAACCCGCCCCACTGTGTCCGGGACACATATTACGGTGGAGCCGTGGCTTTTGGATTTTGAGGGCGATATTTACGGAAAGCGGCTCCACTTACTGTTTTATAAATTCCTCAGGCCGGAGCAGAAATTCCAGTCCTTAGGGGAATTACAGGCAGAAATTCAGAAAAATGCGTCCGAAACCCGGAAATTCTTTGAAAATTACTTTCCTACCGTTCCTACCAAATAGTAAGAAGTGATTGACTTTTTTATAGGTTTATGAGAAAATAAGCGATACAATATGAGAAAATGAGGGGATATTTTATGTTCCAATCCAGAACCCATACCTGTGGAGAGCTGCGGCTTTCTGATGCAGGAAAAACTGTTACGATTTCCGGTTGGCTGGAGAATGTCCGTGAGGTTGGCGCAAACTTTGCGTTTCTTGTTCTTCGTGACTTCTACGGTACCACGCAGGTGGTTATTGAGACCGGTGAGATGATGCAGATCATCAAAGGTATCCATAAGGAGAGCACCCTCTGCGTTACCGGCACTGTCCGTGAGCGTGAGAGCAAGAATCCCAAGCAGGCCACCGGTGAGATCGAGGTCGTTCCTACCGATATTAAGGTCTTGGGTAAGTGTATCCACAACAGTCTTCCCTTTGAGATCAACAAATCCCGGGATGCAGACGAGAATGTGCGCCTTAAATACCGTTATCTTGACCTGCGCAATCCGGCAGTTAAGCAGAATATCATCCTGCGCTGTCAGGTGGTGGCCGAGCTGCGCCGGCTGATGACCGAGAAGGGCTTCTTGGAGATCACCACACCTATTCTGACTGCTTCCTCTCCCGAGGGCGCAAGAGACTATCTTGTTCCCGCCCGAAATCACCCCGGTAAGTTCTATGCCCTGCCTCAGGCACCTCAGCAGTTTAAGCAGCTACTGATGACCTCCGGCTTTGACCGCTATTTCCAGATCGCTCCCTGCTTCCGGGATGAGGATGCCCGTGCTGACCGTACCCCCGGTGAGTTTTATCAGATGGATATGGAGATGGCCTTTGCCTCTCAGGCAGATGTGCTGCAGACTTTGGAAGAAGTGATCCGTCCCGTATTCCAGAAATTCGGCAAGTACGAGCGTGTTTCCGCAGCCCCCTTCCGTCACATTCCCTTTAACGAGGCGATGGAGCGTTACGGCTCCGATAAGCCCGATCTTCGTATCGATTTGGAGATCACTGATGTGACCGATGCGGTGGCAGGAAGTGAGTTTGGGCCTTTCCAAAATGCGACTGTTAAGGCTGTGGCTGTGGATAACTTTAACGAGGGTCGCAAGTGGATCGATAAGCTTCTTAACGATGTAGAGGTACAGACCGGCAACAAGGCCTGCTGGGTCAAGGTGGACGAAAACGGCAGCCTTACCGGCGGCGTATCCAAGTTCCTTACGAAGCAGACCGCTGCGCTGACTGAGAAGCTAAATCTTAAGCCCGGCAGCTTCGTGTGTATGGCCGCAGGCAAGAAGACTGCTGCGCAGAAGACTGCAGGCGTCATTCGTACCATAATGGGTAAGCGCATCCCCGGTCACTTCGACGAGGAGCAGTACGCAATGTGCTGGATCGTGGACTTCCCTATGTACGAAATGGGCGAGGAATCCGGTCAGCTGGAATTCTGTCACAATCCGTTCTCTATGCCCCAGGGCGGTATGGACGCACTGCTGGCAGCCGAGGGCGATACCGACAAGCTGCTTGCCATCAATGCTGACCAGTACGACCTTGTTATCAACGGCTATGAGTCCGCTTCCGGTGCAGTCCGTAACCACGATCCTGAGATCATGGTCAAGGCCTTCCAGATGGTCGGCTTGGGCGAAGAGGATGTGAAGGCCAAATTCCCGGCAATGTACAACGCCTTTACCTACGGCGC
>JAFQPB010000015.1 GCA_017411905.1 Oscillospiraceae bacterium
ATGAATCTGAAAAAACTGGCAAATTGGAGTTGGAATAACTCCTTTTTCTCGCAGATATTGCTTATATTTACACCTAAATACGCCAAAGCCCCTGTTTTCGCCTAACCAAAACAGGGGTTCTTTGACAGACTGAGGAACTGTCCACCGGACAGTTCCTCTGCTATGGGTTCAATTCCGGTTCTTTTACATATAAAGAAACCGCAACCCCGGATGGGGTTACGGTTTCTTTGGTGCCGGTAACCGGAATCGAACCGGTACGGATTTTACTCCGAGGGATTTTAAGTCCCTTGTGTCTACCTGTTCCACCATACCGGCGACAAAACTAATACTATCACAGAAGCTTCTTTCCGTCAAGCAGAAATCTGCCCTATTTTTCGTTAAATTCCTTACGGATCAATTCTTCCAAAGCCTCTGCCAGCTTTTGGGGGTCATCACAGAAGTTCTTTCCTCCTGCAAGTTCCAATTGCGCCTTATCCCGAAAGCCCCATGTCACAAGCAAGCAAGGCAATCCTGCATTTTCCGCTACCTTTAAGTCCACCTCGCTGTCGCCTACATATACCGCTTTTTCCACCCCGAGGGCGTCCATTGCCCCATAAAGCATATCCGGCGCAGGCTTTCGGGGACAGCCGGGCACTTCCCCCAGCGCATACAGCCCCTCTCCAAAAAACCGGGCGCACATAGGCTTTACCGCTGTATCCTGCTTATTGGAGACCACACCGATGGCGTACTTCTCCCCAAGCATATCTATTGCCGGTAAAACACCGTCGTAAGGCTTGGTCAAAATCAAATTGTGGCTATCATAATAAGGCTGGTAAACTGCAAGGGTTTCCTCCACCTGCTCATCCGTCACGCCTTCCGGCATAGAACGTTTAATAAGGTTTCGCATTCCGTTCCCTAAAAAGGCACGAATTTCCGCCTTTTCCCGGGGCGGATAGCCAAATTGGGAGAGGGCGTAATTGACAGCAGTGTGCAGATCGCCTATGGTATCGAGCAGTGTGCCGTCCAAATCAAATAATATCCCTATTTTCATCTTCTTTTCTGTCGAATGTCCTCTCCCACAAAAGTAAGCTGCCGATAATTGCCCCGAAGCCGGGAAGCGATCTGGGGAGAGTAGCGGTCAGCAATTTCCTGTGCATTAAGATTGGTGGAAATGATTGTGGGCTTTCCGCTGAGTATCCGGTCGTTTATGAGGCTGTAAAGAGATGCTGTGACAAAACTACTTGCCATTTCCGTGCCTAAATCGTCAACAATCAAAAGCTGCGCATTCTCGATCTCAGAAACAGCCGTAACCGTTTCTTCGTTGGGCATAAAGCGGTTTTTTTCCAGCTTGGAAAACAGATGGCCTGCACTTTCATAACACACCGTATAACCCTTTTCCGTCACCTCTGTGGCAATGCAGGCGGAAAGCATAGTTTTTCCCAAACCTGTGCCGCCCACAAACAGGAGATTGCCGCTGTCAGAATTGAAATTTTCCGCATATTTCCGGCAGTAATCATATGTACGCGCCATTACCTGACGGGGGCTTGCACCGTATTTGGGATCAATGGCATCGGGATAATAATCCAGCCGAAACTCCCGGAAGGAGGCAGTCCCGCAGGCAAGAAGCAGCAAAAGCTTTCTCTGCTCCTCCTGACAAAGGGCTTTTAAGCAAGTACACATTTCTGTGCCGATATAGCCAAGACCGCTGCAAATTTCGCAGATAGGGCCTTCCATTAGGTAATTTCCGGGAAAGTGCTCCGCAAGAATCTCTTCCCGCTCTCTCTGGAGTGCCTGATTTTCCTGACGGGCTTTTTCCATAAGTGCGTGGGCTTCCCCGCTTTGCATAAAAGCTGCCCGGGCAGCTTCCGCCATCGTCTGCCGCAAGCACATATCGATTTGGCGCAGGCGGGGTACTTGCGCGTAGGCACTATGCAGGCGCTGTTCCTGCAAAGCTTGCCGATCCGAACGCATAGCATCCAGCCGTGCTTTTGCTTTGCGCATTACATCTTTCCTGTATGCCATTTGTCAGTCCTCCTGCAAAATTCTCTGGATCGCTGCGTAATCTTCGCCTGCAAGCTCTCCCTTGGCACCCTTGGGTGCCGGTTTTACATCCTTGCCCTTTATTTCCTCCGGGCGCATCAGTCCGTTTTCCTGCCAACGGCTAAGTATCCGGTTCATATAGGGCCAGTTTAGGCCGCCCGTATTGATGCAGGTACGCTCGTAAGCCATTGCGATCACGTCGGGCTGGAAACCCCATTCCACCCACTGCTGGGCATATTTAGCCTCCGCAGGGGTCAGCTTGCGGCCTCGAATTTGGAGGGTCTCCATAATTTTTCCCACCTGACTTTGGCGGAAATTCTGCCGCTGGATATAGGCGGCAGCTTCTTCAATGGAATCAATGCCCTGTTCTGCCCAAGCATAGGCTTCTTTTTCAATGGAACGCAGAGAAGGTGTACGGAGATTTTTTTGCCGTGCCCGATCCTTGCAGTAGCAAAAGAGCACCGAAACCACCTCCATTGGCATCCCCAAATAATTGACGATACCAAGAAGTATCTTCAGCTCCTCTGTATTGAGGGTACGGCCCATAAGCCGCTGCACCTCGCCGTACAGTGCCTTAAAATCGCCGCTTTCCTCCATAGCGATCACCACATCCCGCTCCGAATAGCGTGGACGCTCACCGGAAAAGACCGGTGTATTCTTTTTTTCCGGCCAAAGGCCAAGCTGCCGCAGCGTTGCCGCAGCGCAGGCATAGCGGGTAGCCCCAAAACGCAGCGCCTTTTCCCCATCCTCCGGGGTATTTCCCGCAGCAATGTATAGGTAAAGAAGGGCTGCATCACCGCTGGCGGCAGACAATAGCTTATGCATATGGTCGCCTGTAATCTTCACTTCATCCGTATACATAAGCCTTTCCTCCTTTTTTGTCGTATAAGCGCATTATAGCACAGTTTTTCCTTATTCGTAAAGGGGTCTGATCTTCTTGCGGTAGATGCGGCTGTAAAACAGAACAGTCAGCACCATACAAACCATCTCGGCAATAGCAAAAGCCCACCATACGAGATGCACATTTCCTGTAAGGCTCAGCAAATACGCTACAGGCACCAAAATCACCAACTGCCGTCCGAGAGAGGTTATGGTTGCATAAATGCCTACCCCCATTGCCTGGAAGCTGGCACTGAGCGCAATGCTCACTGCAGCAAAGGGGAAACCCAAGGAAACGATCTGCAGTGCGCTGATGCCGAGGCGCAGAAATTCCTCCGTAGGCTCAAAGAGACCCAGCAGCACCGTGGGAAAAAGCTGGAACACAGCAAGACCCACAAACATAATGGTCAGCGCGGCAGTCAGCGCACATTTTAAGTTCTTCGTAATACGCGCCGGCAGCCGGGCACCGTAGTTATAAGCAAGAATGGAAATGGAGGCGTTGTTAATACCGAGAACAGGCATAAACACAAAGCTTTGCAGCTTAAAATACACGCCAAACACACCGGTAGCTGTTTCGCCGTAGTCCTTGAAGCTCTGGAAAATGCCGTTCATAGAGAAGGTCATCACCGAGCCGATGGCCATCATAATGATGGAGGGAATACCAACGGACAGCATTTTGCTTAGTACCTTCCTATCGGGACGGATAAATCTCAGCCCGAACTGAACATCGGAATTCTTTGTCAGATTAAAGATCACCGCCAAGATGGCCGCGATCCACTGGCCAATGACCGTGGCGATGGCTGCACCCGCCATACCGAGGGCAGGAATACCCAACGCCGGCACACCGAAAATAAAGACCGGGTCTAAAATGATATTGACCACTGCGCCCGTACCTTGGGTAAACAGCGTGAAGATGGTTTTGCCGGAAGCCTGCAGCATCCGCTCGCCCAGCACCTCCACAAAAATACCTACGCAGAAAATACAGCAGATCGTCAAGTAGTCGCCGCCGCCCTTGACCGTCTCCTCCACAGAGGACTGTACCGCAAAGAAGGGTCGTGCGCCAACAAAGCCGAAAAGCATAAAGAGCACCACAGCAATGCACATCAGGAAGATGCCGTTGCCTGCCGCCTGATTGACGCGCTCCCGGTTATTTTCACCCAACGATTTACTGAGCAGGCTGTTCATACCCACACCAATACCGGTTGCAAAACCGATGATAAGATGCTGGATAGGAAAAGCCAAAGAAAGTGCGGTCACTGCACTTTCGGAAATGCGGGAGATATAAATACTGTCCACCACATTGTAAAGTGCCTGTACCAGCATAGAAAGTGCCAGCGGAAGTGCCATATTGAAAAGGAGCTTGCCAATCGGCATCGTCCGCATTTTGTTGTTATCCAGTGTACTTGCTGCCATAATGATTCCTCTTTTTATCGTTTTCCGATATATTATAACGGAAGTCTCCCAAAAAAGCAACTGTATTCCTTTGGAATTGACAATTCTCCCCGTTTTGCTATACTAAGAAAGGGGGGAATTATAATGAAAAGCGACTGTCATATCCATATGGTCTTGGACGGGGTAGATTGGAAGGCTGCCATTGCCCGGCACCGCATCGCACCGAATAAGCGTTTTATACGCGAAATACTGCAGACCTACAAAGACCAAGGCTACGAATACCTCCGGGACGGTGGTGACCGCTGGGGCGTTGGCAAAGCCGCCCGGGAAATCGCAAAAGAATACGGCATTACCTACCGCACGCCCCTCTCCCCTCTCTGCAAAAAGGGGCACTATGGTGCATTTATCGGGGAGAGCTACGAAAATTTCAAGGAATATACCGCTCTTGTAAAAAGACTTGGCAGCGAGGGCTGTGACTTTATTAAAATTATGATCTCCGGCCTTATGGATTTTGACCGCTTTGGTGTGCTGACTGAGGCGGGTCTTCCGGAGAACGAAATCCGGGAGCTGATCCATATTGCCCACGAAGAGGGCTTTGCGGTGATGGCGCACTGTAACGGTGCCCGCACCGCTGAAGCTGCTGCCGCAAGCGGCGTAGACAGCATTGAGCACGGTGCCTACTTAGACCGGGATGCCCTGCAGGCGATGGCAGAAAACCGCACCGTTTGGGTACCTACCCTCTCAACTGTCGGCAATCTCCGGGGAAAAGGCCGTTTTTCTGAAAACGATGTCATTCGAATTTTTGAAAGTACTGCAGAAAACTGCGCCGCCTTTGCCGCAATTGGTGGGCTCCTTGCCCCCGGCACCGATGCCGGTGCATGGAGCGTACCTCACGGCAGCGAGTCTGAGGAAGCCTACCTCCGCGATATTTTAGGAGAAAATGCCGATCCCATTCTGCATCAAGGTATCCATACCATAAAGACCCGCTTCCTAAGAAAATAAAAACCTTCTCTCCGGGAAAAAGGTGGCAAAGTCCCTGTTTTCTGACAGATAAAGTGCTTTGGCTGCCTATGTTCCACCTCATCCGTCAGCTTCTGCTTAAGTAAACGCTGATTAAAAGAAATTATATCAAAGAAAATCCTTTTGCACCTACAATAATCATATAAATTACGCCGGCAGTCTCTGCAAACATAGGTCGAGCATACCGCATCGATAAAAAATTATTAAAAATTCTATCTTATCTTATTTACTTGCGAAGCCGTCCATGATATAATGGCGCAGAGGTGATTCTCTATGAAAATTATCAAGCAAACCGATGATACGCAAATCTTCCCTTATATCGCATACATCCCCGACAACTGTAGTGACCACCCTGCCCTGCTCCTTCAGCTTCACGGTGCAGGCGAACGCGGAAACGGCGGTGCAGAGCTGGATCGGGTCTTGGTACACGGTCTGCACAAAATCGTTGACGATCAGAACCTCCAAGACTGCATTTTCATTATGCCCCAATGCCCCACAGATACCTTTTGGGCGGCACATGTGGAGAGCATCAAGGTCTTTATCGACCAAATGGTGGCGCAGTATTCTATTGATACAGATCGGATCTATCTGTGTGGTCTGAGTATGGGTGGCTTCGGCACTTGGTACACAGCTATGGCCTATCCTCGGCTCTTTGCCGCCATTGCTCCCTGCTGCGGCGGCGGTATGGCTTGGAACGCAGGCGTCCTGCAAATGCCCATTTGGACATTCCACGGGCTGGAGGACAGCGTTGTCTCCCCCCGTCATACCATTGAAATGATTGAGGCCTTAAAGCCCATCAATCCTAACCTTAAATACGATCTTTACGAAAACGTGGGACACAATAGCTGGGAAAAAGCATTTACTTTGCCGACCCTCAAATGGCTTCTCGCCCAAAAGAAGATGCATTAATCATAACAACCGTACTGGCATACAAAAAGCCGGACTTCGCATTTTTGTGAAGTCCGGCTTATCTTAATTTAATGGCCTGAAAACGGCAGAAAAGTACTTTTTAAAGCTTTTTCTTTGCTTCGCAGTAGATACAGCGGTAGATGCCGTTTTCCTTATCCATACACTTAAAAACGTGGGGCAGCTCCTGCTCAGTAGCAGAAATACAGCGGTCGTTGGTGCATTTAAGCGTATCCACCAGCACTTCCTCCGGCTCCGTCATCTGCTTGCCCTCCTTGGCATCGGCAAGGAGCTTTAGAATCAGTGCCATCCGCATATACTTTCCGTTTAGTGCCTGACGGAAATAAGCGGCTCTAGGGTCTGCGTCCACTTTCACGCTGATCTCGTTGACACGGGGCAGCGGGTGCAGGATCCGCATCGTCTCCTTTGCATTTTGGAGCTTGGCGGTGTCCAAAATATAGCTGTCCTTCAGCCGTTCATAGACAAAGGGATCGTCAAACCGCTCCCGCTGGATACGGGTCATATACAGCACATCCAGTTCAGGGATAGCATCCTCCAAAGAGGTGGTCTCCACATATTCCATACCGTATTTATCCAGCACCTCCCGGCGGACAAAGCCGGGCAGCTTCAGCTCCTCGGGTGAAATGAGAATGACCTTAACATTCTCGTAACGGCTCAGAGCCGCCAGCAGAGAATGCACCGTGCGGCCGTATTTCAGGTCACCGCAGCAGCCAACCGTGATGCCGTCCAGTCTGCCGTTTTCCCGGTAGATGGTAAGTAGGTCGGCAAGGGTCTGGGTGGGGTGGCAATGGCCACCGTCACCGGCATTGATTACCGGAATGGAAGCATTTTTTGCCGCCACGTAGGGCGCGCCCTCCTTGGGATGGCGGATGGCCATAATGTCTGCATAGCAGGAAAGGATCTTGGCAGTATCTGCCATACTTTCGCCCTTGCTGGCAGAGGAAGAGCTTGCCTCGGAGAAGCCGAGCACACTGCCGCCCAGCTCCAGCATTGCCGCCTCAAAGCTGAGACGGGTACGGGTGGAAGGTTCAAAAAACAGTGTTGCCAGCTTCTTGCCCTTACAGCACTGGGCGTACGCCTCCGGATTTTCGATGATATGGCAGGCCGTATCCATTAGTCCCTGGATTTCCTCTACGGAAAAATCTGTAATATCAATAAGACTTCTCATTATTTCGCCCCGTTCACAGCAAGATAGTTCTTAATGCGATTAACGTTCTCCGCATTTGCAGGGTCTTCCTCCAAGTACTCGATGATGTCATACACATCCACAACGGAGTAGACCGGGAAGCCAAACTGCTCCTCGATCTCCTGCATCGCACCCTTGTCGGTCTGCCCCTTTTCCTTACGGTCAACCATAATGAAGGTAGCTGCTACCTTCACGCCCTCCAGATGGCTGAGGATCTCCATACTCTCCCGGATAGCCGTACCGGCAGTGATCACATCCTCAATAATGACCACCTCTTCCCCGGCAGTGGGTACATAGCCGACAAACACACCGCCCTCGCCGTGATCCTTTACCTCCTTGCGGTTAAAGAAGAAGGGCAAATCAAGTCCCTTCTTGGAAAGGGCAACAGCGGCAGAAATGGAAAGGGAGATGCCCTTGTAGGCAGGGCCGTAGAGAACGGCCTTTTTTTCGCCCATTTTTTCTAAGTACGCGCGGGCGTAAAACTCGCCCATTTTGGTGATTTGGTCACCGGTTTTAATCATACCGGCATTTACGAAATAAGGGATTTTTCTGCCGCTTTTGGCGGTGAAATCGCCGAATTTCAGCACACCTGCACTTTGCAGGAACTCTATAAACTCTCTCTTATATGCTTCCATATTGATTACCTCCGATTATTATGCGGCGGGAGCAAGCCCCGGCCTTTTTATTATCTGTGTTCTTTTTGAGAGCCGGTGGGGTTTTTGATGCTGTAGCCCACGTTCACAAGGTGGTCTGCCACACGCTCCAGACCCATAACGGTGGAGGTGTAGTAGGGGCTGTGGGTCACACTGCAGCTACTGCTGGACAGACGGGCATAGTGGTTACTGGTAAGCTGATCCTTCATATCATCCACTTCTTCCTCAAAGGCAGTCAGCTCCGGCAGCAGGCTCTGATCCAAGTTTTGGAAGGCTTCCTTTGCAATGGCGAACATCCTGCGGATCTTATCGCACATTTCAGCAATTTCCTCCTGTGCCGTCTGGGAATAAGTCAGTTCCTTTTTCTTCATTTCCTGACTCAGCTCGTAGAAATTCAGCGCGTGGTCACCGATACGCTCCAAGTCGTTGAGCACGTGGAAATACGCGCCGATGGTGGCCTCATCACTGGCACTGATCTGTGCAGAGGACAGCTTGATGAGAAAAGCAGTCATCGCACCGTTGGTAAAGTCGATGATGTTCTCATTTTCATTGATCGTTTCCCCATCCTTATCGCTGCCGGTACAGAGGGCATTGAGCGAAAGGTGGATATTTTCCTCTGCCACGCAGAGCATATAGTCGATCTCCTTCTTTGCCTGCACCATAGCAGCCGCCGGCATTGCCAGCAGATGGTCATCCACGTAGCGCAGATGATGGATCTTTGCCGTATCCTCCTTGTCCAAAATCATCTTTTGCGCAAACAGAACCAACTGACTGACAAAGGGCAGAAGCAGCAGCGTAGTCGTCACATTAAAGACTACGTGGAAGGCAGACACCCGCATTTGCAGGCTCATCGCATCCTCACCGGGGAAAAGCTCTGTCAGCATTGTGACCACCGGCTCCTTCAGCATCCAGATAATCATTGCAAAAACAGCCGAGCCGATCACATTAAAGGTAAAGTGGATCAGCGCAACCCGCTTCGCGTTGGCGGTAGCGCCAACAGAAGCTAACAGCGCAGTCACACAGGTGCCGATGTTTGCGCCAAGGATAATAAACAGCGCCATATCCAGCTCCAAAATGCCCGTACCGACCATTGTGATGACCACACCGGTGGCGGCCGACGAGCTTTGGATCAGGGCAGTAAAGATCGCACCCACAACGATCAGCAGCAGGGGGAAATTAATGACACCAAAAATGCCGGTAAACAGCTCTTTTACGAGGGCACTGCCAAAGGCCTCGGGGCTGCTCATAATATTAAGGCCCACGAAGATAAGACCCAAGCCACTGCAAAGGCTGCCGGCAATCTGTACCTTTTCCTTTTTCACAAAGCCCATCATCACGCCCGCAAAAGCGAGGAAGTACATAGCCATATTGAAAAAGTCGTTTTTCAGTGCCACCAAAATACCGGTGATCGTCGTACCGATATTGGCACCCATAATCACCGGAACCGCCTGCATAAGGGTCATAACACCGGCATTGACAAGGCCGATGACCATCACAGAGGTGGCAGAGGAGCTTTGGATGATCGCAGTCACGCCTGCACCGATGCACACACCGGAGAAGCGGTTGCCGCAAATTCTGCCAAGCAGTGTTTTCATACCTGCGCCGGCGCTCTTTTCCAGCGCCCCGCTCATAAAGTTCATACCGACGATGAAAATACCCACGCCTGCCAGCAGCCAGATCATACTTTGGATCAGCTGCAGCATTTCATCAGGAGTAAACATAGGCTAAATTCCTTTCTTTGGGAAAATTAGTCGCAGAACTCCGCCACACAGCGCTCGTAGGCTGCAACCGGGTCAGCAGCTGCCGTAATGGGACGGCCTACCACAATGTAGTCAGAGCCGATCTTCTTTGCCTGTGCCGGGGTCATTACCCGCTTTTGATCGCCCACATCGCCGTCTGCAAAGCGGACACCGGGGGTAACGGTCAAAAAGTCCTTTCCGCAGAAGTCGTGCACCTTGCCTGCCTCCAAGGGAGAGCAGACGATACCGTCCAAGCCGGACTCCTTGGCATTTTTGGCATAGTGCATAACCACCTTGTCAATCGGTTCCTTGATCAGCAGATCGCGCTCCATACTCTCCTGATCGGTAGAGGTAAGCTGGGTGACAGCGATCAGCAGAGGCCGGGTGCCGTCCTCCCGGGTCAGTCCCTCCAGAGCCGCTTCCATCATTGCCTTTGTACCGGCGGCGTGGAGATTACAAATATCTACATCTAAATTCCGCAGAACGGCCATTGCTTTTTTAACCGTATTGGGAATGTCGTGGAGCTTCAGGTCTAAGAAAATCTTATGTCCCCGGGCTTTGATCTCCTTTACGATAGCAGGGCCTTCCGCATAGTAAAGCTCCATACCGATCTTTACAAAAGGCTTTCTGCCGGTAAACTTATCCAAAAATGCGAAGGTTTGCTCTGCACTTGCAAAGTCACAGGCTACAATTACATCTTTTCCCATTATTTTGTTCCTCCTATAATTTCATTTAATGTACTCATACCATAGCTATCCATTACGGACGGCAATTCATTTATAATATCCCGGCAAATGTAGGGATCCACCAAGTTTGCCGCACCAATTTCTACCGCAGTGGCACCGGCTATCATCATCTCAATTACATCCTCCGCAGAGGAAACACCGCCCATACCGACTACGGGAATTTTCACCGCATTTGCCACCTGATAGACCATCCGCACTGCCACCGGGAAGATGGCAGAGCCGGAAAAACCACCCATTTTATTGGCAATGATGGGCTTTCTTGTGCGCAGATCAATGCGCATACCCAACATCGTGTTGATGAGGCTGATGCCGTCTGCCCCTGCATCCTCACAGGCTTTTGCAATGGAAACGATGTCTGTCACATTGGGAGAGAGCTTTACGATGACCGGCTTGGTAGTTACCGCTTTCACTGCCTTGGTGACCTCAGCGGCCGCTTTGGGGTCTGTACCGAAGCTCATACCGCCGCCGTGGACATTGGGGCAGCTTACATTGACCTCCAGCCAGCCCACCTGCTGCTCCTTATCCAGCTTTTCGCAGGTATAGGCATAGTCTTCCACAGAAAAGCCGCTTACATTTGCCATCACCGGCTTATGGAAGCATTTTTTAAGTTTCGGCAGTTCCTCGGAAATTACCTTTTCCACACCGGGATTTTGCAGGCCTACTGCGTTAATCATACCGGCGGTACATTCTGCGATCCGGGGTGTGGGATTGCCAAAGCGGGGATCTTTGGTAGTGCCCTTAAAGGAAAATGTACCGAGGCAGTTAATGTCGTACAATTCGGCATACTCGTAGCCGTAGCCAAAGGTGCCGGAGGCGGCGATAACGGGGTTATCAAGCTCGATGCCGCAAAGGTTTACACTTAATCTTCCCATAAAATCTCCTCCTTGCGCATCACAGGGCCTTCCTTACATATCCGCTTATAGCCGGTAATGGTCTTGCAGCTACAGCCCATACAAGCACCAAAGCCACAGCCCATCCTCTTTTCAAAGCTCATTTGGCCAGAGGTTTTGGATGTACGGCAAACAGCCTTTAGCATTGGCTCCGGGCCACAGGTATAAAAATAGGAGTAATCCATATCCCGAAGCACATCTGTCACAAAGCCTTTTTCTCCGTATGAACCGTCTACTGTGGTCACGGTGACACTGCAGCCCAAAGCCCTAAACGCATCTTCATAAAAAACTTCGGATTTTGTATTAAATCCAAGGATAACCTCTACTATTTTACCCTGTGCAATCAAGTTTTTTGCAAGCAGGTACATCGGGGGCACGCCTACGCCGCCGCCCAGCAGTACCGGATTTTCCCCGGAAAGGGACAAATCGTAGCCGTTACCGAGGCCGGTGAGAAGCTCAAGCTCTCCCGCCTGCATCCCGGCCATCTGCCGGGTGCCTTTGCCGACCGCCTTATAAATGATCGTAAGCCGGTCGCCCTCCAAATCGCATACGGAGATAGGGCGGCGCAGATAAAGACCGGATAGCTGGATATTCACGAACTGACCCGGGGCGGTGATGTGGGAGGTATCTCCCGAAAGCACCATTTTATACACATTTTCCGTCAGCGGCTCGTTGCTGACGATCCTAAATATACTTTTTTGCATAGTTTCTCCTTGTTCAAAACCTTCCCCTCTGGGGAAGGTGGCACGCTGTCAAGCGTGACGGATGAGGCCAAAACCTCACCCACCACTTCGTGGTCCCCCCTCCCCAAAGGGGAGGGTTATTACGCATCAATGGTAGAAATGGTCTGTGTGGTCTCCTCCAGAACATCCAGAAGAACGCGGACGGTGTCCATTGCTGTAAAGATGGTCACATTGTTCTCCGTTGCCAGCATACGAATCGCAGAACCGTCATTGTCGGAGCCTTCCGAGCCGGGTTCTTTGGTATTGATCACATAGGCAATGTGACCCTGACGGAGTGCCTCCGGGATCTCCTCACTGCCATCGCTGATCTTCTGCAAAATATGGGTGCGGATGCCGTTGGCCTTCAGGAAGTTGGCCGTACCCTCGGTGGCCTGAATATTAAAACCAAGGTTATAGAACCGACGGATGAGCGGCAGTGCCTCCTCCTTATCCCGGTCAGCAATGGTGGCAAGAACAGTACCGTAATTTTGCAGGTGCATACCGGATGCCTGCAATGCCTTATAAAGGGCGCGGTTAAGCTTATCATCGTAGCCGATGGCTTCACCGGTGGACTTCATCTCCGGAGACAGATAGGCATCCAAGCCACGGAGCTTGTTGAAGGAGAATACCGGCACCTTTACATACCAGCGCTTCTTTTCGTCCGGATAGATATCAAAGATTCCCTGCTCCTTCAGGCTCTTGCCGAGAATGACCTCGGTGGCAATATCTGCAAGGGAGTAGCCGGTGGCCTTGGAGAGGAAGGGTACAGTACGGGAGGAACGGGGGTTGACCTCAATAATATAGACATTTTCGTCCTTATCCACGATAAATTGGATGTTATAGAGGCCGATTATACCGATACCAAGACCCAATTTTTTAGCGTACTGCAAGATAATGCCCTTGACCTTATTGGAGATACTGAAAGGCGGATAGACGGAAATAGAGTCACCGGAGTGGACACCGGTACGCTCTACCAGCTCCATAATACCGGGTACAAATACGTTGATGCCGTCACAGATGGCATCAATCTCCACTTCTCTGCCCTCGATATACTTATCCACAAGGACGGGCTTGTCCTCGTCGATCTCAACGGCAGTTTTCAGGTAGTGGCGAAGCTGCTCCTCGTTGGCAACGATCTGCATTGCCCGGCCACCGAGTACAAAGCTGGGGCGCACCAGTACAGGATAACCGATCTCTGCAGCGGCGCGGATACCGTCCTCAATTTTGGTAACGGCCTGTCCCTTAGCTCTGGGAATATCCAATTCGTTCAGCAAATTCTCAAATGCATTCCGATCCTCTGCCCGGTCAATAGCCGCACAGTCGGTGCCTATAATCTTTACGCCCCGGTCTGTCAGCGGCTGTGCCAAATTGATAGCCGTCTGCCCGCCCAAGGAGGCAATTACACCCTCCGGCTTTTCAAACTCGATGATATTCATCACATCTTCCGGGGTCAGGGGCTCGAAATACAGCTTATCGGCAGTCGTGTAGTCAGTAGAGACCGTCTCCGGGTTATTGTTAATAATGATGGCCTCATAGCCGGAATTTTTAATGGTCATAACGGCATGGACAGTAGAATAGTCAAATTCCACACCCTGACCGATGCGGATAGGGCCTGCGCCCAGTACGATGATTTTCTTCTTATCCGTCAGCACGGATGCATTTTCATCGGAGTAGGAAGAATAGAAATACGGAATATAGGCACCGGTGTGGCAAGTGTCTACCATCTTAAATACAGGGAACAACTTGTGCACCTTGCGGAAATTGTAGACCTCCATTTCTTGGGTCTTCCACATTCTTGCCACATATTTGTCGCTAAAGCCCATTTTCTTCGCATCCCGGAGGGTCGCAAGGTCAAAGGGATTTTCCTTTAGGGTCTCTTCCATTTCTACGATTTTACGGATAGACTCCAAGAAATACGCGGTAATTTGGGTGATTTCGTGGATTTCCTCCACCGTTACGCCCCGCGCCAACAGCTCTGCAATGGCAAAAATGTTATCGCTGCGGAACTGGCAGATATATGCCTTCAGCTCCTCATTCGTCATATTATCAAATTTGGCGTGATAGATGTGGTTAACACCGATCTCCAATGAACGGATGCCCTTTAAGAGTGCCTCCTCCAAATTTGAGCCGATGCCCATGATCTCGCCGGTGGCCTTCATCTGCGTACCCAAAACGTTGGATGCACCGGTAAACTTATCAAAGGGGAAGCGGGGCAATTTGGCGATCACATAGTCAAGCTGGGGTTCAAAGGCCGCGTTTGTGTTCGCGATCTTGATCTCCTCCAAGGACATACCCACAGCGATCTTGGCAGTGACCCGGGCAATGGGATAGCCCGAAGCCTTGGATGCCAGCGCAGAAGACCGGGACACGCGGGGATTGACCTCGATGAGGTAGTATTCACTGGTGGTGGGATTGAGGGCAAACTGCACATTACAGCCGCCTTCGATCTTCAGCTCCCGGATCAGCTTGATGGCGCTGCTCTGCAGCATTTTCTGATCCTTTTCAGACAGAGTCATAATGGGTGCGACTACGATAGAGTCACCGGTATGGACACCAACGGGATCGATATTTTCC
>JAFQPB010000016.1 GCA_017411905.1 Oscillospiraceae bacterium
AATCGGTGGGAGAACTGCATTTGCTGCAGAGCCGTTTCGTGGCTTTCACGCATCTGCCGAAGGGTCTCCTCCCAAGTCTCCTTTTCCGCCAGCAGAGATACCGCATCGCCCTTGGCTTTTTCAATATCCCTGCCGTTTTCTGCCATAATGGCATCGATGACCTCTTTCGTAAGCGGCATCTCCCCCACCGACAGACCCTGTAAAAATTCTCGCTTCATAGACTTCTCCTTTCCGTTTTACGCTTTTTTACGATGGTCGCTTCATCGTATCAATTGACAGTTGATAGTTGATAATTGACAATTATGCTGTCTGCTGCGCAGACGAATACAAATCGTAGGGGACGGGTTCCCCGTCCAGCGGGCGACAGAAACGCCGCCCCTACAATTTCTTTCGATGGTATCCCGTAGGGGTCGATGCCCACATCGACCCGCGGACACCGCAGGAGCGGTGTCACTACCATTCCATCGCGAAGCGATACCTTAATTGTCCATTGTCAATTGTCAATCTTCATATACTTCTCCCGGATTACCTTCCTCTCCTCTTCCGTGGCAAAAGGCATATTAAACCGCCAGCCCAGCGCCACCTCCGGAGCAAGAAGACCGGCTTTTACCATCTCCATATACCCCTCCCAGGTCTTATCCTCATCAAAGAGCACCCCGTTGCCCCAGTCAAAGGTGACATCGGTGCTGACCTTTGGCAGGCGGTACATTTCAGAAAGCACCGCACAAAGCCCGGCAGTCTCCTTCACCGCTTTTTCCCAAACCTGCTGGCAGGCGATAACCAGCAGGTTAAAATCTGCCGCACTGGAGGTGATCTCGGTGGCGGTTCGGTCCTCAATTTGGGCATCGCTGAGCATTCCGCGGCGCAGGCCGATAATGCTCTCCACATTGCGCAGATACTCCTGCTTTCGGGCAAGGAAGGCATCCTCCCGCAGCTTTGGGGAATAAACGGTAATGCCCACCTCCTCGGGACTTTCATCCAATCCCACAAATAAGTGGTCGCAAAGGCCGTTTTCCTTATCGATTACATCGGCAGAGGCGAAAATACGGCTCTCACCCCTTGAAAACTCCCCGCAAAGCTGGGCTTCATTCAGGTCGATATTGCGAATAAGCTGCACCGCAGGCGCAAAAATAGCCACCCCATCGGGTGACCCATCCACGCAGTTGCGTATTGGCGTTTTCATCTGCACCAGTCCCAGACCCAGCGGTGCCTCGAAGCGGTATTCTTCCGCAAGATATGCATACAGCGGATGGCTTTGGAGAGAAACGGGCGTGCCCAGCGTCTCACCGCTGCCTGAACGGTACAGGGTATTTTGAATGACAAGGCTGTCCCCCTCCACGGTACGCCGCTCTAAGAGGGTGTAATGGTATTTTCCCCAAATGCTCTGCTCTGCGGTGCCGATGTCGTTTGGCTGTCCGGCAGCATCCCTGCCAAAGACCAGCACATTTTCCCGTGGCACAAGGGTAAAGGTAAAGCCCTTTTCCTCCGGACAAGGCTTAATGTAGACCTCCCCGCTGCCAAGAAGCCGGGCCATCGCCTCCCGCCCCAAGGCAGTCAGCCCCATCAGAGCGGGGTCACAGGATAGCTGACACTCGCCGAAAATCGCGGAAACCAGTTTGTTTACCACGGTGTAGCCGATGCGCTGACAGGGGTCGCCATCCCCCGTGCCATAGTAAATTTCCTCCCAGTCACGAAATGCCTGCCGCATTTTCCGGGAGGTCTTGTCCGCCGCCCCAAAGGCAGCCTCATACTGATAGATGCTCATTTATATACCTCACTTTCATTTTTCCACCACACCAAAGGCCCCCTTGTGTAAAGGGGGCTGTCAAAAATCTCTGATTTTTGACTGGGGGATTGTCAACCCCTCTGTCGACCTGCTCGGTCGACACCTCCCCTTACACAGGGGAGGCTTTCCTGCCTAATACCGTCGTGCAAAAATACCTGATATCATCCATCGCGTGGTCATTTTCTTTTACCGGTGCCTCCTTTCCCTCCTCCCACACATAGAGCGAAAACTCCCGGATGCTATCCCTGCAATCCTCGGTAAACTGCAAAACACCACTTTCTAAAAACGATGCCACCGTCCGGATCCCCGGCAGCACCTTATTTTTCGCCCGCCGGACAGAAAAATGCCCATACCTGCGAATGAGGGTAATAAAGGAAGCCGCCGACGGATCAACAATGATCTGCGTAACTGGCTTATCCCCCGCCAGACGCAAAATTGCCCGGTAATACTCCTCGTCCGTAAGGAACCGTCCCCGCTCCCGCCCGTTATAGTAATACTCCCGCACCCGCACCGCCTTTCCCTCTCCCACGCACCAAAGGCCGGCAGAAAAGGGGTTGACCGTACCGTAGTCCACCGATATGTAATACTGCCCCTCGGGAATGTCCTTTGTGATGTGCTTCTCCGGGCGAAAATCGTAGATAAGCCCCTCTGCCGCCCGCCAAAGGCCTAACACATACCGGTCATAAAAAACACCCCGGTAGAGCCGCTCATACCGCTGTCGGATGGCGCTGTCAAGTCCGGGGTTATCTTCCATTGTAAAGTGGAGATGGAGGGCGTTTTTCTCTCCCGCCCGGCATATCCATTCCTTGTAAAACCAGTGCTCCGGCCCGGCGGGGTTACAGCCGAACCACATTTTGCTCCCCGGTATACTGCAACGGGCGCAGGCCTGCTCCACAAAGGACCGGGGCATCAGTGCCACCTCATCGAAAAGCACACCCGCCAGCGTAATGCCCTGAACGGACATATAGGAGCTCTCATCCTGCCCACCAAAGAGGTAGTAGACGTTTTCCTTCTCCCCGAGGCGCACGGTGAGCTTATTCTCGCCCCGATGCTCGGTGATTTGAAACTCCCGTCCCAGCCAATGGGGCAGATGAATGAGGATATTGCGCCTGAGTGCGGAAACGCTTTTTCCGCAGATGCCAAAAACCTGCCGGTTAAAGACCGCCATACTCCAAAGAAAGAAGCCGCCCACCATCGACCGGGTCTTACCTGCACGTACCGCCCCGTCGCATATGATGGCATCATACGCCCGGAATTTTGGTCTGTTCCACCAAGTCAGGGCAATCATCTGTTTTTCGCTGAATTGCATTGCCGTCCACCTCCCCTCCGGTTGCCGCCAAAACCGCCTCCATAAGGCCGGGCGCGGTATCATCCGGAAGGGCTGCCCCACCGAAAAGCCCCACCGCCTTGCCCAGCAGCTCCAGGGCCTTTAATTTATCGTAAAACTTCACCTTGACCCCGGCAGCAGTCTTTTCAATTTGACAAATAGCCGCCGCCTCCTTTGTGCTGAGCTTCCTGCCGTCCTTTAAGACAAGCTGACCGTTCTCCACAAATAAATAATCGGTCACCCGGGCAAACCCCACAGCAACCAATTCGTTTAAGATATTCTCTTTTGAAATTTTCTTATGTCTTCCCAAAAAACACCCTTCCTCTCTCGTTGTCATTGCGAAGACGGCTTTGCCGTCCGTGGCAATCTCCCGATACAACCTTTCGATGCGCTTGTAGGGACACCCGTCCCCGGGTGTCCGCGGACACCGCAGGAG
This sequence comes from Oscillospiraceae bacterium, assembly GCA_017411905.1. Next base: position 3,550 of record JAFQPB010000016.1, read on the forward strand.
CGGTGTCCCTACCATTCCATCGCGCAGCGATACCGCAACTGCCACCTGTCCCCCCCACTTCCCACGCTACCATTATACCACGTCTTTTCGGAAAAATCTTCCCATTTTTTTCCCATTTTCAATTTCCCAAAAATGCCGAAAACCCGCTCCCCGTCTACACTTTCCGCCCCTCCAATAAATTCCCCTCATTTTTTTCTTTGTGCCCCGCACCACCGTTCCCCCCCCCGTAGGGGACGGGTTCCCCGTCCCGCGGGCGGATGTAGGCATCCGCCCCTACAACCTCTTTCGATAGTACCCCGTAGGGGTCGATGCCCACATCGACCCGCCTCACCGCACAACCGTTCCCCCTCGTAGGGCGCAATGTCATTAAGTTAATGTTGTCATCCTGAGCGACCAACGGGAGTCGAAGGATCTTCGCACTAAAAA
>JAFQPB010000017.1 GCA_017411905.1 Oscillospiraceae bacterium
CTACGATATTAGAAGATTTCCGCTTTAGTGAGGCAGTTTTTCCAGCACAACAGCGGTGCGGCTGGGGAGATAGAGCAGCACTCCCGGCTGTCCGTTTTGGGTGACCGTTTCGTAGGTCTGATGATAGACCCGGCCCTGACCGCCAAAGCAGAAATCATCGGTTGACATAACTACCTTATAGCTTCCTGCTTCCGGCATTGGCACAAAGCAGCCCGTATAGCTTCCCGTTGGGTGGAAATTAAAGATATAAACACCTGCACCCTTTTGGTACGCCATCCATTTTCCGTGATTGTCCACATAAAGTTGGCGATCCTTGCCGGTAAAAATGCGCTGGCGTTTCCCGACGGCAACCATTGCCTTTTCAAAATCGTTGAGGTATTCATACCGCAAATTCGGGTTATCTGCCAGTGACCACTGCCGGCGGCAGTAGTGATAGCTCCAGCCGTTGCCCTCCCGTGGGAAATCGATCCATTCCGGGTGTCCGAACTCGTTGCCCATAAAGGTAAGATAGCCCTCGCCGCCCAAGCTCATCGTCAGCAGGCGGAGCATTTTGTGCAGTGCCATACCCCGGTCAATGACTGGGTTTTGACTGCCCTTTTCCATTCCCCAGTACATTTCCTTGTCGCAGAGGCGGAACATAATGGTCTTATCTCCCACCAAGGCCTGGTCGTGGGACTCGCAGTAGCCGATAACCTTTTCCTTGGGTCTGCGGACAGAAAGCTCATAATAGATGTGGAAAAGATCCCAATTTTCGTCCGGCACTTCCTTTAGCAGCTTGATCCACATATCCGGCTCACCCATAGCAAGGCGGTAGTCAAAGCCCACACCGCCCCATGAAATAGGCATAGCCAGTCCTGGCAGCGCAGATGTATCCTCCGCAATGGTGATGGCGTTTTTATTTATTTGCCGAACCAGCAGATTGGCAAGCTGTAAATAAGTGACTGCCTCCACATCCGTGTTCATCGAGAAATAGGAATCGTAGCCCATAAAGGCTTTACCGAGACCGTGGTCGTGATAGAGCATCGAGGTAACACCGTCAAAACGGAACCCGTCGAAATGGTACTCCTCCATCCAGTATTTGAGATTGGAGAGCAAAAAGTGCAGAACTTCCGGTTTGGCGTAGTCAAAGCATTTTGTCTTCCAAGCCGGGTGGTCACCCCGGTCGCCTGCGTGGAAGAACTGGTAATCGGTACCGTCAAACTGATTGATACCCTCCCGGGTGTTCTTGCTGGCGTGAGAGTGGACAACGTCTAAAAGCACCGCAATTCCCATTTTGTGGGCAGTATTAATCAGCTCTTTTAGGTCTTCCGGCGTGCCGAACCAAGAGGAGGCCGCAAAGAAATTGGTGACCTGATAGCCAAAGGATGCATAGTAGGGGTGCTCCATAACCGCCATAATTTGCAGCGTATTATACCCCAGCTTGTGAATGCGGGGCAGTACCTTTTCCGTAAATTCCTTATAGGTGCCCAGCTTTCCCTCCTCCTGTGCCATACCGCTATGGCACTCGTAGATATAAAGCCGCTTTTTGGGCTTAAAGCCTTTATCTGTCCAAGGATAGGGCTTTTCATCCCAAATCGCACCGCACCAGCTATGGTTTTGCGGGTCTTGCTCTACCCGGTGGATATAAAGGGGAATCCGCTCCAGCTCCTGCCCGCCCCGGCAGACGATGGCCATCACCCGATAACCGGTTTTTAATGCACTTTTTCCCGGGATAAACAGCTCAAAAACGCCGTTTTCTTTTCTTTCCATCGGATAGGCATACCGATCCCAGTTACAAAAATCGCCGGTGAGGTACATTTTTTCCGCGCCGGGCGCCCATTCCCGGTAGTACCAGCCATCCTGTGTTTTGTGAAAGCCGAAGTACAAATGACCGGTAGCAAAGTCGCTGAGGGTTTGTCCCTCCGGCAGTATGGTCCCAAGGGTTTCCTCCAGCCGCTTTTGCCGCAGTAAAAGGTCAGCGCGGTAGGGCTTTAGCATCGGGTCACAGGAAAGTATTTTCATAGCCGTTCCTCCTTTGCGTTTTTACACTTTCAGTTTATTCTTATTTTCCCTCCCTGTCAAGGGAAATAAAAAGACCTGAAAGCGAACTTTCAGGTCTTTTTTGTGAATTTTTCCTTGCATTTGGGGCAGGTGATGGCGATCTTGCCCTTTCCCTTGGGGACACGGACGGTCTGCTTGCATTTGGGACAGGTAAAATAACGGTGGTTTTTGTCCTTAAAACGTTCGATAAGCTGCAGATATTTCCGGTTTTCCCGGTAACGCTTATAGGTATTGCGGGAGAAGCAGCGGTACAGTGCCAAGATCATAAAAGCATAAGAGACAGCGGTGAGGATCAGCCGGGCGGTATAATTCCATACGAAAAGGTTAATAAAGCAGGCTGCAAGTCCCAAACCCAGAAGCAGGCTGTTTAATTTATCCGTTCCGTACCGTCCTATCATAAACCGGCGGAAGGCCATAAGGATACGCTGGCCGAATTTTTTCATAAAGAAACTCCTTATTTTGGCGTTTTCTCTATTATAATACGAATTTATTAAAAAACAACTGCCTTTGGAAAAAGTTTACGATTCGTTAAAAAAGCAAGGAACGCAGGCGAAACTGCGTCCCTTGCTTTGAAAGAAAAGAGGAAAATGAAAAGAGAATTTGTATCTTTAATATAAAAGGAAAATATGAATAAAAAAAGAGGATAATTATTAAGATTGTATTAAGTAGGTGAATAAATGAATATTTTTTCTGCACCGCAAAGGAAAACTTTACTTTTAAGGGAAAGAATAGTATACTGTAGGTAACTTTTCTAAGACAAAGGAGGCGGCAGGCATGCTCAATAAATTAGAGGCCGTAGAAAACCGCTTTGAGGAGCTTTGCGCCAAAAGTGAACAGCCGGATTTCTATGCAGACCCGCAAAAGGCCGCTGCCCTTTTGCGGGAGAAACACGACTTGGAGCCCATCATCGAGGCCTACCGGGCTTATCAGACTGCCCTGCGGGATATGCAGGAGGCGGAGGAGCTGATGAGTGACCCGGAAATGCGGGAGCTTTGTCAGGACACCTATCAGGAAGCAAAAAGTCAGAAGGAAGCTCTCTACGAACAGCTTCGCATTTTGCTGCTGCCAAAAGACCCCAATGACGAGAAAAATGTTATTGTGGAAATTCGCGGCGGTGTGGGCGGCGAGGAAAGTGCGCTGTTTGCCCACAGTTTGTTCCGTATGTACAGTATGTATGCCGCCCAAAAGGGCTGGCAGGTAGAGCTGATGAACTATAATGAGACAGAATTGGGCGGCGTGAAGGAAGCGGATTTCGTTATATCCGGCCGGGGTGCTTATTCAAGGCTTAAATATGAGTCCGGTGTCCACCGTGTCCAGCGAGTTCCTGAGACGGAGTCCGGCGGCCGGGTACACACCTCTACCGCTACGGTTGCGGTGCTCCCGGAAATGGAGGAGGTTGACGTGCAGATCAATCCTGCGGATATTGAGATGCAGGTGTTCCGAGCCTCCGGCGCAGGCGGTCAGCACATCAATAAGACCAGCTCTGCGGTGCGGCTGATCCATAAGCCCACCGGCATCGTGGTGGCCTGTCAGGAGGAACGCAACCAGTTCCAAAACCGGGAAAAATGTATGCGTATGCTGGCTTCCAAGCTCTATGAGATCGAGCAAGAGCGCATCAGCTCTGAGGTTACCGGTATGCGCCGCAGTCAGGTGGGTACCGGTATGCGCAATGAGCGGATCCGCACTTATAATTTTCCCCAAGGCCGGGTGACCGATCACCGGATCGGCCTGACCCTCTACAAAATCGATGCGGTGATGGATGGCGCGCTGGACGAAATTATTGACGGTCTGGCAACTGCCGATCAGGCCGAGAAGCTGAAGAACAGCCAATAAAAAGCCTTCCCCTGGGGGAAGGTGGTCCGAAGGACCGGATGAGGGAAAATATGGAAGAATTATTAAGTTCACGCCGTCGCGCACAAGACTTGCGTAAGAATATGACAAAGGAAGAACGGCATTTGTGGTATGATTTCTTAAAAACATACCCCGTGCAATTTAAGCGGCAATATCAAATCGGTTGTTACTATGTAGATTTTTTCTGCTATAAAGCAAAACTCATTATAGAATTAGATGGCTCCCAGCATTGCCCCCCCCAGAAGCAATTGCCTATGACAAAGCGCGTACTGATTATTTAGAAGGGCAAGGATATTTTGTACAGCGTTTCTCAAATTTGGATGTAATAAAGCATTTTCAGGCTGTCTGTGAAGCCATCGATCAAACTGTAAATGAAAGGGTGCAGGGTTGACCCTCATCCGCCCCCTATGGGGGCACCTTCTCCCAGGAGAAGGCTTTGGGAGGAATATTATGGAATATATTACAAATTCTCCGGAGGAGACGGAGGCGCTGGGGGCGGCATTGAGCCGCGCTCTGCAGCCGGGCACCGTTATTGCCTATACCGGGGACTTGGGCGCAGGAAAAACTGCCTTTACCCGGGGACTTGCCCGGGGTCTGGGTATCCGGGACACTGTTACCAGTCCCACCTATACCATTGTAAATGAATACCTTGGCGGCCGACTGCCCCTTTTCCATTTCGATATGTACCGCCTTCATTCTTCCGATGACCTTTGGGACATCGGCTGGGAGGACTATTTGGAAAGAAATGGCGTCTGCGCTGTGGAATGGAGTGAGAACATCGCTGATGCGCTGGAAGACCCCATCTTTATCTGCATAGAAAAGCTGGGTGAAAACAGCAGAAAAATCACCGTAAAAGGAGGAAATTTAGATGCTTTTAGCCTTTGAGACCTCTGCAAAAGCTGCCTCTGTTGCCCTTTTTGACGGTGACAGGCTATTAGGCGAGAGCTATCAGAACACCGGCCTTACCCATAGCCAGACTTTGATGCTGATGGCAGAAGACCTGCTGAAAAACTGCGGCGTTACCGTTTCTGATTTAACCGCCGTTGCGGTTGCCGCCGGCCCGGGCAGCTTTACCGGGGTGCGAATCGGTGTTTCTGCCGCCAAGGGGCTTGCTTGGGGAAAAGAAATTCCCTGCTACGGTGTTTCCACCTTAGAAGCGATGGCTTTGGGCTTGGGTATACACGACGGTTACATTCTCCCCACAATGGACGCACGGAGAAATCAGGTATATACCGCCCTTTTTTCGGCAGAAAACGGCACTTTTTCCCGGCTTTTCGAGGACAGTGCCATTGCCCTTTCCGAGCTGAAAGAAAAGCTGCTACAGGATAAGCCGATTTTCCTTGTGGGCGATGGCAGCACCCTTACATACAATATGCTGCATACGGACATTCCCAATCTTATTTTACCTCCGGAGCATAAAATGCACCAGCGGGCAGTGGGCGTGGGTCTTGCGGCAAACAAGGCCATCGCCCGGGGAGACAGC
>JAFQPB010000018.1 GCA_017411905.1 Oscillospiraceae bacterium
AAACGAATTGCCGGGATGGCAGCTACACTCTTGGCTGCCGTCCTGCTTTTTTCTCCCAAGGCGGCAGCACTTTCTGCCCGGCACGCGATCTTACTGGATGCCCAAACCGGGAGAGTACTGTTTGAAAGAAACGCAGATGCCAAAAGTCTGATTGCCAGTACCACGAAAATTATGACTGCCCTTGTGGTGGCGCAGCAATGCAATGTCTTGGATCGGGTGCGTATTCCCAAAGAAGCGGTAGGGATCGAGGGCTCCTCGATGTATCTGCAGGAGGGAGAAATTCTGACTGTTCAGGAGCTTCTCTATGGCCTGATGCTCCATAGCGGCAATGATGCGGCTGTGGCACTGGCCATTTACTGTGGCGGCACAGTAGAGGGCTTTGCAGAGCTGATGAACGACAAGGCCTATATGCTGGGTCTTAAAAATACCCATTTTGTCAATCCCCACGGCTTGGATGCCCCGGGACATTACTCCACAGCCGAGGATTTGGCGATACTTGCCGCCTATGCTATGGAAGACCCCATCTTTGCCCGGACGGTATCTGCAAAAACCGTTACGATCGGGGAGCGGTATCTTACAAACCACAATAAGCTCCTGTGGCGCGTGGAGGGTGCAGACGGCGTAAAGACCGGCTATACGAAGGCGGCAGGGAGAATACTGGTTTCCAGCGCGGTGCGCCTTTCCCGGCGGCTGATCGCTGTGACCATCGATGCACCCAGCGATTGGGAAGATCACAAGACCTTGCTGGAAAAGGGATTTTCCGAATTTTCCGTAACGCAGATCGTGGAAAAAGGTACGGTTTTGGAGACGAAGGAGATCATCGGCGGGCAGGAGGGAACAGTAGAGCTTCTTGCGGACGCAGATTTTTCTTATGCCCTTGCGCCGGGGGAGTGTCCCCGGATCGTCATTCCCGGGCAGAGCTTTGTCTATGCCCCCATTGCAGAGGGGCAGGATGCCGGTTATGCCTATGTGCTTTTAGAGGAGAAAACCGTGGGAAAAATTCCCTTAGTATACGGAAAAACCGTGGAACGGGAGGCGCAGGAGGAGCGCTCCTTCTGGCAGCGGTTATTTGGAGGATAAAAAATGACGGAACGTTTACAAAAGATACTCTCCGGCAGGGGCGTATGCTCCCGCCGGCAGGCAGAAGAGCTGCTGGCCGCCGGGCGGGTGACCTGTGACGGCCATGTCTGCGCTGTAGGTGACCGGGCAGACCCGGAGGTAAACACCATATGCATAGACGGAAAGCCTCTCCCGACCGGCTCACGGCCGGTGTACATTATGCTCCACAAGCCCCGGGGCTATGTGACCACCCTAAAGGATGAAAAGGGCAGAAAAAATGCCGCCCAGCTCATCGATTGCGGTACAAGGGTCTATCCCGTAGGACGGCTGGATATGGACTCGGAGGGACTTCTGCTCTTTACCAACGATGGGGATTTTGCCAACCGGATGATGCACCCGAAGCACGAAGTGAAAAAAACCTATCAGGCGTGGGTGGAAAAATATACCGATGCGGGTTTGGAGAAGGTACAAAAGCCCATAGAACTGGACGGTTATTTGATCAAAGCCCCCACAGTAAAGCTGCTCCAGAGAGAAGGAAACAGAGGCTTGCTGGAAATTACCATTCACGAAGGGCGCAACCGTCAGGTGCGCAGAATGTGTGAAAAAGCAGGGATGTACGTAACACGGCTTCGCCGTATTTCTGAGGGGGATATTACCTTGGGAGACCTGCCCAAGGGACAGTGGCGTTATTTGACCGATGAGGAGGTGGCTTCGTTATGATGTACGATGGAATTATCATCGGCGGCGGCCCGGCAGGTATGTTTGCGGCTATTTGGGCAGCGCAGCGGGGAAACCGGGTGCTGCTGCTGGAGCGTAATGACCGCTTGGGCAAAAAACTGCTGATTACCGGCAAAGGCCGCTGCAACGTGACAAACGACTGTACTGCCCGGGAGGTGCTGGAGAATATCCCCCGAAACGGACGTTTTTTGTACAGTGCGATGGAAAGCTGTCCACCGGAAAAGGTAATGGCCTTTTTTGAAGAAAACGGCTGTGCCTTAAAAACCGAACGGGGCAACCGGGTATTTCCTGTAACGGACAAATCCGCTTCCGTACTGGAAGCCCTGCGAAATAAAATGCACCGTTTGGGTGTCACCGTAAAGACTGCCCGTGCAGAAAAGATACTAACGGAAAACGGCTGTGTTCGGGGTGTCCGTGCCGGAGGAGAAAGCATATCAGCTTCTTGGGTGATCTTAGCCACCGGCGGTCTGTCTTATCCCACTACCGGTTCTACCGGCGATGGCTATAAGATGGCACAGGAATTGGGACATACCGTGATCCCTACAGAGGGTTCTTTGGTTCCTTTAGAGGAAAAAGGGGAGGACTGCGCGGCAGTACAAGGCCTCAGCCTGCGCAATGTAGGCGTTAAGCTGACGGACGGCAAGGGCAAGGTGCTTTATAAGGATTTTGGTGAACTGCTTTTTACCCATTTCGGTGTGTCCGGGCCTACGGTGCTTTCTGCCAGTGCCCACTTAAAGGGGGAAAACTGCCGCCTTATTTTGGATTTGAAGCCGGCCTTGGACGAGGGGAAATTAGATGCCCGGCTGCTGCGGGACTTGGAGCAGTACAAAAACCGCACAATGGAAAATGCCCTGACGGATATTTTGCCCCGGTCGATGATCCCGGTTATATTAAAACGGGCAGAAGTGCCGGCAACCTTACAGGCAAATGCCCTTACAAAGCAGCAAAGACGGCAGCTCCTTTCTTTTATGAAGGCATTTCCCATTGATATTGCAGGAAAAAGACCCGTTTCCGAGGCAATTATCACCAGCGGCGGCATTAAAGTTTCAGAGGTAGACCCGAAAACGATGATGTCCAAATTGGTGCCGGGACTGTATTTTGCCGGTGAAATATTAGACTGTGATGCCTATACCGGCGGCTTTAATTTACAAATCGCCTGGGCAACGGCCTACGTGGCGGGAACTTCCGTGAACTTCCGTAAAACACAGCATTGACAAAAATGAAGGAATGTAATAAAATAGCTGAGTATCCAAAAAGCAATAGAATTGGAGGCAAAAAGATATGTACGAGAAACTTGTAGCATACGCATCCCAGCAGTTGGAGCTTAATGCAGACGACATTACTCCGGATACTACCTTTGCAAGCCTTGGTATCGACTCTCTGGACATCGTGGAGATGATTATGGACTTGGAGAGCGAGTTGGGCGTTGAACTGGAAATGGAAGATCAGAAGATCACCACCTTCCAGGAGCTGGCTGATTTCATCGACTCTAAGGTAAACTAAGAAAAATACCCTTGTTGCGGCGACCGGCTCGTAACAAGGTCGCACTAACCGGGG
>JAFQPB010000019.1 GCA_017411905.1 Oscillospiraceae bacterium
GTTTTGCAGAGCGCACAGCTTATCGAAACGGCGGTTTTTCTCCTCTTTCGGGGTGGGGTCTTCCATTTTGGCGGCAGGTGTGCCGATTCGGGGAGAGAAAATAAAGGTAAACAGAGAATCGTAACGCACCTTTTCAATAAGAGACAAGGTCTCCTCAAATTCTTCTTCCGTTTCGCCGGGGAAGCCTACAATTACGTCGGAGGTCAGCACCAAATCTGGCATAACGGATTTGGCATATTCTACGAGGGATAGATATTTTTCTCTGTCATAGTGGCGATTCATAGCCTTTAGCACACGGGAAGAACCGGATTGGAAGGGGAGGTGAAGCTGTTTCGCGATCTTCGGCTCGGCAGCCATCGTATCAAAGAGCTTTTTGCCTGCATCCCGGGGGTGGCTTGTCATAAAGCGGATGAGGAAATCACCGGGGATGGCGGCGATCTGCCCCAAAAGATCGGAAAAATCTACACCGGCATCCAAATCTTTACCGTAGGAGTTGACGTTTTGTCCCAAAAGGGTAATTTCCTTTGCACCTGCGGCGATCACGTCCCGGCATTCCTGCAAAATATCCTCCGGGCGGCGGCTCCGCTCCCGGCCACGGACATAGGGGACGATACAATAGGTGCAGAAATTGTTACAGCCGTACATAATGGAGACCCAAGCCTTTAATGTATTATCCCGTGCTTGGGGAATGCCTTCGGCAATAGAGCCGGCCTCGTCCTCTACAAAGAAAACACGCTTTTTGCTGGTGAGCACCCGGTGCAGCAGCTCCGGGAAACGCCACAGATGGTGGGTGGAAAACACACCGTCCACGTGAGGATAACTGTTTTTGATGCGGTTTACTACCGCTTCCTCGCCCGCCATACAGCCGCAGAGGAAAATTTTCTGCCGGGGATGGCGGCGTTTCGTGTGGCTCAGCGCACCTAAGTTACCAAAAACCCGCTGCTCGGCGTGCTCCCGGATGGCGCAGGTGTTCATTACCACCACGTCAGCACCCTCGGGAGAGCCGGTAATCATATAACCGGAAGCGATCAGCATACCCCGAATCTTTTCGGAGTCAGCCTCATTTTGCTGACAGCCGTAGGTCTCGACATAGGCGGTGGGTTCAAAGACCTCAGTTTGCCAATAAGCGGCGATTTTTTCACAGAAAGCCTTCTGCGTATTGAGTTGTTCCTTGGAAATAACGGAAGTCTTTCCGGTCATAGATATTTCTCCTTGTGACGATACTGTTCTAACAATATATTATAGCATTTTTGCGTACATTTTGCAAGACTTTCCGGGTGGGAACATAAAAATGGTATAAAATTGTAAACAATTTGGAAACTCCTTGCAATTGTGCTGTAAAAATGATAGACTGATAGAGACTAAAAGCCGTCTGGGGACGGGGAAATGAGGCAAGTATGGACTTAGAAAAGCAAAATGATACCCTCGGGCAGGAGGAGAATCTTGCTGCGGAGGAAGTGACTTCGCAGGAGCCGGAGGAAGAAGCAGTTTTGATGGAGACTGCCACCGACGGTGAGGCGATTTCGGAAGAAACTGAAGAAGAGACCGAGGAAGAGACCGAGGACGATGCTGAGAATGAGGACGGTGAGGAGCCGGACTTTGATACCCTTGCTTTCGGTGAGGCTGTAGATAAAAAGGCATTAAAGAAGGCGGAAAAGGAAAAAAAGAAGGCAGAAAAGCTGGCTAAAAAGGAAAATAAAGAGAAAAAGTCTAAGGGTCTGCCTGCGTGGGCGGCGGTCTGTATTTCTGTTTTGGCAGTAGCGGTTATTGTGCTGGGTACCCTCTTTGCGGTGGACTACTATAAGAATAAGAGCCCCTTTAAGAGCTATACCGCCTCGGAGAAGAAGCTGATCGCGGCGCAAAATAAAGTGGTTGCTACTGCCGGTGAGTACGAGCTGACCAATGCGGAGCTGCAGGTCTATTACTGGATTTATGTATACAATTTCTTGGATGAAAACAGCTATTATCTTTCCTATTTGGGGCTGGATTACACGCAGGATTTTGCTACGCAGCAATGTTATTTTGACGAGACAAAATCTTGGCAGGAGTACTTCATTGCGGGAGCACTGTCCGCATGGCATCAGTATGCCATTCTCAGTGGTGCGGCCGCTGAGGAAGACTTTAAGCTTCCGGAAGATGAGCAGGAATATTTAGACAATCTCAAGACCACGATGGACGAGCAGGCAAAGCAGTACGGCTTTGAAGACGGCGAGGATATGGTAAAGAATGAGATGGGTGTCGGCGCAACATGGGATGCCTACCTCAAGTACAGCAATGAGACCTTTATCGGTATGGGCTACTACAACAGCTTTGCTGAGAGCTTGGAGGTCACGGAGGAAGATATTCTTGCTTACTACGAGGAAAATAAGCAGCTTTTTGATGACAACGGCATTACAAAGGAAGATACAGACCGGGCTTGGTCCGGTGTCCGCCACATTCTCATTACACCTGTGACAAAGGATGCAGACGGCAACACTATCGAAACAGAGACGGCTTGGGCAACAGCACTTAAAAAGGCAGAGGATATTCTGGAACTCTACAAGGAGAATGCCGGTGGCAAGATCGACGAGGAGGCCTTTGCGGCCTTGGTCAAGGACAATACCGATGATACCGGCTCCAAGGAAAATGGCGGCTTGTATGAACAGTTCTTTGAAGGCGAGATGGTGGAGGAATTTGAGGCGTGGAGCTTCGATGCTGCCCGTCAGTACGGCGATACCGGCATTGTAAAGACTACCTACGGCTACCACATTATGTTCTATGTGGGCGGTGAGGCAGCTTGGCGTTACTATAGCGATGCCTCTATCCGCAGCGAAAAGTGCAAGGAGCTGCTGGACAGCCTCAAGGAAGCAACACCGCTGGAGACCAACTACAAAAACATCTTGGTCAGTCACGTAGATTTGGGCTGATTTTATAAGCAAACACCGCAAAGCGAACGAACGCTTTGCGGTGTTTTTACATAAAAAGATAAAAGGCGAGGGTAAGCAGGGCATTTCCTTTTTCTTCCTCGCTGTCACCTGCCATCAGCAGAAGCAAGAGAATGATGAATAAATCCCCGGTATCAAAGTTTTGGGGCAGTAGCTGCCGTAAAAAAGAGCCGATGCCGGCGATCTCCTTCCCGGGCGGTGGATAAGAGGGAGTCTGCGGCTGGGGAGGGGGATTGGGCTTTCGGGCAGGGTCAGGCATTTGATCCCGACGGTATGAACCGTCTGCCTGTGGGGTATAACGGTTATACATCCTTTCACCTGCCTTACTTAGAATTGCCGAACAGCTTGGTGGCGAGCCGTGCCATTTTAGCCGCCTGCATCGCTTTTTCCAGCTTTGTTACCCGGTTTTGGCTTATGTAAGGGCTCAGTGCCCGGAGCAGATGCTGCTGGTTTTTGTCCACACCGCCCTGCCCCATCAGTCCCGAGAGTTTTTGGAGCATACCCGGGTCTAAGGCGGGAAGGGAAACCTCCGGCGTTGGGGGAGGGGGCGGCGTGTTTTTGGGCGGTGGATTTTCCGGGGGAGGGGCGAAATTTTGCGCCATAGCCATAATTTGCTGCATCATTTGTGGGTTGCTGAGTACAGCATTGAGCTGATCTTCCAGACCTGCCATAGGCTATTTCCCCAACTCTTTTATGAGTGCTTGGGCTTGGGGAGAGGACAGAAGCTGCTGAAGCTGCGCCGCGGCATCCTGATAATTTCCCTGCTTTGCTTTTGCGATCACATCGCTCAGCATCTGCTGATCTGCCTGCTGTAAAAGCTGGGCAAACTCTTTGCCTGCGGGCGTTCCGGCAAGGCGTTTCGCCTCTTTCATAGAAAATTCCTGAGATTTTTTCTCCATTTTATTGCCTCCAGTCAAAATGCCTGTTATAATATACATTACGCAAGCGATTCGCATTATCAATATATGCATATGGGGAGGGGTTGGTGCAATGGCGAGAATATTGGTTTTTTCCGATTCCCACGCAGGGCTCAGCTTTATGCGGCATTGCATAAAAAAGATACAGCCCGACGCTATCATCCATTTGGGAGATTATTACGATGACGGGCAGACCGTCTCGGAGGAATTTCCGCACATCCCGTTCCACGCTGTGCCGGGCAACTGCGATAAATACAGGCTTCTGCGCCCGGTACCGGAGATCCTTTGCTATGATGTATGCGGCGTACGGCTTTTTATGACCCACGGCCATAAACATAACGTGAAAATCACTACGGGATTACTTTTGGCAGATGCGGCGAGAAACAACGCAGCGGTGGCACTGTACGGACATACCCACAAAGCCGAGTGTAGGTGCCTGCCGGACGGAATGTGGCTATTAAATCCCGGTGCCTGCGGCTCCTTTGGTGGCAGTGCAGGCGTAATTGAAACCGAGCAGGGGAAGATAAATGCCTGCTACCTGATAAACAGTATGAATTTGGAGGAAATGATATGATTCTGACAGTAGATATTGGGAATTCCAACATCGTCATCGGCGGCGTGCGGGAGGACGAAATTTTATTTGAAGCAAGACTGCGCACCGAGGCCACCAAGACCTCGGATGAGTACTGCTTAGATGTAAAAAGCCTGATGGAGGTTTATGGGGTAGACCCGGCACAGGTGGAGGGCGCGATCATCGCTTCTGTTGTGCCGCAGGTACTCAACTCTTTCCAGACTGCGATTAAAAAGCTCACTGGAAAAACCGCGCTGGTGGTAGGCCCCGGCCTGAAAACCGGACTGAATATTTTGCTGGAAAATCCCGGCCAAACCGGTGCGGATTTAGTCGTAGGCAGTGTGGCGGCCCTGCGGGCGTATGAGCCACCGCTAACCGTTATTGATATGGGCACAGCGACCACTGTTTCCGTATTGGATAAAAATGGTGCGTATATCGGTGGCGCGATCATTCCCGGCGTGAAAATCTCAATGGACGCGCTGACAGACCGGACGGCACTTTTGCCCGGCTTGCAGCTTGACCAGCCCAAGCGCGCCATTGGACGCAACACGGTAGACGCGATGCGCTCGGGCATTATGATGGGTACGGCCTGTATGCTTGATGGAATCATTGCGCGTATGGAGGAGGAGCTTGGCTATCAGACCAAGGTGATCGCCACCGGCGGTATTGCGAAATTTATTATTCCTCTTTGTCACAGAGAGATGGTTTATGATAAGGATCTGCTGACAAAGGGTCTTGTTGCACTCTATAAGGAGAATATTAAACGAAAAGGGTAAGGAAAACCGCACAGGCGGCAACCCCGGCGCAAATGGCGAGGATCAGCAGGTGATCGATGAGCTTGCCCAAAACCTGACGGCGGGTAGCCGCGTTGGGGCAGGGCGCTGCGGGACGGTCAAGGTAACGGCAAATGGCAGTTGTTAACATAGGGATTTCCTCCTTTAAGTTTGTTTCTGCTGTTATTGTAAAGGAGAAATAGTCCGATAAACCGGACAATAAAATGATCCTTGCATATAAAATAAAGTTGTGCTATGATTGAGGCACTTGGAAAGGGTGTGTGGCTTTATGGAAAAGAAAAAGGTTGCTGAGAAGAAGGCAAAGCCGGAATGGCTCAAAAAGACCATAGAATTTTTCCCGGAAGCTTGGCAGTGGATTTATAAGTTGCGCAGTATTATTCTTGCATTGCCAGTGGTGGCGGCGGCCATCAAGCTGGCATTTCAGAATATGGCGCGGCTGCCGGAGTTTGTTGGCATTAACTTACAGGCAAACGGCGAATATGCGATGATGATCGAACGGAATGTGGCGGTGTTTGTGCCACTGCTGGTTACAGCGGCGTGTTTGCTTACGATGTTTTTGTCGAAAAAAGTACTGTGGCCGTGGCTTGTCAGTCTGTTTTCTTTAGCACTGCCCTTGCTGCTTTGGGTCACCAATATTTTCCCCGGATAATAAATGCACCGCAAGCGATGCTTGCGGTGTTTTTGCCCTTGACAAATAGGGACTGCCGTGCTAAAATAGCGGAGCAACTGCATATCTTTATGTATTCGGAGTGATACCCAAGAGGCCGAAGGGGCTCCCCTGCTAAGGGAGTAGGCGTCTAAACAGCGCGCGAGGGTTCAAATCCCTCTCACTCCGCCAAAA
>JAFQPB010000020.1 GCA_017411905.1 Oscillospiraceae bacterium
CGGTGTTGACGATCCGCTGATTTGGCTCCAAGGTGATCTCGTACTCGTACCACCGCATTAGATTTTGGGAGAAGTCGCCATACTTGTCGCGGAACACGACCGGGTATTCATCACTGCGATGACCGTTTTTTAGGTCAGCCAGTTTGGCATTATACCAGTCCGTCTCCGATACGCCCGTTTCTTCGCTCCAGTCTTCCAAAATAAATTCCTGAAAGGTCATCGTATGGGAATCTACATAGGAAGCGGTGCCGGAGATCTGCTCACTGTCCCGTGCCGCGCCGTTTTGGTAGAACTTAAATTCCGGCATCGTGGCAAGGGGCTGCCCGATGACATAAATATAAAAGCTTTCCCCGGCGTAGATGACCACGCGCATATCTCCATCGTCCTGCCGTTGAGAGCCGCGGGATTCGGGGAGATAGTAACGACGGCTGCCAAGTCCTGCGGGTACGTCAAAGGCCACAGTGGCAGATTTATAGGTTGTTTTGTCCACGTCACTGACAGAGAACTTATAGGCGGTGACCGGCATATCCGGGTAGTAGAAACCGTCCTCGGCAAAATCGTCGGAAATCAGGGCGAGGTCTTGCGAAAGCGAAAACTGATCGTTATCGGATAGCGT
Organism: Oscillospiraceae bacterium; assembly: GCA_017411905.1. The sequence goes on from JAFQPB010000020.1 coordinate 617, forward strand.
GTGACGGATGTTTTTCTCCACGGGCTGACCGTCGATGAGAATGTCGTATTTCCCGGTATCTGTTCCAGACTCCATACCGTACCAAGGCGCGGTGCCAAAGGGGAACAGGAGCTTTGCAGTTACGGTCATATCCGAGGGATTATGAAAGGTATACTGGGCGGTGACTTTTCCGGTATAGGCGAGAAATTCCGCTTCATCCCGGTAGTAGTTTTGGGGAAATTCCTGTAGGTCGAAGGTCAGCAGCTCGTGCTCCACTACGATGGGGCTGTTTCCGTCGGTGACAATGGCTCCGGCGCGGTCTACGCCTTCCCAGTAGGACTGGGCGGAGTTGGCGGAAACGGACGGGGTACTGTCAACAAACAAAAGCAGTACCAAAAGGAATGCGGTGAGTCTTTTCATAACAGTACCTCCTGAAATGGATTTCTACATTTATGTTAGCAAAACTTGGCAAAAATGTCAATAGGGGGGTAAAATCTATAGAAAAAATTGTAAAAATTTTGTAAATGCTATAGTCAAAAGAGGGTAGGGGCGGATGCCCACATCCGCCCGCGGGTCGATGTAGGCATCGACCCCTACGGGAGAATTGAGAGTTGACAGTTGACAATTATGGTATTGCTTCGCGATGGAATTGTAGGGGCAATCTGTGATCGCCCGCGGGCGAACGCAGTTCGCTCCTACGAGTTCTATCGGGGTTGCGGTGATGGCGGCGGGAGCAAGCCCGACTTGGCTCTCCCTCTGGGAGAGGCAAGGGAGGGAACGTGATAGGAAGGTGTTTGGGAAACAAAAAGTTGAAATATGTAAAAATATGTGATACACTAAAAGAAAAATAAGTGGGGAGCATAGCTATGAAAGACTACGAAAATGTAACCATTTTTGACCATCCGCTGATCAGCCACAAGGTGGCCATCCTCCGGGATGAGAATACCAGTATGAAGGAGTTCCGGGAGCTGGTGGAGGAAATCACCACACTTATGACCTTTGAATGTCTCCGGGAGGGCGTTCCCACGGTGGCAAAAGAAGTAAAGACACCGCTGGAAACCTGTACCCAGTATGTAGTGAAGGACAATGCCATTGCCATCGTTCCGATCCTCCGGGCAGGTCTTGGAATGGTCAACGGTGTCCATGTGCTGTTCCCCTCTGCAAGAGTGGGGCATATCGGCTTATATCGCAACGAGGAGACCTTAGAGCCTTGCGAGTATTACTGCAAGCTCCCTGAGGGCATTGAGGATAAGCTGGTACTGGTGGTTGATCCTATGCTTGCTACCGGCGGCAGTGCCTGTGATGCCATCGCAATGCTTAAAAAGCGGGGCTGCAAGACCATTAAATTTATGGCGGTGATCGGTGCGCCCGAGGGCGTTTCCCGTGTGGCAGAGGCACACCCGGATGTCCATATCTATGTGTCTACCTTAGACCGCTGTCTGAATGAAAACGGCTACATTCTGCCCGGCTTGGGTGATGCCGGCGACCGTTTGTTCGGTACAAAATAAAATTTTGTTGCAGGTTTGCCGAGAAAAAGGCTTGACAAAAGCATAGCTTGGTGCTATGTTAAAGAAAATTTTTACAGAAAGGAGTGAAGCATAATGACAATGATGGTTTGGAATAACATAGGGAATAAAGGCTTCGCTCCGAGGGGATTACTGTAGGGATTTTCTGCTACACGGAATGTACTTGGCGCGGGCTTTTGCCCGCGCTTTTTTTACTTATTAACAGGAGATATGAGATGAAGGATAAAACAGAAAGAAAGGCCAAGCTTTCACTTCTGCTTCGTTTTCTGCGGGGTTCGAAGCGGTATTTTGCCTTGGGTATACTCTCGGCAACGGTGACAGCTTTGGCAGATATGATAAACCCCCAGATCATCCGGGCGGCGGTGGACTGCGCCATCGGCGGGCAGGAGGGTGACTTCCCCGGATTTGTTATGAATATGGTAGACAAGGTGGGCGGCTTTGCTTATTTGGGGCAGAACCTGTGGATCATGGCACTGGCGGTGGTGGTCGTTGCTGCTTTTCAGGTGCTTTCCCAGTATGCCTTCCGTGTCTTTAACACGAAGGGCTCGGAGACCTTGGTAAAGACTATGCGCGATGGCCTTTATTCCCACATAGCCCGGCTGCCCTTTGCATGGCATATGGGCAACCGCACCGGTGATATTATACAACGCTGCACCTCGGATATTGATACGATGAAAAACTTCCTTTCCGAGCAGATGACTGCCATTTTCCGAACGGTGATCATCTTGGTGCTGTCGGCCGTTTTTATGCTGTCGATGAACCCAATGCTTACCTTGATCGCGTGGATTCCTATGCCTTTTATCGTGGGGTATTCTTTTGTTTTCCATAAAAAGATCCACGATGGGTTTACAGACTGCGATGAAAATGAGGGCAAGCTCTCTGCTATGGCACAGGAAAACCTCACCGGCGTCCGTGTAGTTCGTGCCTTTGGCTTAGAACGGGCAGAGGTGGATAAATTCAAAAAGCAAAACGACCACTACACCGGTCTGTGGGAGAAAATGGGTAAAATTCTCAGCAGCTTTTGGGCCACTGCGGACATTCTCTCGGGCTTGCAGGTGCTGCTGATCGTGGTGTTTGGTGCGGTATTCTGCGTAAACGGGCAGTTGCTGCCCGGTGAGTATATCGCCTTTATTTCCTACAATTCTATGCTCATTTGGCCCATTCGGCAGCTTGGCCGTATGATCGCGGAAATGAGCAAGGCGGGCGTGTCCATTGACCGTGTGTTCTACATTATGAACGCCCCGGCAGAAAAAGATGAAGAAGATGCCACGGATGCCCCGATGGATGGAGATATTTGCTTCGAGCACGTAAATTTTGCTTACGAAAATTCTCCCCAAATGCTCTGCGATATTCATTTTACAATGAAAGCGGGAACGACCCTCGGTATTTTAGGCGGTACGGGCAGCGGCAAGAGTACGCTGATGCTGCTGCTGGATAAGCTCTACTTATTAAAGCCGGAGGATGGACGGATCACGATTGGCGGTACGGATATTAACAAAATTCGCACAGCACATCTGCGGAAAAATATCGGAATGGTGCTGCAGGAGCCGTTCCTGTTTTCCCGTACCATCCGGGAAAATATTGGGATCACCTCTCCGGAGATGGAATTGGAACAAATTCGGGAGGCAGCCAAGGCGGCTGCGCTGGATGAAACGGTAACCGCCTTCGCCCAAGGCTACGATACTATGGTTGGCGAGCGGGGCGTGACCCTGTCCGGTGGACAGAAGCAGCGGGCGGCCATTGCCCGGACACTGACCCAAAATGTACCTATTTTGATCTTCGACGACTCCCTTTCTGCAGTGGATGCGGAGACAGATGCGAAAATCCGCAAGGCTATCTCTCAGCGGTTTGGTAAGGCGAGCGTAATTCTGGTATCGCACAGAATTACCACCCTCAGTGCGGCAGATAAGATCATCGTATTGGATCGGGGACGGATCGTGGAGGAAGGCACCCACGAGGAACTAAAATGTGCCGGCGGTATTTATCAGAAGATTTATGAAGCACAGACAGGCGTAGGGGAGGAGGACGAATAATGAAAGAAAAATCCACCCACCTCAAATTTTTCGGTATCGGCAAGGTGCTGCCGTTTCTAAAAAAAGTCCGGGGACTGATCCTGTGTATGGTGGTCTTGGGACTTGTCAGCAGCGGTGTGGACGTGATTATGCCGCTGTTTCAGCGTTACGCGCTAAATTATTTCATTGGCGAGGGAACCTTTGATACGCTGCCTGTATTTATCGGTATTTATGTACTGACGCTCCTTGTGGCAGCAGCAGTGAACTACATCTCCTGTGCGCAGGCGATCGTTGTGGAAATGCGGGTCGCACGGGAGCTGCGGCAGAGAGGCTTTGACCATTTGCAGACCCTTTCTTTTTCCTATTTCAATCAAAACAGCGTGGGCTATATCCACGCAAGACTTATGAGTGATACTTCCCGAATCGGTTCGCTGGTGTCTTGGTCGCTTATGGATTTTGTATGGCGGGTCAGCTACCTCTTTGGTGCTGTCGGTACGATGCTTTACCTCAACTACCGGCTTGCACTGATGGTGCTCTGCGTGCTGCCCCTTTTGGCTGTTTTATACATTATCTTTCAGAAAAAGCTCATCACCGTCAACCGGGAGGTTCGGGAGATCAACAGTAAGATCACCGGCAACTTTAATGAGGGCATCACCGGCGCAAAGACAATTAAGTCCTTGGCTATTGAGGAGGAAATGGACAGCCGTTTCCAAAAGGAAACTGCCGATATGCGGGCAAAAACCGTACAGTCTGCCCGTATCCGCGGCCTTTTTGGCGGTACGATGGCGTTTGCTTCTTCGGTGGCATTGGCCATTGTTCTGTGGCAGGGCGGCCATATTGCAGTAGAGGAGATCGGTACGTTCTCTGTCTTTATGTCCTATGCGCAGGGTATGATGGAGCCGCTGCGGTGGCTTGTGGATGCCATTTCAGACCTGATTACCACACAGGTCAATATCGAACGTTTCACAAATCTTTTGGCAGTGCGCTCCGATGTGGAGGACACGCCGGAGGTCATCGAAAAGTACGGCGACAGCTTTGACCCCAAAAAGGAAAATTGGGAGCCCATTCGGGGCGATATTGAATTTGCGGATGTGACTTTCCGGTATCCGGACGGGGAGGAAAATGTATTGGAGCATTTCTCCCTGAAAATTCCCTTTGGTACCCACCTTGCCATCGTTGGCGAGACGGGTGCGGGCAAATCCACCTTAGTAAATTTGGTGTGCCGCTTCTATGAGCCCACCGAGGGCAAGGTGCTCATCGACGGCAAGGATGCCCGGGCGCGTTCGCAGCTTTGGCTGCACGATTCTATCGGTTATGTGCTGCAAACGCCCCATCTGTTTTCCGGCACAGTCCGGGAAAACCTTTTGATGGGGAACCCCAATGCCACTGAGGAGCAGCTTTGGGAGGCACTGAAAATTATTTCTGCGGAGGATGTGGTCAATCGGCTGGAAAATGGGCTGGATACCGATGTGGGCGAGGGCGGTGATCTGCTCTCCACCGGCGAAAAGCAGCTTATCTCCTTTGCCCGGGCAGTTTTGGCTGACCCCAAAATTCTGATTTTGGACGAGGCCACCGCCTCTGTCGATACCCTGACGGAAGCAAAAATCCAAGGGGCGATGGATAAGATCACCACCGGCAGAACATCCCTTATGATCGCCCACCGGCTGTCTACGGTTCGCAATGCGGACGTGATTTTGGTGGTAAAAGACGGCAAGATCATCGAGCAGGGGAGCCATAAGGAGCTGCTCAAAAAGAAAGGCTATTACCACGCCCTCTACACCCGCCAGTACGAGGACGAGGCAACGGCTCGGATATTGTCGTAAAATAAATCCCGGCCTGATTTTTCAGGTCGGGAGTTTCAGCGCCTCACGGGTCGATGTGCCTCAATCGACCCCTACAGCGCACCACCGAGAAGGGGCGTAGGGACACCGCTCCTGCGGTGTCCGCAGATGCCCCGCCAATTCACGGACACCCGAGTCAGAAGGGGTCTGTTTGTTTAAATTGCACAAAAATAGTTTATTTGCAAAAATCAGTTGACTTGCGGCTTTCCATATGTTACCATGAGCGTGTGGGAGTTTTCCTTGCACAATGTCCGTTTGTGTGCTGTGGTGTCATATCAAAACCTGAGTGCGAAATAAGCTGATGTGAGGAGGAATGTAGATGAAGATGCGACTAATTTTTATCTTGTGTGCTGTAATGCTGTTGCTTACATTTACCGGTTGTGAGTTTCCGTGGACGACAGAGCCTACGGAGGAAATATCAGGGAAATGGGATTTGGAATTTGAAGATGGCAGGGAGGTAGACTCTGGAAAAGCACAGCTTTCGAAGATGGAGGTTTCTGAGGTTTTGGCAGCCTTAGAGCCCTTTGGCTTTGACTTGGATGATTATTGTACTGAGGAAGAACGAGCGGAATGGGAAAACGGGAAGCTAATATCCTATATTGCATCCTATGAGCAGGGAGGAGTTGTTTATCCGTACGGTGACCGCCCTAAGCTTTATGTATACTTGGACATTGCCCTGAGAGATTACTATGAGTTGGGTTAGGTACACAGCATAATGTACCCGTAAGGAGGAAAGTAAATGAAGATACGATTGATTTTTATCCTGTGTGCTGTAATGCTGCTGCTTACATTTACCGGTTGTGGGTTTCCGTGGGTGGCAGAGCCTACGGAGGAACCGACAGAGCCTTATTATACAGGGTTTACATTTGCCTTAGAATTTGCAGACGGCAAGGAAGTCGTGTCCGGTAAGGCGCAGCTTTCGCAAATGGAGGTTTCAGAGGCTTTGGCTGCCTTAGAGCCTTACGGCTTTGACATCGATGATTGCACCGATGTAGCAATGGCAAGCTGGGAAGATGGGAATGTAATGTCCTATATTGCTTATTATGAGCAGAATATAGGAATAAATGATCTAAGAGGTTATCGACCCAATGGGGATCTGGAGTGTGCAATAGAAGCTTATTATGAATTGCATTAACTGCGCAGCAAATAGAAAAGTTTTGGTAAGAATATTTGACTTTTAAAACAGCCCCGATGCGAAAAGCATCGGGGCGCAGTTTATTAAAGAACCTGTTTGCGGGGGACGGCACCCCACGGGTCGATGTGGGCATCGACCCCTACAATATTTTTTAATTCCATCCTAAGGGGCGCAGGACACCGTAGCTGTCGTAACGGGTGTCGGGGGATTTGGCGATAAATACGAGATTTATTTCCGGCGTTTCCAGTCCGGTTTGTCCGGCAACAGAGGTGCAGTCGCCAGCAGAAATGTTTTCCATATACAGCCGCGCCCGTCCTTCCGGTAAGGGGAAATCTACATTTCCGATAAAGGAAACGCAGAAATTGTCTGTAGCGCAGGCGGTCACAAGGGTGCTGGCGGCAGATCGGATGGTATCCTCTCTGTTGCCGTCAAAGAGAATGTTGTTGGTGTCCGGGAAGCGGAAATCAGAGAATACCACCTCGTCAAAGCCCTTGCTTTTCAGCTCAGTGACGATTTGGGCGAGATAAGTCAGTGTACCCTGATGGGCGGGGTTCAGCCAATAACAGCCGCCTTCATCCTGCCACAGATACCGGCCGGAGGTATGATGCAGGCCAAGCGGCACATTGTTAAGCCCGAAATAGTAATCCCGGAAGGCGGGGAGCTTGGCGATCAGATAGACGTTTTGTGCATTCAGGGCGTTGATCAGTTCTTCCACCTTGGCGGTGTTGATAAGGCTGCTGCGCTGGCTGCCTACAGCAGAGCTGTAGAAAAACCGGCCTTTGCTGTTTTTGACCTCCAGCATAACCGGTGTACCGGCAGGCAGAGTTTTCACTTTTTCGATCAGCGCATCGATATTTTGGGCAGAGGTTTCCTGCGGGGTGCGGGAGGCTTGGGGCGCGGCAAGGTCATCTTCTGTAATGTAAAAGCCCTTTAGCTGCTGGAGTTTGCCACTCTGCCCCACATCGTCGTCCCCATAGCGGATCGGTACGGTGGGGCGTGGCTCTGTGTCACCGGTAAGTGCGCCTGACATCAGCTTGTTGGACTGGGAAAAGTCCAAATAAACACCGTCCTTGGTATACACCAAAAACCGATCCAGCCACAAAAGCCAGCAAAGCAGCACAAATACAGCCACCAAGCACAAAGCCAAAAGCACGGAAAAAATCCGTTTGCAAACCCGGCGGGTACGGTAGGGAATGGTCATAACTTGCTCCTTTTGGCGCAGAGTGCGCGCCAATCTTCTTTTTGACGGATCTCCGTCACAGTCAGTCCGGCTCTTTGCAGGGCTTCCTGTACATCAGAAAGCCGGGTGTCTAAAATGCCGGAGCAGATGAGGGTGCTGTTTTCTGTAAGAAATTGGGGAAGTGTGGGTGCAAGGGCGCAGATCACATCGGCTACGATGTTTACAAGAACCACATCGTAATGCTTCTTTTTTAGCTGGGTCATCAGCTTTTTGTCGGCAGTTACGTTGCCGGTAAGGGCGGTAAATTCCGAGGAAGAAAAGCCGTTATAAGCGGCATTTTCCCGGGCGATATCCTCCGCTTTCGGGTCAATATCCACACCGATGGCGGTCACGGCTCCCAGCCGCAGGGCAGCAATGGAAAGAATACCGCTTCCGCTGCCCAAATCTAAGCAGACTGCACCGGGTTTTACCTTTTCTTCCATTAATTCCATCACCATTTGGGTGGAGGGGTGGGCACCGGTGCCAAAGGTCAGACCCGGGTCTAAAATCACCGGCAGGCGGTTTTCGTCAGCGTTTTCCAGCCAGTAGGGCAGGACGATGAGTTTATCTCCGATGGGCTGGGGAGGATAGTTTTCTTTCCAGCTTTCCTCCCAGTCGGTTTCTGCCAATGCTGTCACTTTTAGCGGCAGCTTCATATCCTCCGCAAGGGCGCGCAGGCGGGAGAGACCCTCTGCGTCGGTATCCTCTAAGTAGAGCTTAATTTGGGAAAGTCCTTGCAGCTTTTCCTGCAAGCCTTCGTCAATATAGTCCCAATAAGCCCGGTTTTCCTCTAAAAAATGCGCAAATTCCTGCTGGTCTTCCATCAGAAATTCAGAAAAACCCTCCTGTGTTAAGGCGGCGGCAATGTCTTCAATTTGTGCCGGGGTAGTGGAAACGGTGATTTCTAAATAATTCATAGGTAGCTCCAAATTACAAAGTGAAATCCCCTCTCCAGGGGAGAGAGTGCCCCAACGGGGCGGGTGCGGAACGGTGCAATACGGGAAGTGGGAATAGGTTCGTTTGACGTACAAATCCACAAAACACCGCCCGCATTCCTCTTCCGTCAAAAATCAAAGATTTTTGACACCTTCCCCCCGGGGAAGGGATGACCTGTTCTTCTCGGTCTTTATTGTACAGCATCGGGGGGGAAATAACAACAGAGTTTACAGAATTTTTTCAATTTCCTCTATCTATTTTGGAAGTTTTGGTATATAATGATAAAATCCAAGATTTTCGAGGAGAATATATATGATCCAAAGTATCGAACTGTCGGAGGGGGTGACCCTGCGGCTGTTTCGTGATGACCGTTTTAAGCAGGGGTGCCTGAGTCTGCAGTTTGTGCGGCCTATGTCCCGTCAGGAGGCGGCACGAAATGCCCTGCTTCCCAATGTGCTGCTCCGGGGCACGGCAAAGACGCCTGACCTTCGCAGCATTACTCTGCGGCTTGACGATCTTTACGGTGCTTCCATCGGCCCGCTTGCCCGACGGGCGGGAGATTACCAGCTTTCCGGGTTGTTTTGCGGCTTTATTGAGGACAAATACGCCTTAGACGGAGATGCGGTATTTGACCCAATGGTGGCTTTTTTGAAAGAGATTTTGTTTATGCCCCGATTGGAAAATGGAGTATTTCCGGAAGCGGTGGTGGAAAGTGAAAAGAAGAATCTGATCGCTACCATCGAATCCCGTCTCAACGATAAGCGCGCCTATGCGGCTGATATGTTAATGCATCATATGTGTCCTGCAGACAGCTACGGTATTCCCCGGCTGGGAGATAAGGAAGACGTGGCAGCCATTACTGCCAGGAGTCTTTATGCGCATTACGAAAAGCTGCTCCGGGAGAGTAAGGTGGAGCTGTTTTATGTAGGCAGTGCCAGCGCGGAAACGGTGACCCGCTGCCTGCGGGAGCTGTTTGCAGGGCGTGAAAGAAAGATAGCACCCCTGCCACCGCAGACAGGCTTCTCGGACGAGGGCGGCGGCCGGTTTGAAGAAACGATGGCGGTGTCCCAAGGTAAGCTTGCCATTGGCTACTATAGCCCTATTACCCAACGTGCAGAGCAATATGCGGCGATGCACCTTTGCAGCGCGGTGCTGGGCGGTGGTATGACCGGTAAGCTGTTTACCAAGGTGCGTGAGCAGATGTCCCTTTGCTACGACATTGGTGCGGTCTATTACAGCAGTAAGGGTATTATGACGGTGCAAGCCGGTATTGACAGCCATATGCAGGATGTGGTCGAGCGGCAGGTGGAGGAACAAATTGCGGCTATCTGCCGGGGTGAGATTACTGAAACAGAGATGGAAAGTGCCCGGCAGCTCCTGCTTTCAGCTCTTTCCGGTGTAAACGATACCCCGGGTAACATCGAAGGCTATTATGCCGTACAGGCATTAACCGGCGGTCTTCTTTCCAGGGAGGAATATATGGAGGCGGTGGCGGTCTGCACCCCACAGGAAGTGGCAGAAGCGGCAAAGACCCTTAAAAAGCACACCGTATTTTTCCTGAAGGGGGTGGCGCAATGACTGAAAAGGTTTATCCGCAATTAGGTGAGAACGTCTTTTGGGAGACCTTAGAAAACGGACTTACCGTAGCGGTAGTGCCCAAACCCGGTTTTTCTAAAAAGCTATGTTATTTTGTCACCGATTACGGTGCGATCCATACCCATTTTACAGAAGATGGGAAACAGATCGCGGCACCGGCGGGTATTGCCCACTATTTAGAGCATAAGATGTTCGATATGCCGGAGGGAGAAGTCAGTAGTCAATTTGCGGCAATAGGCGCAGATGTAAACGCTTTCACAAGCTACGATATGACTGCTTATTACTTTAGCTGTACCGGGCAGTTTGAAAAAGCCCTTTCTCTCCTTTTAGAATTTGTTTCTACACCTTATTTCACAAAGGAAAGCGTGCAAAAGGAGCAGGGCATTATCGGTCAGGAGATCGAAATGAATGTGGACAGCCCTGATACAGCGGTATTTGAGCGTTTGATGGGCTGTATGTACGAAAACCATCCTATCAACACCCCGATTTTAGGTACTCGGGAGTCGATTGCAGAGATTACGCCGGAGGTGCTGTATCAATGCCATAAGGCTTTCTATTCTCCGGAAAATATGCTCCTTTGTGTGGTGGGGGATGTAGACCCGGAGCGGGTTTGCACCATTGCCCGGGAGATACTGCCTAAGGAGAAAAAAGAAAAAACGCCCCGGATAGACCGTTGGGAAGAGCCGGAGACGGTTCTGTATCACAGTACGGAAACGGAAATGGAAGTGGCAATGCCTCTCTTCCAGATCGGTTTTAAGTGCCCTGACCCCGGCAGGGGAGAGGCGGCTGTCCGTCAGGAATTTGTGGCAGACCTTGCCTGCGAGGCTCTGTTCGGTGAGTCTTCTGATCTTTACCTGAGGATGTACGAGGAAGGAATAATTGATAATTCCTTCGGCGGAGGCTTCGAAACGGTGTCCGGAATGGGAATGCTCAGTATTTCCGGCGACAGTGACCACCCGGAGAAAGTAAGACAGGCCATTATAGCGCAGGCACAGCGGCTTTGTCGGGAGGGAATCCCGGAGGAAAGCCTTCTGCGAATGAAGCGCAGTGCGCTGGGGAGACGGATTCGGGCACTGGATAGCTTCAGTTCCTTGATTTTTCGAATATGCGCCTATTATTTTTCTGGATTTGACTACTTGCAATTTCCGACAATTTATGAGAGAATTACTGCAAACGAGTTGACAGACTTTCTTTATGCGGCAGTCCGCGAGGAAAACTGTGCCATCTCAATCATCCGACCTATCATCAATAAGGAGAAGAAGAAATGAATTACTCTAAGATATCCTTTCCCGTCTTCGGCATTGAAATCAATCCTGACCGGGTACTGCAGTTAGGCCCCATTCAGATTTATTATTACGGCCTGATCATTGCCATCGGTTTGTGCCTTGCGGCTGTCTACGGTCTGCGCCGCTGTAAGAAGTTCGGCCTTAAGCAGGACGATGTGATCGACGGTGCGCTGTGCATTATTCCCTTTGCGGTACTCTGCGCCCGGTTGTATTACTGCGCCTTCCAGTGGGATCACTATCAGGATAACCCAATCTCCATCTTTTATATTTGGGAGGGCGGTCTGGCCATTTACGGCGGTGTCATCGGTGCGGCATTGGGTGTTGTTGTATTTACCGCTATTAAGAAGATCAACCTGCCTGCAGTGCTGGATATTGTGGCACTGGGCTTTTTGATCGGTCAGTCTATCGGCCGCTGGGGCAACTTCTTTAACCGTGAGGCCTTTGGCAGCGAGACAACCAATTTTCTTCGTATGGGTCTTTTTAACACTTACACGCAGGCTTGGGAATACCATCACCCCACCTTCCTTTATGAATCTCTTTGGAATGCGGTAGGCTTTATTGCGCTCCATTTCCTCTCCAAGAAGCGGCAGTATGACGGTCAGATCGCGCTGGGCTATGTGGCGTGGTATGGCTTAGGCCGTGCAATGATCGAGGGTCTGCGCACCGACAGCCTGTACTGGGGACTTTTCCGTGTCAGTCAGGTGCTGGCACTGGGCAGCTTTATTGTGGCAACCGGCGTACTGATCGCACTGGCCTTCTACAAGCACGACCGTAATAAGCTCTATGTTAATCGTGTAAATAACCAATAAGGAAAAAAGCCTTCCCGCCCGGGAAGGCTTTTTTAGTGATAGATTACAAGTTACAAATTATAAATGTTTTCAGTACCGAAATTTGTAATTTTGTAGTTTATTTGGGGTCTAATTTACCAATTAAATGTAAAATATTTTTGCAGTGCTCCCGTTCCTGCTGGGCAAGCTGGGCGAATACCGGTCCGTATTCCGGATGAGCGGCCTGTGCTTCGTAAGCAGCCAAACAGCGCATTTCCCGGCCGTAGCACCGCCGCAGCAGTACTGCCGGATCCTCGGAGAGCGGTTGGGAGGCGGTATGTATCTGACAGCGTTCACCCGTTAACAGCCGAAAAATACCCCGCAGGCAGGAGATGTGTACCTGTTCCTCTTCAAACATTCTGCGAAGCATCGCCCCCTCTTTGCCACCAAAGCGGTGGGATAGGTGTAAATAGGCGGCTGCATCGGCCTTTTCTTCTGCGATCAGCTCCGGAAGCTGCCGAAGCTCCGGTTTGGGTGTATCACCTTGCACTCTTTGCAGAACCTGCCGGGTCTTTTGATTGATGTCCATAGAACCACTCCTTTTCATTGCCATACAGATATAGTATATGGCTTTTGTATTTGCAAAATTTGCAGAAAGAGGGGAGAGAGAATTATAAATTACAAGTTACAAATTGCAATTGTAATTTTACTCTTTTCTTTTTCGTTCATATGTGCTATAATAAATGAGACTATGCAGAAAGAGAGGCGGTATTTTATGCCGAGAAGAAGTAATAAAGCGCAGGAAATCTTAGAGTTTGTTAACGAATTTGTGCAGGAAAACGGCTATGCGCCCTCCATTCGGGAGATCGGTGCAGCGGTAGGCTTAAGCTCTACGGCATCCGTTAACTACCATCTGCAGCAGCTACAGGAAAAGGGTCTTTTGTTAGCACCCGGCGGGAAGGGCCGCAAGCGGGCGATTGTTACTGCGAAACGTCCCGGTCAAATTCCGGTGGTAGGCGTGGTCACGGCAGGTATGCCGATTTTAGCGGTGGAAAACCAAGAGGGAACGATGGCTTGGGACGGCGATGCCTCCTGCTTTGCACTCCGTGTCCGTGGCGACAGTATGATAAATGCCGGTATTCTCAGCGGGGACAAAGTAGTCGTTCGTCCTCAGCAAACGGCGAATGACGGACAGATCGTGGTGGCACGGATCGAGGACGAGGCGACGGTCAAACGCCTCTGCCGCAGAAACGGGGAGATATGGTTACTGCCTGAAAATGACGATTATTCCCCGATTGATGGACGTGATGCGGAGATTATCGGCGTTGTGAAGGCTGTTGTACGGGAATATTGACAAAAAATTAGGAAAAAACAGTAAAATGGGTTTACTTTTTTTGTTAACTGTGCTATAATCTTTGCGCAATTTAGAAATCCAATAAAAATATCCGGCAAGAGCCGGGACATACTGAAAGGAGTATACTATGTCTCACAAATACGTTTATCTGTTTACCGAAGGCAATGGCTCCATGCGCGAGCTGTTGGGCGGCAAGGGTGCAAACCTTGCGGAAATGACCAACATTGGCCTGCCTGTTCCTCAGGGCTTCACCATTTCTACCGAAGCCTGCACCAAGTACTACGAGGACGGCTGCCGCATCAATGACGACATTCAGGCTGAAATTATGCAGTACGTTGAAAAGCTGGAAGCCATCACCGGCAAGAAGTTCGGTGATCTGGAGAACCCCCTGCTGGTCTCCGTCCGTTCCGGCGCCCGTGCCTCTATGCCTGGTATGATGGATACCATCCTGAACCTGGGTCTTAATGAAGATGTTGTCAATGTCCTGGCTACAAAGTCCGGCAATCCCCATTGGGCTTGGGACTGCTACCGCCGCTTTATCCAGATGTACTCCGAC
>JAFQPB010000021.1 GCA_017411905.1 Oscillospiraceae bacterium
ACTTCGGGGCAGTAGGCGGCGTTTCTCTTTTTTTGCGTGTCAAATATGCTTCAACATCGTGATTGGAAAGAAATTCATCACGCATATTGTATACCGCTTGAACGGATATTTGCGCATATTCCGCTGTTCGCTTATATCGCATATGATCTGTTTTGCCGGTTCGATCCAGCATTAAGAGAACCCTCGCTCGGGTAATAACATGGGCATTATGAACACCCTTACGAACGATTTCTTTCAGCTGGATTTGTTCTTCCTCGGTTAAATAAATCTCTTTGTTTAACATTGTGGCATACCCCTTTGCGGTTTTTATTTTAGTATACCACATGTTGCTACATAAGTAAAGTTTAAGTTGTTACAAGATACTACGAGAAATATGACAGTTGCCGCAAATAAAAAGCCCCTGAAGCCATACGGCTTCAGGGACGAAAAAATCGCGGTACCACCCTGCTTGCTTTGCGTACAAAGCCACTCTCGGACTCTATTAAGTCCATAGCCGATAACGGGGCGACCGTGCTTCATTACTGCCAAAAGGGTTCACAAAGCCGACTCGGGAAGCAGTCCGCCTTAGTTTTCCGCATCGGCTCGCACCAAACGCCGACTCTCTGCAGCTTCTAAATAAGGCATTATTTCCGTCTATGTCTTTCCTATATGGGACACATTAAAGCACATCGAAAGCCCTTTGTCAATGGGGAAAAGCGATTTTATAAAAATTTTTTGTTTTTACTATAAAAACATTTGACTTTTCCTCGCGGTCGTGGTATTCTCTATGCATATATTAAAAAGGCATTGATGAAGACGGCCGGAGCAAGGTCTTTTCAGAGAGCCGACGGCAGGTGCGAGTCGGTAAGTTTTTGTTCCAAGTGCCCATCCCTTCTGAGCCGGAGCCCGAAAAATCACAATCAGTAGGCGTCTCCCGTTTGCCCGCGTTAAGGGATAGGACTTGCTGGAGTCTGAAGGTGGCGGCTATGGCCGCAATTTGAGTGGTACCGCGGATATGTTTTTATTCGTCTCAAGATGTTCTTGAGGCGTTTTTATTTTGTGAAAGGATGGTAAAGATTATGAGCGACCAGAAAAATGTAACAACCCCCCTGATGGACGTGGCCCTGCGAATTCGCGAAATGCGGCAGATCGTGGGCTATACCGTAAAAGAAATGGCAGAGAAGACCGAGATTATCCCGTCGCTCTATGAACGCTATGAGTCCGGCGCAGTGGATCTGCCCTTCTCCTTTATGCACAAATGCGCCAAGGTCTTTGGCCTTGAGCTGACAGAGCTTTTGGAAGGCCGCAGCGCAAAGCTGAGCGCCTATACCGTTACCCGCCGGGGCAAGGGTATGGTCACTGCCAGCGAGGACGGCATTACCATCGCCGATATGGCGCCGATGTTCCGCAGCAAGCTGGCAACACCCTACTGGGTTACATATGAATACTCCGAGGAGCTGCAGGATGCGCCCATCCACACCACTACCCACGACGGTCAAGAGTTTGATTTGGTGCTGCAGGGTGCAATGCGCATCAGGGTGGGTGACCATGAGGAAGTACTCCGGGAGGGCGACTCTATCTTCTACAATTCTTCCACACCCCATGGTATGATCGCAGTGGAGGGGAAGGACTGTGTATTTCTCTCTATGATTATGGCCAGCGACAAGCGGGATACCGCCCTAAAGCTGGAGCCAAGATCTGCTGTTAAGGAGCTGACGGCAGAGCAGCGGCTGCTGTGCAACGAGTTTGTATGGGGTGCGGAGGATGACAGCGGTGCAATGACCGGCATCAACTATGCAAACACCGACCGCTACAATTTTGCATTTGACACCGTGGATGCTTTGGCACGAAAGAATCCTGACAAGCTGGCAATGGTGCATATTGGGGATGATATGACAGAGCACCGCTTTACTTTCAAAGACTTTAAGGATGCCTCCTCTCAGTGCGCCAACTATTTCAAGTCTTTGGGAATTCGCCGGGGTGACCGTGTTATGCTGGTGCTGAAAAGACACTACCAGTTCTGGTATGCTATTTTGGGTTTGCACAAGCTGGGCGCGATTGCAATTCCGGCAACCAACCAGCTTATGGAACACGATTTTACCTACCGCTTCCAGGCCGGCGGTGTATCTGCTATTTTGTGTACTGCGGACGGAGATACTGCCCATCAGGTCGAATTGGCAGAAAAGGTCTGTAATATCAATCTTACGAAGGTTTTGGTTGGCGGAAGCCGAGAAGGCTGGCACGATTTTAATGAGGAATACGGCTTATTTAGCCGTCGGTATGTCCGCACCGAGGACGCGCCCTGCGGTGATGATCCGATGCTGATGCTCTTTACCTCCGGCACCACCGGTTATCCCAAAATGGCTATGCACTCTTATAAGTATGCCTTGGGTCACTATGTCACGGCCCGTTATTGGCACTTATGCGAGCGGGAAGGTCTCCACTTTACTATTTCTGAGACGGGCTGGGGCAAGGCACTTTGGGGCAAGCTCTACGGCCAGTGGCTTTGTGAGGGTGCAGTCTTTGTCTATGACTTTGACAGATTTGATGCAGAGAAGATCCTGCCAATGTTTGCAAAGTACAATATTACCACCTTCTGCGCACCGCCAACGATGTATCGGATGCTTATCAAGCAGGATTTGAGCAAATACGATCTTTCCTCCATTCACCACGCCACCACCGCCGGTGAAGCACTAAATCCGGAGGTTTTCTATCAGTTCGAAAAATCCACGGGACTGCGGATCCACGAAGGCTTCGGTCAGACGGAAATGACCCTTGGCATTGCAAACCTCTACGGCACCGACATTAAGCCCGGTGCGATGGGCAAGCCTATCCCCGGCTACGGTATTGATATCGTGGATGCTGACGGAAAGCCTGTAGAAGACGGTATCAACGGTGAGATCGTCATCCGTACTGATCCCAAGCCCACCTGTGGTGTGTTCCTCGGTTATTACTTAAATAAGGAGGCCACGGATGCCGTATGGCACGACGGCTTCTACCACACCGGTGATGTGGCTTGGCGTGACGAGGACGGCTATTACTGGTATGTGGGTCGGGCGGACGATGTGATCAAGTCCTCTGGCTACCGTATCGGACCGTTCGAGATCGAGTCCACCATTATGGAACTGCCCTATGTTTTGGAGTGTGGTGTCTGTGCTGCTCCTGACGAGGTGCGCGGGCAGGTAGTCAAGGCCTGCATCGTGCTGGTTCCCGGCACAGAGGGTACAGAGGAACTGAAAAAAGAAATTCAGTCCTACGTTAAGACCCATACGGCACCTTATAAGTACCCCCGTATTGTAGAGTTCCGGGAGGAGCTGCCTAAGACCATCAGCGGAAAAATTATGCGAAATAAGCTGTAAAAAGGTTGACAGGGAAGAAGAAAAGAAGGATAATATAACGATAAAGCCTCCCTTTTATAAAGGGAGCCTTGGCCCCCTCGCTGAGGGGGCTGGCAGAAATCTTTGATTTCTGACTGGGGGAGTGTACTTGGTGAGATAGGACACTTCCTCCGACGCGGCATATGCCGCGCCACCTCCATCAAAGAGGGAGGCAAGGCCGTGGGCAGAGAATTTGAGGTTGGTTTATGGATAATAATATCACCGGGATGGATTTTAAGACGCGGCAGGTTGCAGCGCGTATCCGGGAGCTTCGGGAAGCCAATGGACTTACTCCGGAGGAGATGGCACAGCGCACCGACATGAGTGTGGAGGAATATCTCCAGCATGAGCAGGGCAACCGGAATTTGAATATCGCCTTTTTGTACCGTTGTACGCTTATCTTGGGTGTCGATTTTGGCGACCTTTTGGAGGGTCACAGCCCTAAGCTGCGCGCTTATGCCTTGACGAGAAAGGGTGACGGTCAGCGCATTGAAGAAGCTCACGGGATGGTTGGCTACAACTTGGCGGCGGGCTTTAGAAACCGTATTGCACTGCCCCTTTATATGGAGCTGGCTTACCGCCCCGATGAAGAGCGGGAAATTGAGGTCACTACCCATACGGGGCAGGAGTGCGACATTGTGATCCGCGGGCATATGAAAATTCAGATCGGCGGGCATACGGAAATTCTCCACCCCGGCGACTGTATTTATTACGATTCCTCCGTGCCCCACGGTATGATCGCGGTGGAGGGCGAGGATTGCGCGTTTTATGCTATTGTGCTGTCTAATTCCGCCGCCCGTGAAAACGAGGAGGCAACAGCCGTTGCCACCGTGGAAGCGGCACCTGTACAGACCGATGACGAAAAGCGTATTTATCATAAGTTTATCATTCCTACTGAGGAAAAGGGTAAGCTTACCGCCATCGCGTTCCGCAATGAGGAGAAATTCAATTTTGCCTTTGATGTTGTGGATGCACTGGGTCGCAGTAAGCCGGAAAAGCTGGCAATGCTTCACATTGCGAAGGACGGCACCGAGCACCGGTTTACCTTTAAGGATATGAAAAAGGAATCCGCCCGGGCTGCCAATTATTTTAAGGCGTTGGGTATCCGTCGGGGCGACCGGGTGATGCTGGTGCTAAAGCGTCACTACCAGTTCTGGTTTGCAATGTTAGGACTTCATAAGTTGGGCGCGATCGCCATTCCGGCCACCAACCAGCTTCTTGAAAAGGACTTTACATACCGCTTTGCGGCAGGCAATGTAAAAGCTATCCTCTGTACTGCTGACGGGGATACGGCCGATGCGGTGGATGCGGCGGCCGCAAAGACACCCACCCTTGCCTGCAAGATTATGGTCGGCGGCAAAAAAGAGGGCTGGCACGACTTTGATGAGGAATACACAATGTATTCTTCCCACTTTGCAAGAGCCGAGGATGCGCCTTGCGGAAGTGACCCGATGCTAATGTTCTTTACATCCGGCACTTCCGGTTATCCCAAGATCGCTGCCCATAACTATAAGTATCCCTTGGGTCACTTTATTACCGCAAAATACTGGCATCGCGTGGATCCCGATGGCCTGCACCTGACCATTTCCGATACTGGCTGGGCAAAGGCACTTTGGGGCAAGCTCTACGGCCAGTGGCTTTGCGAGGCGGCAAACTTCGTATACGACTTTGACCGTTTTGATGCAGAGAAGATTCTGCCGATGTTTGCAAAGCATAAGATCACCACCTTCTGCGCTCCGCCCACGATGTACCGGATGCTCATTAAGCAGGATCTGAGCCGGTTTGACCTTTCCTCTATCCGTCACGCCTCTACCGCAGGTGAAGCCCTGAACCCGGAGGTCTACCGCCAGTTTAAGAAGCACACCGGCCTTGCGGTCAAGGAAGGCTTTGGCCAGTCGGAAAGCACGATTATCATTGGCAACCTGACCGGCGACAGCCATAAGGTTGGCTCTATGGGCAAGCCTGTACCGCTGTATAACGTTCAGCTTTTGGATATTGAAGGAAAGCCGGTTGCTCCCGGTGATACCGGTGAAATTTGCATTGATATTTCCAAGGGACTGCCCTGCGGTCTTGCCTATGCTTATGAGGGAAGCCCGGAGATCACAGCGGAAACTTGGCGGGATGGCTATTATCACACCGGAGACCTTGCTTGGAAGGACGAGGACGGCTTCTACTGGTACGTGGGCCGTGCCGATGATGTGATTAAATCTTCCGGCTACCGGATTGGACCTTTTGAGATTGAAAATGTAATTATGGAGTTGCCCTATGTCTTGGAGTGCGGTGTATCTGCCGCGCCTGACGAGATTCGCGGTCAGGTTGTCAAGGCAAGCATTGTACTTGTGGGCGATATGAAGGGTACGGACGGGCTGAAAAGAGAAATTCAGGACTATGTAAAATCCCGCACAGCCCCCTATAAATATCCACGCATCGTGGAATTTAGGGAGAGTCTCCCTAAGACCACCAGCGGTAAAATTATTCGCAAACAATTGTAATGATGGCGTAGGGGCGACTATCAGTCGCCCGCGGGCGGATAGTATCCGCCCCTACGATTCTACACGATAGTAGGAGTTTAATTTGGAACAAAAACGATTAACCCTCTTTGCCGGACATTACGGCAGTGGAAAAACCAATATTGCCGTCAACTATAGCTTATATCTCAGGAAGCTTGGCTACCCGGTGACGGTGGCGGATTTGGACATCGTCAATCCCTATTTCCGTACCAAGGACAGCGCGGCAGTACTGGAAAGTGCGGGAATAGAGCTGATATCTTCCCCCTTTGCCAACAGCAACCTGGATGTGCCGGCTATGCCGCCGGAGGTCTACCGCTTGGTAGCGGATAGAACCCGCTACGGTGTGCTGGACATCGGCGGTGACGACCGGGGCGCGCTGGCGTTGGGACGGTATGTGCCGATGATATTGGAGGAGAATGACTACGAAATGCTTTTCGTGATCAACAAGTCCCGTCCCCTTACCCGGGATGTGGCAGGCACACTGGAAGTGATGGAGGAAATTGAAACCGCCTGCGGTCTTAAGTTCACTGCCATCGTTAACAATACCAATTTGGGAAAAGTCACCACTGTAGAGGATATTTTGGCAAGCGAAAGCTATGCGAAAGCAGTATCGGAAAAAACAGGCCTGCCTATCAAAATGACAACGGTAAATCATACACTTTTGCAACATCTACCGGAGGGAAATTTCTTCCCCCTCTATTTGCAAGAGCTATATTACGAAATAAAAACGGAGGACACATTATGGCGAAACTGACATTTAAGGAAGAGCTGTGCAAGGGCTGCGGCCTTTGCGTAAACGCCTGTCCCAAGGGAATCTTGACTCTCTCCCGGACAAGGCTTAATCAAAAGGGACACGCACCGGTAGAGCTGACAAAGCCTGAGGACTGCGTAGGCTGCGCGTTTTGCGCTACGATGTGTCCTGACTGTGTAATTAAAGTAGAAAAGTGAGGAGAAGCTATGGAAAAGGTACTGATGAAAGGCAATGAAGCCATTGCCGAAGCCGCCATTTTGGCTGGCTGCCGCCATTACTTTGGCTATCCCATTACTCCCCAAACGGAGGTTGCCGCCTATATGGCAAAGCGGATGCCCAAAATTGACGGCGTATTTTTGCAGGCAGAGAGTGAAATCGCTGCGATCAATATGGTCTACGGTGTTGCCGCTACCGGTAAGCGGGTTATGACCTCCTCCTCCAGTCCCGGAATTGCGCTGAAGTGCGAGGGCATTTCCTATCTTGCGGGTGCTGACCTGCCGGCCCTCATTGTTAACGTCCAGCGTGGCGGCCCCGGCCTTGGCGGTATCCAGCCGTCCCAGTCTGACTATTTCCTTGCCACCCGGGGACCCGGACACGGTGACTTCCACGTGCTGGTGCTGGCACCGGCTTCTGTACAGGAAATGGCAGATCTTACATACAAGGGCTTTGATTTAGCGGAAAAATACCGTATGCCCGTAATGTTATTGGCGGACGGTACAATGGGTCAGATGATGGAGCCGGTTGCGCTTCCTGAACCGCAGGAAATCAAGCCTGCTCCCGATTGGGCGACTGTCGGCACAAAATGCCAGAGAAAACACAATATTGCAAACTCCCTTTACCTTTCTCCTGCCGAGCTGGAGCAGCTCAATTTCCAGCGCTTTGAGCGGTATGCAGAAATTGAGAAGAATGAGTGCCTGTGGGAAGAATATATGATGGAAGATGCGGAGTACTGTGTGGTTTCCTGCGGCATCACCGCCCGCGTGGCGAAAAATGCCATCATTGAAGCCCGGGTAAAGGGCATTCGGGTGGGTCTCATTCGGCCCATCACCCTGTGGCCTTTCCCCAATGCGCCCCTTGCTGCTGCGGCAGATAAGGTCAAGTCCTTCCTGACTGTGGAGCTGAGTATGGGTCAGATGCGGGAGGATGTGCTCCTCGCAACGGAATGTAAGAAGCCGGTCTTTGCCTGCAACCGGGTTGGCGGTATGATCCCCGCTCCCGAGGAAGTGCTGGCAAAAATCGAGGAAATGACAAAGTAAGGAGGCACGAAAGATGGTTGTATTTGATAAACCCAAAGCACTGACCGATACAGTGCTTCACTACTGCCCCGGATGTACCCACGGCATTGTACACCGCTTGGTTGCCGAGGTTATGGACGAACTGGGCATCGAGGGTAAGACGGTTGGTGTTGCACCCGTTGGCTGCAGTGTTCTTGCTTATAATTATTTTGCCTGCGATATGGTAGAAGCCGCCCACGGCCGCGCCCCTGCAGTCGCTACCGGCATTAAGCGGGCACTTCCCGATAATGTAGTCTTTACTTATCAGGGTGACGGCGACCTTGCCTCTATTGGTATGTGTGAGACTGTTCACGCCGCCGCAAGAGGAGAGAACATCACCGTTATCTTTATTAACAATGCTATTTACGGTATGACCGGCGGTCAGATGGCACCTACCTCTCTGATCGGACAGGTGACCCAGACATCTCCCTACGGAAGGTCTGCGGAGACCCAAGGTTATCCCATCCGGGTATGCGAAATGCTCTCTACCTTGGATGGCCCTGCTTACTTGGAGCGTGTAACTGTCAATAATGTCAAGAATGTCAATAAGGCGAAAAAGGCCATCAAAAAGGCTTTCCAAAATCAGTTAGACGGCAAGGGCTTCTCTTTGGTAGAGGTGCTTTCCTCCTGCCCCACCAACTGGGGTATGACACCCCAAAAGGCACTGGAGTGGATCGATGAGAAGATGATTCCTCAGTACCCCTTGGGTGTTTACAAGGATAAGGAGGCGTAATTATGCGGGAAAATCAAATTGTGATCGCCGGTTTTGGCGGTCAGGGCTTGCTGTTTTCCGGTAAGGTGCTTGCCTATGCCGGTATGATGGAAGGACGTTATTTAAGCTGGCTGCCTTCCTACGGTCCGGAAATGCGGGGCGGTACGGCCAACTGTAATGTTATCCTCAGCGACAGGGAGATCGGTTCTCCCATCGTAAACCATCCCGACATTTTGATGGTTATGAACGGCCCATCTCTTGACAAATTCGAAAAGGACGTTGTACCCGGCGGTAAGATATTTATCGACAGCTCTTTGATTACACGCAAAGTAGAGCGTACCGATGTGGAGGCCTATTATATCCCCGCATCTGCAATGGCGCGGGAGATGGGTGTACCGAATCTTGCCAATATGGTGCTTTTGGGTGCGCTGGTAAAGAAAACCGGCTGTGTCACCGAGGATGGCTTGGACGCAGGTCTGCAAAAGGTCATTCCTGCCCGCAAGGCAGATATGCTGGATGTAAACCGCAAGATGCTCCGCGCCGGTATGGATTTTAAGGGGGAATAAAAATGATTTACGATATTCAAATTGAAAAGACTGCCACCCCTAAGGTAAAACCGGTAGACGAAAGCAAGCTGGGCTTCGGCAAGATCTTTACAGACCATATGTTTATAATGGACTATGCCCAAGGTAAGGGCTGGTACAATGGCCGCATCGTACCCTTTGGCCCGATACCTCTGCATCCCGCATCTACCGTGCTGCACTACGGCGCGGAGATATTCGAGGGTATGAAGGCTTATCGGGCAGCCGACGGAAGCATCCGTATGTTCCGCCCTATGGAGAATATTAAGCGGCTCAACACCAGTGCTGAGCGGCTGTGCCTGCCCCAGCTTGACGAGGAGGGCGCACTGCATATTCTGAATACCCTCGTAGAGTTGGAAAAGGACTGGGTGCCCCACAATGATGGTACTTCTCTCTATATCCGTCCTTTCCTTTTCGGCAACGATCCCCATTTGGGTGTCCACGCTGTGAAGGAGGCCACCTTTGTAATTATCTGCTCTCCTGTAGGTGCTTACTATGCCGAGGGCATTAACCCAGTTAAGATCGCCATTGAGGCTCAGGATGTTCGCGCTGTTCGCGGTGGCACAGGCTATGCAAAGTGCGGTGGCAACTATGCGGCATCTCTGCGGGCAGGTCAGCGTGCGGAAGAAAACGGTTATACCCAAGTTTTGTGGCTGGACGGCGTGGAGCGTAAGTATATCGAAGAGGTTGGCGCGATGAACGTTATGTTCAAGATCAGCGGCAAGATCGTCACACCTGCCCTCTCCGGCTCTATCCTCCCCGGCATTACCCGCAAGTCCTGCATCGAGCTGCTCCGTGACTGGGGCTATACGGTAGAGGAGCGTCCTATCTCTGTGGATGAGCTGTTTGCCGCTGCAGCAGACGGCACACTGGAGGAAGCTTGGGGCACCGGCACCGCTGCCGTCGTTTCTCCCATCGGTCAGCTATTCTATAATGGCACCGCCTACACCCTCTGCGACGGCAAGATCGGCGAGGTCGCCCAAAAGCTGTACGACAACCTTACCGGCATCCAGTGGGGCAAGCTCCCCGATAGCCACGGCTGGAGCTATAAAGTATGTGAATAAGAAAAAGCCACCCAGTCGGGTGGCTTTTTCAATGCAGAATGCAAAATGCGCAATGCAGAATTACGATGTCATTCTGAGCGGAGGGCGATAGCCCGCAGTCGAAGAATCTTCGCAGTTTTGTTTTTATGGTTCATCTTGAATGGAATTAGAGTAGATTACGGTGTGGGGAAAGTCTTCGCTGTCATTTTGGAAAATTCTCCATTGTTCAGAATCTTCTACGTAATGAGGAGAACTATTGGAAATTAACATTTGTATCTGTATGTTGTTTTCCAGCCAAATAAACAGATCATTCGTATCCATAAGCTGTGCTTTGCTAACCCTATTGTTAATGATTAAATTCTTGTGTAGAGACAGATTGTACCATTCATCATTGTTTTTGTCATCTGTCTCATCCCAATTTTGATAATCCAAAGTTGTGAGCAAAATCTGATCCTTATACAGAATTCTCGTAAAACATTGTGAATGAATAGCGATATTATCAAATGTAAACATCATCATTTCACAAGCCAAGCTCAAATTGCTAAGCGTCTTTCCGTCCAGCAATTCCAAATAGTCTTTGATTTTTTGCCTACTCATTACTTTTCTCCTACTCTTTTATAAAAGGGCGGTCAAGGACGGGGAACCCGTCCCCTACGTTATAATTTAAAACTGTGGGGGAGAATGGCAGACAAGGGTTCTGCGATGATGCCGCCCTTTCCGTCGGGGAAATAGACCATAAAGTCTGCTTTGCAGAACTCGCCCATCACCTGTCGACAGACACCGCAGGGGGCGCAGGCGGCATCGGGACTGTCTTTTCCGCCTACAATGGCGATGGCCACAAAATCCCGCCGACCGTCGTAGACTGCCTTAAAGATGGCAGTACGTTCGGCGCAGATGGTAGGTGTAAAGGAGGAATTTTCGATATTACAGCCCGTGTACACCGTGCCGTCGCTGCACAGCAGCGCCGCGCCTACCTTGAAGCCGGAATAGGGGGAGTAAGAGTGCAGCCGCGCTTCCTGGGCTTTTTCGATTAGCTTTTCAGGTGTCATTTTAAGATCTCCTTTGCAAAGCTCTCACCGGGGGTGTCCAGCTTTACGTTCAGGACTTCCGCAACGGTGGCGGCAATGTCTGCAAAGCTAAGGCGGGTGCCCAAGTTTACATTTTTCACGTTCTTACCCAGCACCAGCAGAGGAACATACTCCCGGGTGTGGTCGGTGGTGGCAGTATAGCCGGGGTCACAGCCATGGTCGGCGGTGATCATCACAAGGTCATCTTCGCCCATTTTCTCTAAAAGCTTAGGCAGCCAAGTGTCAAATTCGTTTAGTGCCAGCGCGTAGCCGTCGATATCCCGACGGTGGCCGTAGACCATATCAAAGTCTACGAGGTTCACAAAGCATAAGCCCGTAAAGTCCGTATCTGCATAGTGCAGCGCGTGCGCCATACCATTGGTGTTCGACTGATTATAGACGTGCTCCGTGGTGCCGATGCCGGCGAAAATATCGAAGATTTTGCCAACGGCAATGCTGTCAAGACCTGCGGCCTTTACAGCATCCAAAAGGGTCGCCTTCGGCGGCTCTAAGGAAAAATCGTGACGGTTGGCAGTGCGCTTGAACGCGCCTGCTTTGTCACCTACGAAGGGGCGGGCAATGACACGGCCAACACCGTGCTTGCCGGTGAGTAATTTGCGGGCAATGCGGCAGTATTCGTAAAGCTGCTCGGGAGAAACAACGTCCTCGTGGGCGGCAATTTGGAATACGGAGTCCGCAGAGGTGTAGACGATCAAATCGCCGGTTTTCATATGCTCCTCACCGTAGGCATCCAGCACAGCCGTACCGCTCCAAGGGGCATTTGCCAGCACACCCCGGCCTATGGCCGCCCGGAAAGGTGCTAAGATTTCCTCGGGGAAGCCGTCGGGGTAGGTGGGCAGGGGATCAGGAGAGACGAGCCCTGCGATCTCCCAGTGACCGATAGTGGTGTCTTTACCCATAGACTTTTCCGCCAGTCGGGCGTATGCGCCGGTGGGAACGTCTGCTTTCGGCAGGCAGGAAACACCGTCGATGTTACTAAGGCCTGCGGCAATCATATTGGGGATGGATAGCTTTTTGGAGGTGGCGCAGGCGGCAAGGGTATTGACGCCTATATCACCGAAAGCGGGGGAATCGGGCATTGCACCGATTCCGAAAGAATCCAGAACAATTAAAAATACGCGTTTCATAGAGTGCACCTCTGTGGGGATAAATATGAATTTGGATTTGTATAGGGTGCGCAACGAAGGCTTCTCCTTGAGGAGAAGCTGTCAAAAAATTCTTGATTTTTTGACTGATGAGGTGAAATTATCCTTTATTAACACCGCATCCGACCTCGCTTTGCTCGGTCACCTTCCCCTCAAGGGGAAGGCTTATTTGTTTTCCATTGCTACAGCGGTATCCAGCGCGATCTTCATCATTTGGGTAAACGCGGTCTGGCGTTCCTCAGCGGTGGTCTCCACGCCCTTTAAGATGTGGTCACTGATGGTGCAGATGCAAAGACCCCGCTTGCCGTAACGGGCGGCATTCATATACAGGGCGGCAGCTTCCATTTCCAGTGCCATAACGCCCATCTTCTTTTGATTATAAAGGGTGTCGAGACCTGCGGGTACTTCGGCATGGTCACCGTAGAACACATCGGAGGAATTAACGTTACCGACGTGATAGGTGGCACCGTTGGCTTCAGCGGCCTTGACGGCCTCACTCAGGAGCGTAAAGTCTGCAATGGGGGCGAAGGTGCCGGGGAAGTGGAACTGGTTGGCAAAGTTGGAGTCGGTACAAGCACCTTGGGCGATGACAATGTCGTAGAGGTTGATGTGCTCCTGAATAGAGCCGGCAGAGCCAACGCGAATAATGTTCTCTACGCCAAAGAAGTTAAACAGCTCATGGGAGTAGATGCCGATGGCGGGCATACCCATACCGGACGCCATCACAGATACCTTGACGCCCTTATAGTAGCCGGTGTAGCCGTGGACACCGCGGACGTTGTTTACAAGCACGGGGTTTTCTAAGAAATTTTCTGCAATAAACTTACTGCGGAGCGGATCACCGGGCATCAGCACAGTCTTGCCGAAGCCAATCTCATTTTGTACATTAATATGGGGAGTAGCGGGGAAATTACTCATAATATATTCTCCTTAGTTATTAAGTTTAGGGTCAAAACCTTCCCCTCAGGGGAAGGGGGACCGCTTGCGGTGGATGAGGGTAAAACCTCACCCGTCAAAAATCAAAGATTTTTGCCACCCTCCCCAAAGGGGAGGGCTATTTGTGGCATCAATTTAATATGTGCCGTCGTTTTCGAGGCCCTTTGCGATCTTGACAATACGGCTGGTGCCAAGGCGGTCTGCGCCTAAGCGGATAAATTCCTCAGCATCTTCAATAGAGGAAATACCGCCGGCGGCCTTGATCTTCACACCGGGGGCCACGTGCTTTGCAAACAGCTCTACGTCGTGGAAGGTTGCGCCGGCCTTGGAAAAACCGGTGGAGGTCTTAATATAGTCTGCACCGGAATCGGATACGCATTTGCACAGTGCGATTTTTTCTTCATCAGTCAGCAGGCAGGTTTCAATGATGACCTTCAGGAGCTTGCCGTCGCAGGCTTCCTTAATGGCAGCGATTTCTTCGGTGATCTCTGCCCATTTACCGTCCTTTGCCCAGCCAATGTTGATAACCATATCCACTTCGTCTGCGCCGTTGGCGACAGCATCAGATGCCATAAAGCATTTTGCGGCGGTGGTGGCGTAGCCGTTGGGGAAGCCAATAACGGTGCAAATCGCCAATTTATCGCCTACATATTCCTTTGCCTGATTTACGTAAGCAGCGGGAATGCAGACGGAAGCGGTGCAATATTTGATGCCATCGTCGCAAATGGCCTGGATTTCTGCCCAAGTGGCGGTCTGTCCTAGCAGGGTATGGTCGCATTTTTTGAGAATATCGGAAAGTTCCATAATAAAAACTCCTTTCAGTTTTCTTTATTATAACAGAAACACGAAAAATATGCAACTGTGTGGACAGTAGGAGCACGTAGATTTTGCTTGCATTTTCTGGGGAATTTACTATAATAAAAGCATAAAGTGTAGAAAAAGAGGTGAAACTATGGGCGGAAATCCGTCTTCCTATAGAGGGTGTCTTCTTGGTCTTGCGGTAGGTGATGCTATGGGCTATACCATTAACGACCGGACTTGGCGGCAGATCTGCGAGGATTATGGCCCCAATGGCCTGCTTGGCTATGACCTTGTCAACGGTTTTGCGGAAATTACTTCCTATACCCATATGGCGGCCTATGTATGCAACGGCCTGCTGGTTGGCGTTACCAAGGGCAGAACCGACTTTGCGCTGGAATTTATCCGCCTGGGGCTGCGGGAATGGACACGAAGCCAGTTGTTTCACCGGGACCCGGAACCGTCTCAATGCTGGATATCCCGGGTGGGCAATATGCGCCGGGGGAACTGTCAGGACATCCGTATGCTGGATAATCTGCGGCAGGATATTTTCGGCACGATGGCCGAGCGGACAAAGTACTCCCTTGTGCCAAGTGCCCTAACGGTGCCGGTGGCGGTGGGTATGTTCTTTGACGAGCGGTGGCTCACGCCCCGTGGCGTGGGCGCGCTGGGTGCGGCATCTGTAGCCCTCACCCACGGTGCGGCAGAGACATTCCTTTGCGGTGCGTTGGTGGCCTATATGACGGCGGGTATTCTGCAGGATGGGGAAACGTCTCTCCTTGACCAGTTTTCATTTGCGACTACTGCTGTTTTGGAGCAGTTTAGCGGCATCTATCCTGTGACGGAAACCGTAGTGGATGGTGTGCGCCGCGCTATCTCTATGGCCAAAGAGGGTATCGATCCCCGGGAGGGAATGGAGGTGCTTCGCTGCCATACCGCACCGGAATGTGTGGCAGGCGCGGTTTTTGCCTGCCTTTCTAACCCTGAGGATTTTGACAGCGCGATCATTACGGCAGTCAACCATTCCGGACAGAGCGCGGCAGTAGGCGCACTTACCGGTGCGCTGATGGGCGCAAAATTGGGCGAGGAGGCTTTGCCGGAGTTTTATTTGGAGTGTCTTTCCCAGCGGGAAACATTATCGGCACTGGCAGAGGATATGGCAAAGGGCAGTGTGATCCGGGGCCTTTTTGATGACGATTGGGATCAAAAGTATACACACGGTATGCCAATTTGACGAAAATTAGGGGATTTCGGGGAGAAAAACGAAAAATTTTCTCCTTTTCTCCTAAAATAATCCTTGCAATATAGAAAATAAGGTGCTATAATGCCCTTGTAAGATTTGACATTTGGGGAGAGAGGGGCGCGCCCCTCTCTCTTTTAG
>JAFQPB010000022.1 GCA_017411905.1 Oscillospiraceae bacterium
AATATTATGGCTAAAATTATCACCTTTGGCGAGCTGATGCTTCGCCTGCAACCCTACAACTACGAGCGTTTCGTTCAGTGCGACCACGTAGAGTTCACCTTCGGCGGCGGTGAAGCCAACGTTGCAGTGTCTCTTGCAAACTACGGCTTAGATGCCGCTTATGTCACCAAGCTACCCACCCACGCCATCGGTCAGGCCGCTGTTAACTCCCTGCGCCGTTACGGTGTAGATACCACCAAGATCGTTCGCGGTGGTGACCGTGTCGGCATCTACTTTAACGAAAAGGGTGCCTCTCAGCGTGGCTCTGTCTGCATCTACGACCGGGCAAATTCCGCCATTGCCAAGGCCTCCTGCGAGGATTTTGATTGGGATACCATTTTCGAGGGTGCCCAGTGGTTCCATTTCACCGGCATCACCCCCACGCTGGGCGGCAACCTGGTAGAAATCTGCAAACAGGCCTGCAAGGCAGCCAAGGCTCGCGGCATCAAGATCTCCTGCGACCTGAACTACCGCGGCAAGCTGTGGACCCGTGCAGAAGCCCGGGAGGCTATGACCGAGCTGTGCCAGTATGTGGATGTGTGCATCTCCAACGAGGAGGATGCCAAGGACGTGTTCGGCATCGAGGCCGAGGCTACCGATATTTACGGCGGCAGCCTTAACCACGAGGGCTACAAATCCGTTGCAAAGCAGCTTGCTGATAAGTTTGGCTTCGAGATGGTGGCCATCACACTGCGCGAAAGTCACTCCGCATTTGACAACGGCTGGAGCGCAATGCTCTATAATGTAGCAAAGGACGAGTACTGCTTCTCCAAGAAGTATGACCTGCATATTATTGACCGGGTTGGCGGTGGTGACAGCTTTGGCGGCGGCCTCATCTACTCCCTGCTCACCGGCAAAGACACCCAAGCGGCTGTTGAGTTTGCCGTAGCTGCTTCTGCGTTGAAGCACTCCATCGAGGGTGACTACAATATGGTCACCGTTGCAGAAGTAGAAAAGTTAGCCGGGGGCGACGGCTCCGGCCGTATCCAGCGGTAACCAACAAACGGAGGATTCCTGATGGAAGCCTCCGTTTTCATTTTGTCCCTATGGGATGTCCTGCTCCTGAATTTCCGGCAAATGCTCTAACTGCCGAATCCAGTCAAGGAGGAATTTGTATAAGTAATACTTGGAAACAAATTCCTTTTCTTTACTTTCTCCCTGCACAAATTCCGGGCAGGCTTTTTGAGAAGGTCTCCTGTTCCTTAAATGGGGATGGCCACAATGCCCACATTGTAAACGATAAATTTTCTTTCCGTCCAATCCATAGTGCTGGTAAAAATATTTGCAGTTTTGACAGATTTGTTTTTCCATAGATATCACCTCGCTCCTCATTATAGAGTTTATAACTCTAAAACTCAATAGTGTTATTTCCACTATGCTATACTTTTTCTGAGGTGAGCTTATGACTTATATAGAGCGAATTCGCATGTTGCGAGAGGATAATGATAAAACACAAACCCAAATTGCAGAGCTTTTGAGGGTTGGACAGAAAACATACTCCGATTACGAGTTGGGAAAAACACGTATTCCTGTGGATAGTTTAATCGTGTTAGCCAAACTATACAATGTCAGTATGGACTACATCTGCGGCGTCAGTGATACCCGCGGAAGTTTTCCGAAATAAGACGGAGGATTCCGAAATTGGAATCCTCCGTCTTATTCTTATTTAGATCTCGGGGAGAGAGGCGGCGGCTACGGACTGCCCCACCCGGCGGGCTTTTTCGTCCGGCAGTGCCGGCAGCAGCTTTCCGTCACATTCCGGGTATTCATCGGCAAGCACCCGCTTGGCTTCCGCAAGGATCCGGTCACCACCCTTGCCGGACATCACCCGACCCAGCAGCAGTACGTGCTTACAGCCATAGAGCGCGTAATAGTAGGCCAGCGTGTGACCCAAGTACGTACCGATAGAGCGATAGACCTTCTCTGCCTGTTCGCTGCCCGCCTCCATAAGAGACTGCACGACCTTCAGCTTTTCCGCAGGAGAGAGGGTTTCGTCCAGTTCGATGCCTGCCCGGGGTGCCAGCTTGATGACACCGTCCTGAGAGAAATATTTTACACCGCAGCCGATGTCCCCGGACCATTCATCCTCCATTGCCCCGGGATTGGCATCCACAGGCATAAAGGCCAGCTCATTGAGCCATCCGGTGATATTGCCGTTTTCGTCCACGAAGCCAACTGCCTCGCTGGTACCCATCGCGATGCCCAAAACATTGTTTTCGCCCAAGCCCATCGCACCGGCCAGCGCAGAAACGTCACCGTCATTGGCAACGATCACAGGCACATCTTCCCCGAAGGTATCCCGCACCGCCCGGAGATAAATATCCTTTACCTTTTTATCAAATTCTTCTTTCGGTACTTTCAGGAACAAAGACGCTACCATCGTGCGATTGTCCACAAATACACCCGCAGAGGAAACGCCCACCGCATCCACCCGGGGCATCTTCTCTGCCGCAGATTTCAGCGCATCCACAATGCCGTTATAGTGATAATCCGGGTCTGCGTTCAGCTTGGGGAACCAAACCACTTCCTCGGAAAAAACCGGTTCCCCATCGATGACCGCAGAAACCTTCCGGTCACTGCCGCCCGCATCAAAACCGATCCGGCAGCCGCCCAAGTGGCGGCCAACTGCCTGCGATGCGCCCTTTTCTTCCGGCACGTTGTCGCAAAACACGACTTCAAAGGGTCTTTCATAGACACCCGCCATAAAATCCGCATCAAAGGCCCGACTGCCGCCCGGTGCATAGGCATTCCGGAGCGCAGAAAACACACCTTCATCCCCGCTGACGTAGATCTTCCAGCCGCCCTTCATCCAAAGGATGGACTTGACGAGCCGGTCACAATAGTAAAGATTAGCATCCCGCATTTCCGGCGTGCCGTGCATATAGGTATGGCATACCGCCACCTGCCCGTCATTGCGCTCCACACCAAAGGAAACAGGCTTTTTTGCGTTTTTCAAAAATGCACGGTTAAATAGATTGATGGGGATAAATTCCGGATCTAAAACCGGTATGTTTTTCACCGGCACTTCCACATTTAGGTATTTCATAGCACGCACCCTTTCTTTTGATACAAAATTGCCCTATTGCTTTTTCTATATTTTTATTTTATACTGTATTTATAGGAAAACAACAGCCAATATTGATATATAATAACACAATCTTGCTAAAAGGGATTGCTTATGGAAAATTACATTTATGAGACCCACGATATGGAAGATCCTCTCCTGCCCTTTATTTTTCACAGTGCCTTTCAGGTGGTGCAGCACCACTGCCCGCCTAACTGGCACGAAAATGTGGAACTGCTTTACTGTCTGTCCGGTGAGGGACGGATTCATTGCGGCGCAGACCATATTCCCTTTTTACCGGGAGACCTATACATAGTTAATTGGGATCTGCCTCACTGTGTATACAGCGATACCGCCGTCACTTATTGCTGCCTGATTATAGATAACGCTTTTCTTCGGGAAAACGGTCTTATACCCGAACAGCTTCATTTTCAGCACAGCATCCGGGATGACCGCTTTGCGGGATTATTTATGCACTTAAACGACGCCTTTGCCCGGCATCATAGCGGAAACGCCTTGGCCGTACTGGACATACGCCAAGCTGTTTTATCTTTATTGCAGCTACTGTGCAGGGAGTATGTGACCGACGTGCCCCGTGATATAAACCCCAACGCCAATGCCCATATCAAAAAGGCGCTCCTATATATCCGTCAGAACATACGCAGTGCCCTCACCCTCGATGATATTGCCACAGCCGTGGGCATCAGCAAGTATCATCTATCCAGAGAGTTTAAGGCGCTCACCGGCAAGACCGTTATTGAAATGGTAAATCTGATACGCTGTACGGAAGCCAAGCACCTGATTGAGTGCGGTGCAAAGGTCTGCACTGCCGCCACTGCCTGCGGCTATGAAAACCTCTCCTACTTCTCCCGGGTCTTTCAAAAGAATTTCCACGCCCTCCCCTCGGCATTTTCCCCCAAAAAAGGCTGTGCCAAATAGCACAGCCCTTTTTCTTATCTTCTCTCAAATCGTACTTCTCCGGCAATGATGGTCTGCTTCACGCCGAAGGCTTCATCGGTAATGATAATATCTGCATCCTTGCCCTTTTCCAAAGAGCCCTTCACTTTTCCAAGACCAATGGCGTTTGCCGGGTTTAAAGACGCGCAGTTTACGCACTCCCACAGGGGAATATTGGAATTTTTATAGGCATTCCAAACACCCTCGTTCAGCTTCAGCACACTGCCCGCTACCGTTCCATCCTCCAAGCGGCACACCACGTCACGGTAAATCACCTTTTTGCCGCCCAGCACATATTCTCCCATAGGCAGCCCACCGGCAGAGAGGCAGTCCGTAATAAAGCAGAGCTTTCTGCCCTTCATCCTCCAAACCATATCGTAAAGACAGGGCAGCACATGGAAAGTATCCACGATCAGTTCGCAGGTCACGTTGGTATTTAATGCCGCACCAACCACACCGGGTGCCCGGTGAGCAAGGGGGCTCATTGCATTAAACAGATGGGTTGCGTGCCGGACACCGGCCTCTACGCCTCTGACTGCTGTGTCATAGTCCGCATTGGTATGTCCCATAGATATAACAACATCCGTCTCCCCGCAGATCTGCCGGATAGCCCCAAAGTCCTCCGAATCCGTTTCCGGAGCGAGGGTCAAAATCCTGATAATATCCCCGTATTCCCGGATAAAGTCTGCATCGGGCTTTAGAATATACTCTGCGCTCTGTGCACCCTTTTTCTTTTCGCTGATAAAGGGGCCTTCCGCGTGACAGCCCAAAATAGCCGCACCGTTCCATATCTTGCTTTCCTCTTTCAGCTCCCGACAGGTTTCCAGTGCTTTTTTGATAACCGCCTTATCCACCGTCATCGTAGTGGGCAAAAAGCCGGTAACACCGTTGGAAATAATCCCCTTTGCAATGGTGCGGATACCCTCCGGGTCGCAGTCGCAGACATCCGCACCCAAATAGCCGTGAATATGCAGATCCATAAGACCCGGTGCCACATAGCCGCCCTTTGCATCCACAAGCGTAACATTCTGCGGCACCTCTTCATCGGGAACAATGTCCACGATCACATCGGTATAAAGAAGTGTATAGCCCGTAAGTATCTGATCCGGTATGATAATTTTTCCGTTTTGAATACCTTTCATAAAATTGCCTCCTGCTAAAATCGCTCATTTTTCTTAATTTGTATATACATTGTATATTTTGCAGACATCCTCGAAGCGGTTTTCTTTGGTCGGACACCCAAACACACCTACGAGCACCTGCTCTCCCTCTACGGCAAAACTGGCAAGCAAACAGCCACCTGCCGCACCCGTATAGCCGGTCTTCATCCCCGTGGCTGTAGGAACATAATGCGGGGACGTAGGCTGGAGCAGGAAATTAGTATTTTTCCATACATTGCCGGGGTACGGGCGCTGCAACTGTGGTGTTTCCACCTGCGTCAGCCCTATTGTACTCTTAATCTCCGGATGGGACAGGGCAAGCGTGCCGATTTTTTGCATATCAGCACAGGTGGTATAGTGATTTTCGTGATGATACCCATCGGGGTTTTCAAAATGGGAACCGGACATACCCAACTCTGCCGCGACGGCATTCATCTCCTCCACAAAGCGGGCAACCGCTTTGGAATAGGACAGTTTCGGATTGTCCTCCAATTTTCTGCCTGTAGCTGCTGCAAGGGTCATTGCCGCATCGCCGCCGCTGGCAAGGAGCATTGCCTGCACAAGCTGGCGCACTGTCAGCACATCCCCGGGGCTAAGGCTGGCAATAGAGGAATCTGCCGGGACAGCATAGACCTCACTTCCCGCTGTCACCTTTGTCTCCGGGTCTAAATACATAAGTGCTACATAAGCCGAAAAGAGCTTCGTAAGACTGGCCGGATAAATACGGTCATCCTCATTTCCCTTGAGCATCAGAAACTGCTGGGCGTGTGCTAAGTAAATAAAGCTGTGCTTCGCCGTTAAGGAAAGCTCCGGCATTGTAAGGGGCGGCTCGGTTGGTGCTTCCGTAGGCGGCTGAGTGGGCGGCTCCGTAGGCGGGTCAGTAGGTGCTTCTGTGGCCGACGGCTCCGTTTCTCCCGGAAGCAGCAGCGCATTCATCCCCAAGCCCCCGGCCAGCAGCAACCCTGAAAAAGCCAGCGCACACAGCACGCCTAAAAATATACGCAGAAAATTCTTGTTTTCCAAAGTAATTTCTCCTGTTTTGGTCTAATCCAGCGCAAAGGCAAAATAAGCAGGCCCCTTTTCTTCCTTATGCATCGGGCGGTACATCGCAAAAGGCCTTTCTCCTGCAATGCGCACCATAGCGGAGGGGATGTCTAAGGCTTTTAGGATACCGGAAAGCAAAGCCTTATCCCCCAAAAACTCCGGGCATATCCACTTTCCTTCCTCCTGATAGGCGGCTAAGAGCCAGCCTTCGCCCCCATAAAAGGTAAGCATACCTTCCAAAAAAGGAAGCGTCTCTCCCTCCTGCGCGATACCGCCGGCGGGCAAAAGTCCTTTTCTTTTTTGCATATAATCGGTAGCCGACAGTCTTTCCACCGCCACCGGTGCTCCCGCCGGGCAATAAAGAGCTTCCTCCATACCGCCAAAATCCCGGTAGCCCATTTGGGCATAAAAGGCACGCAGGCTTTCATTTACCGGGACAAGAACCGTACTTTTACCCATTTTCTCCATATCCCTATGAAGCCTGTCCATTAGTCTATTACAAAGTCCCTTACCCCGGTGTTCCATTTTTGTGGCAACGCCATAGATATAGGCACTTTCATTTTCTTCCCACGCACAATCAAACCAATAAAGGGCGGCAAGCACCTTTTCTCCCTCTTTAACAGTCAGCGACCTTTCCGGTGCAAAGCCCCGGGTAAAAAACAGCTCTATAAAAGTATCCGGGTCGGAAAACGCCTCCCGCCAAAGTGCCCGCAGGGCAGGAATGTCTTTCTCGGTGGGATGGTCAATAATCATAATCGTCCTCCAAAAGGCAGGCCCAGCTTTTTTTCACCATCCTGTCCGGACGGTAGGACAGCTTTGCGTGGCGAAGTCCCGGGATACCCATATCGTCCTCCCGGTTGAGGTATTTTACCGCGCCGTATTTTTCCCGAAGATAACGGGAGAAATAATAATTGATGGCGGTATAGGCACCCTCTGTCTTTTCCAGTGCCTTTTCAAAATGGACATCAAACACCGTCTCCGAAAGTGACGATGCCAAACTCATAGCCACGCACTCCCCATTTACAAAGAGGCAGTAGCCCTCTAATTGCAGCGGCACCCGTTTTTCCATTGCTTTGCGAAGTGCCGCCTTTTCCATATGGTAATCTGCCGCCGGGTCATCCTGCTGACGAAGGGCATACCATTTTTCGACCATCGCGGAAACGACAGGTGCATTTTCTTCCGTAATCGGCTCTCCGCGGCAGTCGGGGTACAAAGCGAGAAAGCGGTTTAAGTGGTTTCTCTTTTTCTGATATTTCTTTCCCCGCAGCTCGGAAAGGCCGTTAATATCATAGACATAGTCATAGCCGTCCCGGTCATTATGAAAACGGAATTTCCCGGGATAGAGCCGTTCTACCAGCGCACAATCTTCTTCTAACAGTCCTGTAAGGCGGCAGGGAATGCCCCGATCCGCCGCATCACGGATAATGGCATCCAGCGCAGCTTTCCGGTCTCCCGGCCCTACGGGGAACAAATAGACACTTCTGCGGTTAAACTGGGAGAAAAAGACAAGCTGGTCTGCCAAAAAGGCTGCCTTTTGCCGACCCCAAAGGTAGAGATTTGCAAAGCTGTACTCACAGCCCCGATTTTCGCAAGCTGTGAGATACTTGTCATATTCGGTCTTTTTCTCCAAATCAAAAGGCAAAAAATCGATCATACATCCTCTTTCGTGCCCAAAAGCCTCATACAAAGTGTTAAAATTTCCTTTTCCGGCAGGCTGTTTTGCATTTGCACCGTGCCGCCTTCCCCATTCAAGAGGTCTGCCGCCAAGAGCTTTTCATAGGTCTCTGCCGCAGTAATGCTGCTGCCGTCAAAAAACACAACCTCTTCACCCAAAACCCGGTGGAGCGCCTTTTCTACAAAAGGATAGTGGGTGCAGCCCAGTACCAGCGCGTCCAATTTTCCAATGTAGGGACGAAGTAAATTTTCAAGATAAGCATCTGCTTCAGCAGAGTCATATTTTCCCGCCTCCACGATCTCCACAAGGTTGGGCGCAGGGATCAAAACGACCTCCGCCTCAGGATAAGGCTCTGCCTGATACAGAAAACGCCGCCCGGCAATGGTGGCCGGCGTGGCCAGTACACCGATTTTTCCCTTGGGATAATGAGACGCTGCCAGTCCCAAGGAAGGCTCGATACCTACCACGATCAGCTCCGGATGGTTGCCTCGCAGGGTCTCCATTGCAACGGAGGTGGAGGTATTACAGGCCACCACCAAGGCCTTTACCCCTTGATCTGCCAGCTTGTTTGCCACATTGGAGGCAAGCGCGGTCACCTCCTCCGGCGTCCGTGTGCCGTAGGGCGCATTGGCAGAGTCACCGAAATATAAATAGTTCTCATCGGGCATTTTATGTAGGAGTGCCCGCAGCACACTGATGCCGCCCACACCGGAGTCAAATACGCCGATGGGGTCTGTCCTTTTCGCCATTATACTTATCCTTTCCTATGTACAGGAGAAAATTTCTTTCCTCCTGTTTCGTATCTTGCCGGCGATACACTTGACAAATTTCGGCAGTTTTCAGAGACCGCCGTCGCGATCGCCTTTTTCTGCAGCCTGTTTGTCCGGTAATAGCTTATCCCGGAATGGGGATATTATGCATTATCCAAATGAACGTGCAGATGGGGATAGGTCATATGGATACCGCGGGCATCAAAAATTTCTTTTATCCGCTTATTGATCGCAAAGTAATTACTCCAATAGGTATCGTTGGTGTTCCAAAAGCGCAGCACGTACACGATGGCACTTTCCCCATAGCTGCTGACAGCCGCAAAGGGAGCCGGGTCTTTTTCCACCGTCTCCAAATTTGCCGCCTCCATAAGTGCCTGCAGCACCTGCTCTATAGGACTGTCGTAGGATGCGCTGACGGTGATCTCTGCCCGGCGGGTACCGTTTGCCGTATAGTTAACGATCTCCGAGGAAACCACCGCGCTGTTGGGAATGGAGATCTGCTTATTGTCACCGGTGTTGAGCTTGGTATAGGTCAGACCGATCTCCTTGACAGAGCCGCTCTGCCCTGCGATCTCCACGAAATCACCGGAAGCAAAGGGATGGGTATACAGCAGCGTAAAGCCGCCAAATACATTGGTCAGCAGGTCCTGCAGCGACAGAGAAATCGCCAGCGTCAGCACCGAAGCCAGTGCCACGATACCGGTCACATCAATACCAAGGCAGGAGGCTACGATAAGTCCCAGCAAAATACCCATCACGACCTTAACGGCCGATTTGATAAGGCTGTGGGCGGCCTTTTCCAGCTTGCCCTTTTTGAGCATCGTGCCTACGATCTTCAAAACGATCTTCATAAGCACCATACCCACCAGCAAAAGCACAATTGCCGGCAGCAATCTTTTTAAGGTATAATCGCTCATACCTTTTGTTGCCTCTTCAAAAAACTGTCCCATTTTTCCGTTCCTTTCTTTTTTATTATTATACCATTTTTCCCGGCTTAATCAAGAGGATGGATAAAAATCCCCGCTTGTTTACAATTTCGTTTCTTTTTATTTGCATTTTTGTAAACAAACCGTGCCCGGTTTATGGTATGATTCTTTGCGAGAAGACCAAATCTTCTCTGCGAATATGCTTTTCTTTTCTATCTCTCTTCTTTTTATCCCTTTGGAAACGCCCACCGTTTGCATAAACGGCGGGCGTTTTCCTTAATCCAGCAAATAATTGTGTGTTTCCGTCAGTTCTCCGTCCTTATAGTAAAGGCGGGGCACTCTGCGGGCAATGTTACATAAAAATTCATAGTTAAAGCTGCCCGCTGCTTTGGAGATTTCTTCTACAGTGATCTTCTCGTCTCCGCTTGTACCCACCAGTACCGCCAAATCTGCTTCCGTCACATCCGGAATATCCGTTACATCCACCATCATCTGATCCATACAGACCCGGCCTAAGATAGGTGCCCGTTTCCCACGAATCAGGACATAGAAGCGGTTACTGAGGCTTCTGGGGTAGCCGTGGCCATATCCCACAGGGAGGGTCGCCACCCGGGTGGGGCGATCAGTAGTGAACGTCCCGCCATAGCTGATCTCACAGCCCTTTTCCAGCCACTTAATATAGGAAATTTTGCTGTACCAGCCCATTGCCGGGCAAATATCACCTAATGTATCTGCCATTTCCTCGCTAGGCGTATGGCCGTAAAGGACGATACCTGCGCGCACCATATCGTAATGGCTTGCAAGCCGCATAGAGGCCGCCGAGTTATTTAAGTGGCAATACTCCGGGGAAATACCGGCATTTTTCAGACCTTCGCAGAATGTATCGAACAGCCTTTGCTGATGCTCGGTCTTTGTAAGCTCCCGCTCGTCCGCAGTAGCAAGATGGCTGAAAACACCTTCCGCTAAGAGGTTCGGAAGATTGGCAATTTCCTCACAAAGCCCAACCCCCTCTTCATTTGCAGGCATACCGATTCTGTGCATACCCGTATCCACCGCAAAGTGGAAGGGCGCAGTCACGTTCTGCTTTTGGGCTTCCTTGGAAAGCGCAAGGGCATCCTCCCAAGTAAAGATAGCCGGGCGGATCCCCCTTTTCACCAGCACCGGATAGTCTGCCCGGTCTGCGTGGCTGAGGATTAAAATCGGCACGTTTAGCCCTGCGTTTTGCAGCTCCAACGCCTCTTCCAGACAGGAGACCCCGAAAAAGCGGCAGTATGGCGCGATGGCCTTGGCCACCGCCACCGCACCGTGCCCATAGGCGTCCGCCTTTACCACACCGCAGACAGCCGCACCGGTGCGGCTTTTCACCATCTGCAAATTATGGCAGATGGCATCTAAATCCACAGTTATATAATTTTCGTTCATCTTCGGATTTTAAGCGATGACCGTGCCATCCGGACGGAACAGCGGCAGCTTTTCCAAATATGTCAGGTCTGCCCGGTATTGGGCTTCGCCCTCTACCAAAATTGCCATGCGGCCTACGATGATACCGCCGGCCTTTTCCACTAAGTTTTCCAGCGCGTGGAGGCTCTCACCGGAGGAGATCACATCGTCTACGATCAGGATACGCTTACCCTTCATCTGCTCGGCATCGGCCTTATCGAGATACAAGGTCTGCTCCTTAGCGGTGGTAATGGAGCGAACGGTAGCAGAAAATACGTCCTGCATATAGAGCTTAGGTGCTTTCCGGGCAAGGAAATACTTTTTCGCACCGGACTGGCGGGCCATTTCGTGAACCAGCGGAATGCCCTTTGCCTCGGGGGCGATCATATAATCATATTCCGGTGCTTTTTTCAGCAGATCCCGGGCGCAGGCAACAGTCAGCTCCTGGTCACCGAAAATAACGAAGGCACCGATCGCCAGATCGTCAGACAGCTTGCAGATCGGCAGGGCTCTTTCCAGTCCTGCAATGGTCATACGGTATTCCAAAAGAAACACTTCCTTTCTTATTTACCTGTTTATTATACTGTACAGGCAGAAAAAGTCAAGGCACGGTGAGAAAAGCCGTAATTTTTCCTGCATTTTACAAAAAATTCATTTGCTATTTTTGCATAACTGCCGTAAGATATAAGTTAGCATACTATATTAAGGAGTTACTTATGCTTTTGAATACACCCAATATGCTCCTGCAGGAGGCAAAGACCCGCTGGGAACGCAACGCCGCGCAAAACCGTCGTGTGGTGCTTCTGCACGCTGTTCCCGCCCTTTTGCTGCCGCTGATCGTTATGACGGTCAATCTCTTTTTGGATACACAGTTAGACGGAACTGGCGGCTTATCCGGCATCGGTCTTCGCAGCACCCTGCAAACCGTCCAGGCTGTTCTGAGCACCGCCCTTTCGCTGCTGCTTCCCTTTTGGCAGCTTGGTCTAATTTTCACCGCTATGCGTATTAGTGCAGGCAATGCCGCCGGAAAGTGCGACCTTTTTGAAGGCTTCCGGCGGTGGGGTGCCGCCTTTCGGCTGCAGCTTTGCCGGGACTTTCGTTACATTCTGAAAATGATAGGGGGCGTGTTCCTCGGTTCTCTGCTGTTTTCCGCCACCCCGCTGTCAAACGGACTGATGAAAACCATCAACGCCATCAACGAAGACCCTACCCTTACAAGCCTTACCAGTGAGGAGCTGATGGCTCATTTGCAGGAGCGTATTTCCTTTGGAGACCTGATTCCCCTTTATCTTCTGTGTACTGCTGGCGCACTGATTATGGTACTGCCGCTGTTTTACAGATACCGGCTTAGCGATTATGCCCTTTTAAGCAGTGATAAGCCCGGTGCCTTTGCCGCACTGCACGAAAGCAGCCGGCTGATGCAAGGAAACCGTATGGGGCTGTTTCGGTTAGATCTGCACCTTTGGTGGTATTTCCTTTTGGCCTTCCTGTGCGCCTTTATTTCCTACGGGGATTTGATCTTGCCTCTTTTGGGCATTTCTCTCCCCTTCTCTGCAAATATCGCCACCGCTATTTTCGCACTCATTTCTACAGCTTTGCAGTTTTTACTGTACTACTTTTTCCGTGGGCGGGTGGAAACCATCTATGCCTGCGTCTATGAATCTCTGCGATCCGATAAAAAGGAGGAAGCCTTATGTTAAAACCCCTGCTGCGGTGTATCCGGGAATACAAATGGCCTGCGCTGCTAAGCCCCCTGTGTATGGTGGGCGAAGTGTCTATGGAAGTCATTATTCCCTTAGTTATGGCTGATCTGTACGACTACGGCGTAAAATTGCAGGATATGACCGTTATTGCCTCGAAATCGCTGCTTTTGGTACTGTGCGCGCTGGCATCACTGATGTTCGGTGTAGCTTCTGCCATTTTCGCATCCCGGGCAGGTACCGGCTTTGCAAAAAATCTGCGCCACGATATGTTTTACCGGGTGCAAAAATTTGGCTTCAGCAACATCGACAAATTTTCCTCTGCCTCTATCGTCACCCGTCTTACCTCCGATGTTGCCCAACTGCAAATGACCTTCCAGATGTCCATCCGTATGGCTATCCGCTGTCCGGTTATGCTTATTTTAGCTCTCATCTCTGCATGGCAGCTAAGCCCGGAGCTGGCAAAAATTTATCTGATGGTTATGCCTGTTTTGATCCTTGCGCTGGTGCTGCTGACCCCCGTTGTCTTTAAGATTTTCGACCGCAGCTTTAAGCTGCTGGATAAGATGAATAACATCGTGCAGGAAAATGTCCACGGCATCCGGGTCGTTAAGAGCTTTGTCCGGGAAGATAAGGAAACCCAGAAGTTTACCGGTATTTCCAGCGATTTGGAAAAGAACTTCTCCAAAGCAGAAAAAATTCTGGCACTCAACAGCCCTATTATGATGTTCTGCGTCTATGTATGTATGCTATGCATCTCTTGGTTCGGTGCACAGATGGTAGTCGCCTCCGGCAATGACCCCTTAAAAGGGCTTACCACCGGCCAGCTTTCCTCTATGTTTACCTACACCACGCAGATTCTGGGCGGTCTGATGATGCTCAGTATGGTTTTCGTTATGATGATTATGAGCCGTACACCTCTGCGCCGGTGCAGTGAGCTTTTGAGAGAGGAGCCGGATCTCGCATCTCCCGAAAACGCAGTTGCCGAAGTCCCAGACGGTTCTGTGGATTTTGAAAACGTATCCTTCCGCTATTCTAAAACCGCCCAGCACCGGGCACTTAAAGAGGTAAGCCTCCATATCCCCTCCGGCGCAACGGTGGGTATTTTAGGCGGAACAGGCTCCAGTAAATCCACCCTTGTACAGTTGATTCCCCGCCTGTATGACGTTTCCGAAGGCACCCTGAAGGTAGGCGGCATTGACGTGCGCAACTACGATTTGGCCGTTTTACGGGATAATGTGGCTATGGTTCTGCAGAAAAACGAGCTGTTTTCCGGCACCATTAAGGAAAACCTCCGTTGGGGCGACCCCAACGCCACAGATGAGGAATTAGTCCATGCCTGCCGCTTAGCCTGTGCTGACGAGTTTATTCAGGCCTTCCCGGATAAATATGACACCTATATCGAGCAGGGCGGCACCAACGTTTCCGGCGGCCAAAAGCAGCGGCTCTGCATTGCGCGGGCACTGCTGAAAAAGCCCAAAATTTTGATTTTGGATGACTCCACCTCTGCGGTGGACACCAAGACCGATGCCTCCATCCGGCAGGCATTTATGGAAGAAATTCCGGGCACTACAAAAATTATTATTGCCCAGCGGGTGGCCTCTGTACAGGATGCAGATATGATCGTGGTTATGGACGGCGGTCAGATCAGTGCTGTAGGCACCCACGATGAACTGATGCAAACATCCACCATTTATCAGGAAGTATTTGCTTCTCAGCAGAAAGGGGGCTTAGAATAATGGCACCTCCCCGTATGCGGGGTGACGGCCGTATGGCCAAAGACCCCAAAAAGACATTTATCCGCCTTATCAGCTACCTGAAATACTACTGGTTCCGGTTGCTGCTGGTAATGGTCTGTATTTTCGCTGTTGCTCTCACCCAGTCCCAAAGCTCCACCGCCTTGGGTAAAATGGTCGATCAGTTTATTCTGCCTATGGTGGAGAGCGGTTCCGGTGATTTTGCGCCCCTTTGGAATTTCCTAATACAGCTTGCCTGTATCTT
Source organism: Oscillospiraceae bacterium (assembly GCA_017411905.1). The sequence goes on from JAFQPB010000022.1 coordinate 14,777, forward strand.
TGTAATCGGTCTCCTTGGCAGCTTCCTGCAAAGTTATCTGATGGTAGCAGTCACCCAAGGTATTCAGAAAAAGATTCGGGATGAGATGTTCACCAAAATGCAGCGTCTTCCCATCCGCTATTTCGACAGCAACACCGCCGGTAACATTATGTCCCGCTACAGCAGCGACATTGATACCCTGCGGCAAATGATCTCCCAGTCCATTCCCCAAACCGTATCCTGCGCAGTCACCCTGATCGTCCTGCTGGTCACTATGATATTCACCTCTTGGATGCTGACGATCGTATCGATGGTTACCATCGTAGGCGTGATCTTTGTCACTAAGACCTTGGCGGGGAACGCAGGTAAATTCTTCATCGGCCAGCAGCAGTCCTTAGGTAAGCTCAACGGCTATATCGAGGAAATGGTCACCGGCCAAAAGGTGGTAAAGGTATTTAACCACGAGGAAAAATGCAAGGAAGAATTTGACGAGCTCAACAGCATCCTCTGTGAAAACGCCTACTCTGCCGGTAAGTTTACCAATATGATGGGCCCCATCAATAACAATTTGGGCTATGTCCAGTACGCCATTTTGGCCATTGTGGGCGGCTTTATCGTGGTGCAGTCCGGCGGCACTTGGCTCAGTCTCGGCTCTCTGATGGCATTTATGGTGCTGTCGAGAAACTTTAACCAGCCCATCAACCAGATCTCTCAGCAGTTTAACGCCATCATTATGGCAATGGCAGGTGCGGAGCGGATCTTTGAACTGATGGATGAGCTGCCCGAGGAGGACGACGGCTATGTCCACTTGGTCAACGCCAAAATCGACGAAAACGGCAATATCGCAGAATGTGCCGAGCGCACCGGCCATTGGGCTTGGAAACACTACCACAAGGCCGACGGCACCACTACCTACACCGAGCTAAAGGGCGACATTGTGATGGATATGGTGGATTTCGCTTATGTGCCGGAAAAGCAGGTGCTCTACGATGTGACCCTCTACGCCCACCCCGGTCAGAAGATCGCCTTTGTCGGTGCTACGGGAGCCGGTAAGACCACCATCACAAACCTCATTAACCGCTTCTACGACATTGCAGACGGCAAGATCCGCTATGACGGCATCAATATCAATAAGATCGCAAAGCCCGATCTGCGGCGCAGCTTGGGCGTGGTGCTGCAGGATGTAAACCTCTTTACCGGCACAGTAATGGATAACATCCGTTACGGCAAGTTAGACGCCACCGACGAGGAGTGCATTGCCGCCGCAAAGCTGGCAAATGCCCACGATTTCATCACCCGTTTGCCCAAGGGCTACGACACCGAGCTGACCGGTAACGGTGCCAGCCTGTCTCAGGGTCAGCGGCAGCTCATTTCCATCGCACGGGCAGCCGTTGCCGATCCCCCGGTGATGATCTTAGACGAAGCCACCTCCTCCATCGACACCCGCACCGAAAAGTTAGTGCAGGACGGTATGGATAAGCTGATGCACGGCAGAACGGTATTCGTTATTGCCCACCGGCTTAGCACCATTATGAACGCCGACTGCATTATGGTTCTTGACCACGGGCGGATCATTGAGCGGGGCACCCACGACGATCTGATCGCCCAAAAAGGCACCTATTATCAGCTCTACACCGGCGCATTCGAGTTAGAATAACCCCCTTTTATGCACCAATAAACCCCCAATAACCCATAAAAAACGCACCCGGAACCGGGTGCGTTTTGCGTAGGCGGCAGGCTTTTTTGACTTTCTTGACATCCGGTGCTATAATAAAATTGTATTGGTATCTGCTAATAACAAAAAAGGGAATAGAGGTGTTTATTATCAAAAGGATCATTCTTTCCGTCCTCCTGCTGGCAGCTTTGCTTTTGACTGTACTGTGCGGTTTTGCCGGCTGTGATTTTCTGATAGATAAACTCACCGGTGCCGCTGTGGAGACCGCCCTCGAAAACCATGTGGACAGTCAGGGTGTTTTCTACGAGATATTGGAGGATTATTCCGGATTTGTCGTAAAAGACTACGACAAAAACATTGGCAAAACAAACATTGTGATCCCTGAAACCTGCCGCGGTTTGCCTGTTGTTGCCATCGAAGCCAGAGCCTTTTATAAGGCGGAGCAGCTTGAAAGCGTTGTGATCGGCAACAATGTGAAGGAGCTTGACTGGAGCATATTTGAAGACTGTATAAATCTGAAAAAGGTCACCCTTGGCAGCGGTCTCACCGAAATCAGCACCAACGCATTCCGTAACACCGCAATTGAAAGTATCGTTATTCCGGAGAGTGTGACAAAAATCAGCTTCTATGCATTTGCAGATTGCCCGAGACTAAAAAAAGTTACGGTACCGAAAAGCGTAACCACCATTTGTTCCCGCGCTTTTGAAAACTGCTATGCCCTTGAAGAGGTTGTCCTCAATGAGGGCTTGACCGTGATCGAAAATAACGCTTTTTGTCACACCGGTCTCAAGAAGATCACCCTTCCCGGTACGCTGACAAAATTAGAGGATGAGGCATTTTCCCACTGTACCGCTCTGGAAGAAGTACAGATCAAATCCAAGGACTATACGCTGGGGACACATGTATTTTCCTTCTGTGACTCTCTGAAGGGCATTGATTATTCCGGTATAAACAACGAGTATTCCGGCGAAACCAACGAGCCGGTCTATCTTGGCTACTGGTGCACGGGTTTGGAATACGTGGTTTTAGGATTCAATACCCGCTATTTGGATGATACCTGTTTTGAGGGGTGCAGAAGCTTAAATAAGGTTTTCTACACCTCCACGCCCATTGCATTTTCTAATATTGAGATCAATAATAAGTACGGCGACTTGGCAGAATTTATCTACGCAGATATTTATTATTACAGCGAGACTGCGCCTACGGATACCGCATATAACTACTGGTATTACGATGAAAACGGCTTCCCTGCCATTTGGCCGCAATAAGAAAGGGAGGAAATTATGAAAAAAGTATTGATTTTCTTACTGCTCCTCGCCTGTATCTGCACATTTGCCGCCTGCGACAGCGGAGACCGCTCTGACGGTGTCTTTATCTATTCGCTCTGTGAAAACAGCTACTATGTTGTGACGGGCATAAACACAAATGTGACAAGCCGTGAGCTATCCATCCCCGAAAGTTTTCAGGAAAAACCTGTGAAAGGCATCTCCAGTGCATTTAGGGATGTGCGGCATCAGGTGCAGGTAGAAAAGATCACCCTCCCGGACAGCATTGTGTTTATCGAGGAGCTTGCATTTGAACACTTTGCTTCCCTAAAAACGGTTGTGTTTTCCCAAAACCTGAAAACGATCGGTGCATCGGCATTTTCGGACTGCACAAGTCTGGAAACCATCTCTCTTCCGGAGCAGATGGACAGCATTGGTAACCGCGCATTTGCCGGTTGCACAAGCCTAAAAAACATATCCATGCCAATGCGGATGAATAGCCTTGGCGAAAATGTATTTATGAACTGCACAAGCCTCAGCTCCCTGACAATCCCCGAGGGCATTGAGGAAGTGTCCGAAGATCTATGCAGCGGTTCCTCCGTCACCAGCATCACCCTGCCGGACAGTCTTTCGAGAATTGGATCCCAGTTTTCTTCTGCCCTCTGCGGATTTGCCGACTGTGCAAATCTGCAGGAGATCCGTGTGGGTGCAGGAAATCCGTATTTTAGCTGTGTAGACGGCGTGCTGTATTCCGAAGACGGAAAAACACTTGTGCAATATCCTCCCCGCCTGCCGGGCGAACAATTTGTCGTACCCGAAACCGTAAAGAGCATTGGCGATAATGCCTTCCAAGGTAACCTTACGCTTGCGAGCATTGCCCTTCCGGCAGGCTTGGAAGCCATCGGAGAAGCGGCCTTTCAGGGCTGCACGCGTCTTGCTGCTATAGAGATTCCCCACGGCATTTCCTACATTGAAGGCAGCACCTTTTCCTACTGCACAGCTTTAACGGAGGTTACCCTCCCCGACAGTGTAAAAAAGTTCTGCGGTTCGGCGTTTGCCTACTGCACCGCACTGGAAAGCATTGCCCTTCCGGAGAGTATTATCAGTATAGAAGACAGTGTATTTTTAGGCTGCACCGCCCTGAAGGAGATCAACATTCCCTCCCGGGTGACCAGAATTGCCTGCTTCTCAGGCTGCACATCCCTTGAAAAAATCGTTCTCCCCGATGCAGTTACGCGAATTGCCTATGATGCTTTTTACGGCTGTACTTCCCTGAAGGAAATCAACATTCCCGAAAAAGTCAAATACATTGATCGGGAAGCCTTCTATGGCTGCACCGCCCTTACAGACATTTATATCCACAATGGTATAGATGTCGATACATCCGCATTTGAAAACTGCCCGAATCTTACCGTTCACTACATATACTCCTAACAAAAGAGTCTGTTGCAAAACACGAAAAATGCTCGATAGAATCTGTAGGGGCGACTATCAAAATAAACAATGTATGATTGCCAGCGGCAATCATACCGCAATTAAATTGCTCCCACCGCAGAATACAACCACGCCAAAACGGCGGGAGCAAGCCCCCGCCCTACAGAGCACTATCGCGAGAGGGTGTAGGGGAGGCTAATAGCCTCCCGCGGGCGGATGATATCCGCCCCTACGCGCCTTCCCCTCAAAGGGGAAGGTTTAACGGGTTGATGTGGTCATCGACCCCTACATCCGCAGGATGTAGGGGTCGCATAATTTTAGGGTCTGTTGTGACAACAGACCCTTTGCGTTTTATTAGGGTCTTGGCGGTCTGCCGCCACCGCCGCCGGGACCGCCGCCACTGCTGCCCATAATCAGCGAGGACATCGTAAAGGTTCCCAAGGTCGTACCGCCGGAGACTGTGCCGGAGGAGGCAAAGCCGTTTTCATCTGCATTTGAAACCGTACCGCCAACAATGACGGTGTAAGTCTCCCCTTGCTGAAGCCCCGGCGCGGTAATTGCCGCAGAGGCATAGGTCTTTTCTGCAGTAAAGGCAATTACCACATTACCTTGGGCATCACAGACTGCAAAGGACGTACCGCCCTGTTGGGTACTGAAAGAAAATAGCGCCGCGCCCTGGTTCTCTGCCGCAGAGAAGCCCTGTGCCATTCCGTTACTGCCCAGCGCGATCAGGTAACCGCCGGTAACGGTGGCTGTGCCGTCACAGTCAAAAGCACCGTTCATACCGCTGGTGGGGCCGCTTACCAGCACGGTGCCGCCGCTGAGGGTGATGGGGCCGTTGGCGTCGATGCCATCACCGCTGGCATTGATCACAAGATAACCGCCGCCAATGGATATTTCACCGGTAGAGGAGGAGAAAAAGCCCTGACCGGGACGGCCACCCATAGAGGAGCCGTCATTGCCGCCTGCGGCGTTCAGTCCGTCATCGGAGGCTGTAATATCCATCTTTCCGCCGGAAATCAGCAGCTTGCTGGCCTCCATACCCTCGTAGCTTTTAGTAATGGTAATGTCACCGCCGGAGACGGCAAGGTCGGTATCTGCGTGAATGCCGTCATCGCCGCTGGTCAGGCTTAGCGTCCCATCACTAATGACAATAGTATTGTTAGAATGGACGCAATCGTCCTGAGACTGGATATGATAGCTGCCGCCGGCAATCAAAATATCCGAACCGGCCTTCATTCCCTTGCCGGAAGTAGTGGTGATATTTACGATAGGTGCGTCACACTTTAGTGCTGTGTGTGCCTGAATGCCGTCGGTATCGGAGGTAACGGTGACCATTCCATCCTTAATATACACATAGCCCCGGGACGCATCTTCTTCGTTATCAGAGCGAATACCGTCAGTACCAGCGGTCAAATTCAGCACACAGGAGGTGATCTTCACGCAATCCTTGCCGGAAAGTGCCACGTTGGGTGCTTCCACCAATATATTGCCACCAGTAATCACCAAATCGTCCTTGCTGACAATACCGTGCTTATAACCTGCCTGCACCGTCAGTGTGCCTGTGCCGTTGATTGCCAAATCCCCACGGCTGAAAATCGCACCGTCTACATTATCCGCCGTATAACCGGAAGCATAGGTCTTACCGTCTTGCAGTATATTTTCGCCTACCAGCGTTAAAAACACCTTATCTGCCGCCTTAACATAGATGGCCGGGCCATCCGCAGCGGTAATATTGGCGTTGTCTAAAATCAACTGCACCTTGTTGTCTCCTGCATCGATGACCACTGTGCCGCTATAATTGCCGGAAATACGGTAAGTGCCCGCCCGGGTGATCTGGGTTCCCGCCTTTAGCTGTTCGCCGCCGGTGGCCTCTGCGGACAGCTCCCGCTCTGTAAAGGAAAAATCCATCTCGGAAACATCCGAGGTGCCCGGTTCCTCCACTTCGCCTGTATTCCCTGTATTGCCGTTATTCCCCGTGCCGCCGTTTAACGTGATGTCCCCCGTTCCGCTTTCTCCACAACCGGATAACACAAGGGCAATCAGCAGAAGATATGCCACAATGCGTTTTTTCACAGTGCTTCGCTCCCTTCTTCTGCTTCCCCCACCGCAATTTCCAAATTGCCGTTACGGGTACGCAGCTTGTCCACAAATTCCTGAATTTTGCTGTTATCCTTCAATTCCAGCCGATATTGCAGCTTATAAAGGCTGCCCATATTTGTGGTCTTTGTATGCACCAAATGGCAGCTTTTTGTATACTCCGCAAAAATATCTGCAAAGGCATCCGCCACCTGTAATGTCTCCGGCACGGTGATGCGCAGCTCCAATTCCCGTTTTACAGGCGCAAAGGCCAGCAAAACCATTACTGCGCAAACCGCTAAGGTAAAGACCGCGGCCACGCCAAGCTGTCCTGCCGCGCAGGCAAGACCTGCTGTCATAGACATAAAGATCACCACAATATCCCGCGCCTTTCCCGGCACAGACCGGAAGCGCACTAACGAAAAAGCACCCATCACTGCCACACCGGTGCCAATATTTCCGTTGACCATCAAGATAACTGTGCAAACGATCATCGGCAGCAGCACAAGGGCTGCCAAAAAGCCGGCAGATACCCGCTGGCGAACGGCAGAGGCTGCGGCGATCACACAGCCGCATAAGAAGGCCGTCAAAAGACATAAAAAGTAATTGGTTGATACAAGGCTGTTAAAAATTTCAGGCATTGTGATACACTCCTTCAAAATGAATCATTTTTTGATAGGCTGTGCCATATTTGGAGAAACGTCCCGGAAACAGGCAGAGAGCATCCAGCGCATCTGCCAGCCAAAGGGGCATTGCACCGGCCGTCTTGATCTCCATCAAGACCTTATCCCCGGGCAGCAGAGACGTTCCCTCGCTTCCCTGCTCTAAGAAAAGGCCGGTGTACCGCCCCCGGATATTTGTGTCAAAGGTGATACGCAAACCGAGATCCTCTACGCCAAAATAAGCCTCACGCTCGCAGGCGATAAACATAGCCGGCTGGGGATGGCCGTAAAAGCGCATCGCATAGTCCAGCTCCTCCATAATCTGCCCGGTGCAGGGTTTTTCTCCACCGCTTAGATAGGCCATTACCACCTGCAAGGGAAGCTGTACCCTGCGCTTGCTGACAACACCCTTATACTTTTTCTTGATCTCTAAAAATACAGGCGTTTCTGCGGTCGGTGTTCCGTAGCTGCGAAGCCGCAGCTTTTCTTTATAGGCACCGGCATCTATGCTTCCCCGGATCAGCCGCCAAGAGGGCGTGTCCAAATACAGGCTGCATACGGTGCTTTTTCCGTGGCTGTCCGGAATCAGCCGGTTTCCGATGCAGGAAAGCAATGCCGCCTGTTGCTCGGCAGTGATCAGGTATTTCTTTTCCACACGCCGAAAGGAAAAAACCGTATTTTCCATAAAGACCCACTCCTTCTTCTCGGATTATATCCCAACAAGCTTAAACTTTGCTGAAAAACCGCTCTCGGATTTCCGAGAGCGGTTTATCTTCCATTAGTCAGCAACGTAGGGCAGCAGAGCGATCTGACGGGCACGTATTTAAAATTAAAAACCAGATTATGTTTCCGGGTCACCAAACAGTTCCGCAAGAAACAGAAACGGGCGATCATCAAATCTCAAAAAACTAGAAATTTTCAAACTAATTTCAAAACTTATGACTTGAGAATTTGAAAGTTATTTGCTATAATGTATTGTGAATCGATCTATAAACAAGGAGGCGTAGATATGGCAAAAAATAAGCTGGTTGCCCCCGTCGTCAAATGGGTCGGAGGAAAACGCCAGTTGTTAGACGAGATCACCCCCCTGCTTCCTAATCGGATCACTTCTTATTGCGAACCTTTTTTGGGCGGCGGAGCCGTTTTGTTTTCTATTCAGCCATCCAAAGCAATCGTAAATGACTTGAATGAGGATTTAATAGTGGTTTACGAAACTATTCGTGATGATGTCGAATCCCTTATTGATAATCTCAAAAAGCATGAAAATACTCCAGAGTATTTTTACGCAATACGGGATTTAGATAGGGATAAGGAAGCCTATCAAGCTATGTCTAAGGTTGAGCGTGCGTCACGATTGATTTACTTGAACAAAACTTGCTTTAATGGTTTGTTCCGAGTTAATTCAGCGGGAGAGTTTAATTCTCCGTTCGGCCACTATACAAACCCTAACATTATAAACGAGCCTGTTCTGCGGGCAGTAAACAAGTATTTTTCATCCAGCAACATCACATTTTGCAATGAAGATTTTGCCGTGACACTGAGTAGAGTTGGTAAGGGTGGATTTGTGTATCTTGATCCACCGTATGATCCTGTTTCTGATACCGCAAGTTTCACTGGCTATAATAAAGGCGGCTTTGATAAGGCCGAGCAAATCAGACTAAAGCAATGTTGTGATGATTTGACGCAGCGTGGCATAAAATTTATGCTGTCCAATTCTGCCACAGCGTTTATAAAAGATCTTTATAAAGACTACAACATATCTATTGTGCACGCAAAAAGGGCAATCAATGCAGATGCAAGCAAGCGTGGTGCAATAGAGGAGGTGTTAATTAGAAATTATGGGAATGAATGATGTCGCATGGGAAGGTCTGTTTGACAAGTACCATATTCTTACTGAGATTGAGCGAAATGGACAGTTCTTAATTTCTGCAGACCAAATAAAAGAGTTTCGAGAGCCTCGGTTAATGACCAAGTTTGACCATAGAATAAATCTTCCAAATATCTTTACTACTAACAATTTATCAATTTTGCCCATAACCCGTGGAGATTACATTATTTCCTCTTTTTCGGCATATAAGGAATTTGACGAACCCTCCCAAGATATTCAGAAAATCTCCGTTCCGGCACATATCCAGAGTCTAATGCCGCAATTTCTTGTAAGCGAAGCAATTGCATTGAATTGTGCTAATGCCTGTGGAATACTTAATGACTTTTTGGAGGATGATGAGCTTGTTCCAACAGTTAGCGGTCGTATGAGTTCCGGTAGTTTTGAGTTTGGCATTAACACCGCTTTGGGCGCGAAAAATATTGCCGTAAATAATTCTCAAATAGAAATTGATGCAGCATATGAAGGTATTCGTTATCTTTCTCTATTTGAGGCCAAGCGGGATTTGTCCGACGATTTTCTTATCCGCCAGCTTTACTACCCGTTCCGTGTTTGGAGCGAGCGAGTAACGAAAAAAGTGAAGCCTGTTTTTTTAATTTTTTCAAATGGTATGTTCAACTTATATCAATATGATTTTGAAGATCCACACAACTATAATTCTCTTAAATTAGTGAAGCAGAAAAACTATATAATCGCAACAGAGATTTGTTTGGCTGATATTGAAAACCTTGTGAGATCAGTTCCTTTGGTACAAGAGCCTGAAATACCGTTCCCGCAAGCAGATCGTATGTCCCGTATAGTCAACCTTATCGAACTGTTAAGTGAAAGGCCGATGACCAAGCAAGACATTACTTCGAAGTATGCTTTTGATGAACGCCAAACTAATTATTATACAGATGCAGGACGGTATTTAGGACTCATTGACAAAGCCTATGATGAAGATGGTAATGTTCTATTCCAACTTTCCGCCTGTGGCCACCGCATAATGGGTTTGGAGTATAAGGAACGCCAGCTCTCACTTGTAACGCAAATTTTGATGCACAAAGTATTTAATGAAACCTTAAAACTCCATTTACAATATGGAGAGATGCCACCTAAGCAAACGATAATTCAAATAATGAAACGCTCTAATCTATATGGTGTTGATGCCGACAGTACATATTTGCGTCGTTCTTCAACGGTTATTGGTTGGGTGAATTGGATTCTTGGAATTATTGAGGAATAATTTGCTGTGTGTCTCAGAAAGGATGGTAATGATGGCAACAAATAACGACAGGCCTATTGTCCAATCACACGGGTATAATGGTAGCGAGCCAACTCGGATTTGCCCCCGTTGTGGCAAAGAAAAGCCGCTAAGCGAGTTTGGCTTTAGGAAAATGGGTAAGGGTGAGAAGGGGCAAATAAGAAATCAATCTTGGTGTAAGGATTGCCGATAACCTATATATGTCAAGCCCACCTTCCATTACGGCAGGTGGGCTTATTCCTATTTCCGGGAACACACTATCAGTGCTCATCAAGAATCCCTCTGAAACAAAGGGCGCTTTTATAGAGGAAAGACCTATTTGTGCGCTGCTCGCATAGAAAAACCGCCCTCGAAAATCCGAGAGCGGTTTATCTTCCATTAGTCAGCAACGTAGGGCAGCAGAGCGATCTGACGGGCGCGCTTGATAGCGGAAGTCAGGTCACGCTGGTGAGCTGCGCAAGTGCCGGTCGTACGGCGGGGCAGGATCTTGCCGCGCTCGGACAGGTAACGGCGGAGCTTCGCAGTATCCTTGTAATCGATGCTGGTTGCCTTATCCACACAGAAAGCGCAGACCTTGCGGCGCTTCCGGGGATGAACACGCTGTTCGTTAGCCATTGGTTTTTACCTCCTTGTAAGCATTGTGAAAAAGTCGATCATCAGAAGGGCAGCTGTGCGTCGTCGTCATCCAGCATCGCGAAATCGGATGCAGGTGTTGCGGGCGCAGAATAAGTGCCATAGCTTGCAGGGGCTGCGCCAAAAGCGTTTGCGCTCTGGTCGTCCCGCTTGCTGTCGCCAAAGTATACGTTATCTGCAATCACTTCAGCGGTGCGGCGCTTGTTGCCGTCCTTGTCGTTCCAGCTGCGAATCTGCAGCCGTCCGGAAACCACTGCCATACGACCCTTTTGGAAGTACTTGGAGACAAATTCTCCAGTCTGCCGCCAGGCTACGCAGTCAATGAAATCCGTTTCCCGTTCGCCGCCATCCTTAGGAGAAAAATCTCTGTCCACCGCCAGGGTGAAGGATGCTACCGCGGTGCCGCTGCCGGTACGGCGCAGCTCGGGGTCTCGGGTCAGGCGACCCATAATGATGATGTGGTTGAGCATTTTGGTTCCTCCTTACTCTGCCACGACAGTGGTCAGGCAACGCAGGACGCCTTCAGTGATCTTCATCACACGCTCCAGCTCAGCGGGGAAAGCAGGGTTGGTCTCAAAGTTCATCAGAACATAGTAACCCTCGGTCAGGTCGTTGATGGGGTAGGCCAGCCGACGCTTGCCCCACTCATCCACATTGGACAGGGTACCCTCCGCTTCCACCATAGCCTTGAACTTTTCCACAAGTGCAGCGATGCCCTCCTCGCCCTGTGCGGGGTCGATGATGTAGAGCACCTCATACTTACCGGTGATCTTAGCCATTTTGTTTGCACCTCCTTTTGGACTTTTGGCCCCCGACGCTGTCGGGAGCAAGGATATGCCTACATACGTAGGCTATAGTATTATACAGGCCTTTGCAGGAAATGTCAAGAATTATTTATAAATTACGGATTACGGATTATGTGTTACGAAAAGCCGCCCGGTTAGGCGGCTTTTGATAATTACAGCATAGGGATCGCCATTGCGATCAGACCCAGCAGCAAAACTGCTGCCATAACTAATGCGAGAACCTGCTTGAAATTCATATTTCTCTCCTTACTTGCCGCACAGCTCTTTGGCTACAGCAACAATATTTTCGCAGGACAGGCCGAACTGCTTTAAGAGGTCAACTGCAGGGCCGGAGTGACCGAACTCGTCATTGACACCGATACGGCGCACCAAAGTGGGGCACTTCTCAGCAAGCAGAGAGCAAACCGCTTCGCCCAGACCGCCGATCACAGAGTGCTCCTCGCAGGTGATGACCTTACCGCATTCCTTGGCAGCCTTTAGCACCAGCTCCTCGTCCAAAGGCTTAATGGTGGCCATATTGATAACGCGAGCGTGGATGCCCTGCTTCTCCAGCTCCTCGCCGGCAAGAATTGCTTCGTAGGTCAGCAGGCCGTTGGCGATGATGGCAACATCACTACCGTCCTTCAGCACTTCGCCCTTGCCGATCTCAAACTTATAGTCCTCGCTGTGGAACACCGGCACAGCCAGTCTGCCAAAACGCAGATATACGGGGCCGTCCATCAGGTAAGCAGCCTTTACAGCGGCCTTTGCTTCTACATCGTCAGCCGGGCAGATAACGGTCATACCGGGAATAGAGCGCATCAGAGCGAAATCCTCACAGCACTGGTGGGATGCGCCGTC
>JAFQPB010000023.1 GCA_017411905.1 Oscillospiraceae bacterium
ATGCAGTTCTCCCACCGATTGGAGACGGCCATCCGCGCAGCAAATGGCAGAAATGAGAAAGCCATCTGTGCGCTGCTGGATATGGACGTGCTTCAAAAGGGTGGGGAAAAGGAAATTGCAGAGGCTGTGGAAAAGCTGCGCGGGGAAGCCCCCTATCTCTTTGAAAGCAAGGAATTACCGCCCCTTTTCGCACGGGGCACGGGGGCGGCTTCGCCCCTTAGGGAGGAAGAGCCTGTGACCCTTGCAGGCGCACTGAAACAACGTTTTATGAAGGAAAGGAAGTAAAAACAAATGGCAATCACACTTTTAGAAGCAAAGGTCGGTATGGCCGACAAGGTAGATCAGCAGGTGATCGATATGTTCCGCCGCAGCAGCCTGCTGCTTGACAATATGGTTTTTGACAACGCCATCTCTCCCGGCACAGGCGGCAGCACTCTCACCTACGGCTACATTCAGCTCAAATCCCCCTCCACCGCATCGGTGCGTACGGTGGGCGGTGAGTACACCCCCGGTGAGGCCAAGAAGGAGAAAAAGACCACCGGAGCCATCATTATGGGCGGTGCCTTCCAGATGGACAGGGTGCTCCAGAACACCGCCGGTGCCGCCGATGAGCTGGCCTTCCAGGCCGAGCAGAAGATCAAGGCAACCGCAAACTTTTTCCATAATTTGGTCATCAATGGCTCTGTTGCTACGGAGGATGGCTACGTGGGCGGCACCTTTGACGGCCTGCGAAAGCTCATCTCCGGCACCCAGAATGAGCTGCAGTCTCAGGTCTCCCTCAAGACCTCAGGGGAGCTGGATGCCAACTACAACGCCTTCCTCGATGAGATGGACGGCTTCCTAAGCGTGCTGGACGGCAATCCCAGCTTGCTGCTGATGAACCGCGCTATGCTCGTCAAGCTCCGTGCCATCGCCCGCCGCGCCGGCTATTACGAGCGTAAGCAGGATGATTTTGGCCGCACGGTAGAGACCTACGCCGGTGTGCCGATGGTGGATATGGGGCAGTACTTTGACGGGGAGAAGATGTGCGATGTGGTGGAAACGAAGGACGGAAAGACCAGCATTTTCGCCGTCTCCTTAGGTCTGGACGGCTTCCACGGCATCTCTCCCACGGGCACCGGTGTTATCCAGTCCTATATGCCTGACCTAAACACGCCCGGCGCAGTCAAGACCGGTGAAGTGGAGCTGGTAGCCGGTGTGGCACTGAAGAACACCCTCAAGGCCGCTGTTCTTGGCGGCATTGCCATCGGCTAAGGGGGAGGTGCTGCCGATGCTTGATTATGATTTTTACCAGTATAAATATTTTGGCAGCGCCATTCCGGAGAGCGCATTTTCCGCAGTGGCCGCCCGGGCGGAGGCAGCACTCTCCAAGCTGAAGCGCACCTACCGGGTGGTTTCTCCCGGAGAGCAGTCGGAGAAGTTAGCCCTCTGCGCTATGGCAGACGCCATTTACGCATATGACGGTCAAAAGCCGGGCGTTTCCCAAGTGAGAATGGGCGAGGTGAGCCTCTCCTATCGGGATGGGGGTGAAAAAGCCCTCACCCGGGAGCTTGTGGGAAAGGCTTCTGTCTATTTAGATTTGTACCGGGGGGTAACTATATGATGGATTACCCATTGTGTAACCAAACGGTCACTGTCTACCGGAAGGTAGGAGAGGAAGTCCACCGCTACGAGTATACGGGCTGTCACCTGCAAAGGAAGGCCGTGGCGGTGAGGGATGGCTTTGGCACCTTCTTAAATTGGGAGTTTTTTCTCATCGTGCCCGGTGATCGGCAGGTGATGGCAGGCGACCGAGTGGTTGCCGGCAGAGGAATGACAGGGCAAAAGTGGGGGGATTTAGGCAGCGCAATGTCTGTGGGCTATGCCAAGCCCTATATCCTCGATGGCCGGATCGTCCATTGGGAAGCGGGGAGTTAGTGAATGCATAATGCGGAATGCAGAATGCAGAATGAATGTACCATTGAAAGAAAATGTAGGGGCGGGCATTGCCCGCCCGCGGGTCGATGTGGGCATCGACCCCTACGGGATATGGTCGAAGGCGGTTGTAGGGGCGGATGCCTACATCCGCCCGCGGGCGAACGCAGTTCGCCTCTACGGGATGCACCATCAAAGGAGATTGTAGGGACACCGCTCCTGCGGTGTCCGCGGACACCCGGGGACGGGTGTCCCTACAATAGGAAATGGAGGTGGAGGATATTACAGAATTAGAAAAAATGCGGGCGTTTTTGCGCAGTTATTCCTATTGGGAGGCGGGAAGGCTTTTATACATCGACAAATGCGATGGGGGAGAGGACGGTCTCTTTCCCGAGGGTGTGGAGGTGCTCTCCCGGAAAACCGATGTACTGGGAAATACCCGGGTACATTACCGTCTGCGCTTTATGCTCTATCGCTCCGGTACGGAGCGGGAGGGCGATGGAGCTTGGCTGCTTGATTTCCAAAAATGGCTGGCGGAAATGAGCATCCGGGGAAAAGCCCCCCAATTTGGCGATGTACCGGGGGAGGAACGGCTCAGAGCCGAAAAGGGGAAGCTGGAAAAGAGCCGGGGAAACGGCAGCCTTTACGCCGTGACCCTTACGGCAGAATTTACAAAAATCTATCAGGAGGAAGAAAATGGCAAGAATTGACAGAAAATATTTAGCCCATTTCATCAATACCGCGGCCAAAGACAAAGCGGCGGTCTATGAGCGGCTGGGCAAGGATCTGGAGGAATTTAAGGCAGAGCTTTCTGCCAAGGTGGAGCGAAAGACCAACATTCTGGGCAGTCAGTCGGTAATCATTTCCGGCTACGAAAAGTCCGGCACGGTGGATACCTATTACGCAGAGCCGGGCACCGGCCTGTTTGCCCGGCTGCAGGCCATCATTGACGGCAGTCTTGTGCTGGATGAGCTGAAGTGTGATGTGGTGGAGGTCAAGCTTTGGGAAACTGCCGCAGACGGCAACTATCCTGCCGTCCGGGAGGAATGCTACATCGAGGTCACCGGCTACGGCGGTGACAATACCGGCTATCAGATCCCCTTTACCCTCCACTATACGGGAAATAAGGTGCACGGTATGTTCCACCTTGCGGATAAGACCTTTATGCCAAACTAAGGAGGCACTATGGAGAAGCTGCAATTTGACAGCGGTATACGCACCTTTCGGGTAAACGGGGGCGAAAGCCTCCGCTTTAACCCGGCAGACCCAAATCTCTACACCCGTCTGCAGGCGGCCAGCGATAAGCTGCCGGAGATACAAAAAAGCCTTTCCGGTACAGATGTTCCCAAAATGCTCACGGAAACGGACGGCCAGTTAAAGAGACTCCTTTCGGAGGTTTTTCCCGGAAACGATATGGAGAAGATTTTTGCCGGTGTGAACCTGCTGGCACCTACGGCAACGGGAAAGACCGTCTTTGAAAACTTTATTTGCGCGTTGGAGCCGATCCTCCAACAGGGCGCGCAGTGCTGTGCCCAAAGCCTGATAAAGGGCAGCCGGGATGAATAGTTGGTATCTTCCCCAGACCGCCGTAATTGGCGGGCGGGAATATAAGCTCCGGTGCGATTTTCGGGATGTACTTAAAATTTTCTCCTATTTCGGTGACCCAAACCTTGCAGATGTGCTCAAGTGGCAGATCGCCCTGAACCTCTTTTACGAGGGGGAAATTCCGGCAGCGCACCGCAATCAGGCAATGGCCTATCTGGCGGATTTCATCACCTGCGGGAAAAGGGAGACGGGCGGCGGCGCGCGGCTTTTGGACTGGGAGCAGGATGCGCATATTATCATCGGGGAAGTCAACCGGGTGGCAGGCTGTGAGATACGGGAAAAGGCGTTTATCCATTGGTGGACCTTTCTTTCCTATTTCTACGCCATCGGGGAGGGGCAGCTCTCCTTTCTCGTCTCTTTGCGGCGCAAGCGGCTGCGGGGCGAGAAGCTTACCGATTGGGAGCAGCAGTATGTGCGGGAAAACCGGGAGACGGTGGAGCTCAGGCCCAAATACTCCCGGGAAGAAGCGGAAGAAAGGGCGCGGCTGCTGCGGCTTTTATCCTAAGCACCTTCGAAAGAAATTGTAGGGGCGGCGTTTCGCCGCCCGCGGGACGGGGAACCGGGCACCCTCGAAAGAAATTGTAGGGCGGGGCCTTGGTCCCGCCGCCGACAATGCACATTTTATTTCGGCGGGAGCAAGCCCCCGCCCTACGGTGTTATACGAGGGTGTGCAGCATATAAAAAAGAAAGGCAGGTGGAAAATTGAATCAAACAATCGAATTTGATGTGATCCCTGTGGAGGATGTGATCGACAATACAAAGGCGCTGGCCACTGCGGTCGCGGCGGTGGGCTTGGCACTGAACCGGGCATTGGGAAAAATTGTAAACACGACTCAGGTGGTGCGCCGGGATACCAGAAAGACCCTTGCGGATTTCGACAAGCTCCAAAAATTGGGCGACTGGCAGACAGGCACAGTCGTCACCGAGACCCAAAGAGAAGAAATTACCGGCCTTGAGCAGGTGGCGCAGAAAATTGCCGCGGCCTTAAAGGGCGCGGTGGGGGAGTTTTCCGATACCGTAGGCGACAAATTGGGAGAATTTTCCGATTGGGATGCCGGCGGCATCGTCTCCGGCTTGGGGCAGATCCTCACCGGCGTGGGCGCGGTGCAGGCACTTCTAAACGGCGATCTCTCTATGGCACTGTGGCTGGGCTTGGCGAAAAGCGCATTTGCCGCCGCAGGCGACCAGATGGGGTCGTTTATCGGCATCCTTACCAATGTGGCAAAGGCTTTTTCCGGGGTGGGCTCGGTGTCCGACCGGGTGTGGAGCGGTATTTCGGCGGTTTGGGGCGGTGTGGCGCTTTGGTTTTCCAAGGTGCTCCTGAATCCCCTTGGCAGCGGCTTTAAGGTCACGGCCAATATGATCATCGGGATCTTTAATGCCCTGATGGCGGCGATGACCACCACAGGCAACAGTCTCTCGTCTATCTTTAATAAAATTTCCTTTACCATCCCCGACTGGGTGCCCGGCATCGGCGGCAAGAGCTTTGGTCTGTCCCTGCCCAGCTTCCTGTCACCGAAAATTCCCTTTTTGGCACAGGGCGCGGTGCTGCCGGCCAATAAGCCTTTTTTGGCGATGGTGGGCGACCAAAGGCACGGCACCAACATCGAAGCACCCCTATCGACGATCCAAGAGGCGGTTGCCCTCGTAATGGACGACCGAACAAATGCCCTGCTGGCCGGGTTGGAGGCCTCTGTCGGTATCCAAAGGGAGATATTGGAGGCGGTACTGGGCATCCGCATCGGTGACGAAATGATTGCCCGTGCCGGGGAGCGGTATTACCGGAAAATGGCCATAGCAGGCGGGCGGCAGTAAAAAGTGATGAGCGATGAGTGATAAGCGATGAGACAATGTGTCCGCAAGCGGACGAATAAATCCCTTCCCCCGGGGGAGGGGATATGGCGGACGAGGGTGCGATACATAAAACAAAGGAAGAAATCTATGAATGAACGAAGCTATTTATATGCCATCGATGGCAAGTACTTACTGACCCCGGATGCAGGGGTGCAAATGACCTTTTCGGACTTGGACGATGGGGAATCGGGTCGGGATGAAAGCGGCTATATGCACCGAAGGATACTGCGCCGTGGGGTCAAAAAGTGGCAGTTTTTGTACAGCGTGCTGACCCAAGAGGAGTACCGCTATATGCGCAGCGTCCTCTCCGGCGGCGGTACGTTTTCCTTTTCCTACCCTGACCCGGATGACCCCACAAAAACCCTTAGCTGCAGTGCCTATCTCTCGGAATACGGCGTTTTGTGGCAGTCGGCAAAAACCGGGCTTTACCGCAACTTAAAATTTGATGTCATCGAGTGTTAGGAGGGCGTATGCACAGGATTATTCTATCTGACGGCACCGTCCTCTCCTCCGGCGCAGAGGGCACCGCCATCCGGCACCTTACGGTGACGAAAAGCGTATGCAGCAGTGAGGAGCTGACCCTCGGCACGGTCTGCGCAGCGGTGGCAGAAATGGAGCTGATGGACACGGGCGGTGTCTGCCCTCTGCAGGCGGGAGAGGAATTTGCCCTCTACCGGGATGGGGCACTTTTAGGCGTTTTTACCGTGGAGACACCCAAGCGGCTGTCCTCCACCCGGTTTTCCGTCACCGCCTACGACCCGGTGGCAAAGCTGGATAAAAATCTGGACACGTGGCTGCAGAGCCTTACCGGTTGGCCGTACCCTATGGAGGATTTTGCCCGTATGGTCTGCGAGAAGTGCGGTGTGACCCTTTCCGAGGAACATATCCCCGGCGGTGTGTGCATCGTTCCTGCCATACAGGGAAGCGGCATTACCGGCAGGCAGCTCCTTTGCTGGGTGGGAGAGGTGGCAGGCCGCTTTCTTCGGGCAAGGCCGGACGGTACGCTGGAATTTGCGTGGTACACACCGACAGAAAAGCACCTCGGCACAGAGGCGTGCCCTATTTTTGGCGGTACCCTTTCCTACGGGGATTACGAAACAGAAAAAATCCAGAAGATCCAAATCCGCAAGGCGCAAACGGATGTGGGGCTTATCTACCCGGAGAGTGCCGGGGAGAACGCCTATGTCATTGAGGGCAACCCCATCCTCACCGGCGGCGAGGGAGATATGGAGACAGCAGCGCGGCTTTACGGGCAGCTTTGTGACCTTTCCTATTGCCCCTTTTCTGCGGAGGTGCCGGTGGGCTTGGTGACTCCCGGGGAGGTCGTCACCGTTTCTGCCGCCGGGGGAAAGACCTTTTCCACGCTCATTATGACAGTGGAAAGCCGGGGCAGCCGGGATAAGATTTCCAGCACCGGCAGCCAAAGCAGGCACAGCAGCAGCGCACAAAGCGATTTCAGCCTGTCCTCCCTTGCGGGAAGGATTATGACCCTCCAAACAGACTTAAACGGCATCCGGGCAGAAAATAAAGACGGTGACGGCAAAGCCGCCGCGCTCCGGCTTACTGTAGACAGCCTGCAGGCAGAGGTCTCCCGACAGGGCACCCAGCTAAACAGCGGCCTGACCCGCTTGGAGCAGACAGCCGAAAGCTTAAAGATCGATGTACAGACTGTCAAAGAGACTGGGGCAGGGAAGGTCACCACCTCCACCGGCTACACCTTCGATGAGACAGGACTGCATATCCGCAAAGCGGGCAAGGAAATGGAAAACCGGGTAGACCATACGGGAATGTACGTCCACCGCAGCGGTGAGGTGATCCTCCGGGCAGATGCATCCGGTGTCCTTGCCACCGATGTGCAGGTGAAAAATTACCTCTGCGTAGGCGAACACGCCCGGTTTCAGGACTATGACGGCGGCACCGGCTGTTTTTATTTGTAGAAAATAACCCTCCCCTTTGGGGAGGGGGGACCGCGCAGCGGTGGGTGAGGTTAACCTCATCCGTCAGCCCTTGTGGGCTGCCACCTTCCCCAAAGGGGAAGGTTTTAATGTGCAATCAATAATCAAGGAGAAAACCTATGTCCTTACAAACAAAAATCTTTACTTACGGCGGGCTGTACAGCACATCCGCAAGGTATTACCGGACGGAGCTGCGTATAACGGAGGAGTCGGTTTCTCTTGAGAAAAATGAGTCCGTCCTGTCTTATGAGCTGACCCTCTTTTCCGGTAACACACGCCTTTCCCAATGGCGTACCGGCGCGAAGATATTCTTAAACGGCAAGCAGTATGTCCACCGGGACGGAAACGATTATGACAATCAGATCACCATCGAACCCCAAAGCAGCCTTGTGCTCTGCGCGGGACAGATAAACGTTCCCCATGAAGCCGACGGCACAGGAAAGCTCTCCGTTTCTTTTTCCGTTTACCATCCTGTAACAGCCG
>JAFQPB010000002.1 GCA_017411905.1 Oscillospiraceae bacterium
ATTTGGCCAAGGTGGGATTTGAATACCTGAAATGCAGGTGTCCGGTGGACACCTGCTGCCGCCAGTGCAAACACTGGCGGCTACATTAATTTTCTTTCACGGCTGTGAAAGAAAATGCAAACAAATCCCTCCTTCTCTTCCCTGCTATTTACACCACGCCATCCGTTGTGATTCTTCTTATGGCTGGCAAAAAAAGTTCATTTACACTAAAATTCACCTGCGCAGTACATCACTGCGGAGAGGGCGCAGAGGGGTGCGGTCTCACAGCGAAGGATGCGGCTGCCGAGGGTGCAAATTTGCAGACCTGCTTCCTTTGCCTGCTCCACTTCCTTTTCTTCCAGTCCGCCCTCCGGACCCGAGAGGATGCTGACTGTACTAAGGGGCGCGGACTCCAACGCCATTTTCAGAGTGGTTGCCCGTTCGTTTTCATAGAGCAAGATGGCGCATTTTGCTTCTGCCGCCCGGCTAAGTGCCTCCTTATAGCTGCCCAGCACCACGACCTGCGGAATTTTCCCTCTGCCGGATTGCTCGGCGGCAGAGGCGGCAATTTTCTGCCAACGCTCCACTTTCTTTCGGAGGCTCTTTTCATCCGGGCGGGACACGCACCGGCTTGTGGGAAATGCTAAGATCTCTGCCGCGCCCAGCTCTGTAGCCTTTTGGATCACGTGCTCAAGCTTATCTGCCTTTGGAAAGGCCATATAAACGCTTACACTGACTTTAGGCTCCGTTTTACTCTCCCCGCGGGATAACACCTCTAAGGTCATTTCCCTGTCTGTCACGCGGCACAGGGCTTCCTGACCCATTCCGTCACACAGGAGCACTTCCTCCCCTGCTTTGAGGCGCAGCACCTTGGCGTGGGCTGCATTTTCTCCGGTAAGGGTAACCGTCTGCCCGCCCAGCATTTCCGGCTCTACAAAAAACCGCGTCATAGCTTACTCCTTGTGTTATTTATAAAGGGGGAATTTCTCGCAGATGTCCGCAACCGTTGCCTTTACCTCATCGGCTGTGCCTTCAAAGTCCCGGGCGGTCATACCGATGCAGGCGGCAATGCGGCGCATTTCCTCCGGACCCATACCCCGGGTGGTTACTGCGGCAGTACCTACCCGGATACCGCTGGTAACAGAGGGCTTTGCCGGGTCACCGGGGATCGCGTTCTTATTAAGAGTAATGTGGTTTGCATCCAAGCGGTTCTGCAGCTCCATACCGGAAATGCCCATAGGCCGCAGGTCTGCCAGCATCAGGTGGTTATCCGTACCGCCGGTGACAAGGTCGAAGCCTTCTTCCAAAAGTCCCTGCGCCATTACCTTGGCATTTTTCACGATATTCTGGGCGTAGGTCTTGAAATCCGCCTGCGCCGCCTCCCGGAAGCAGACCGCTTTGGCCGCAATGATATGCTCCAAAGGACCGCCTTGGGTGCCGGGGAACACGGCAGAATTGATCTTCTTTGCAAATTCCTCCTTGCAGAGGATCAGACCGCCACGGGGGCCCCGGAGGGTCTTATGGGTGGTGGTGGTCACAATGTCCGCATAGGGCACAGGGCTCATATGGGCACCGCCTGCCACCAAGCCGGCAATGTGGGCCATATCCACCATAAACACCGCACCCACCTCATGGGCAATGTCTGCAAAGATCTTAAAATCGATGGCACGGGGATAGGCAGAAGCACCGGCGATCAGCAATTTCGGCTGATTCTTCTTTGCAAGATCCCGAATTTCATCATAGTCCAAAAGACCGGTTTCGTGGTTCACATCATAGGACACCACATTATAGTATTTGCCGGACAGGTTTGCCGGACTGCCGTGGGTCAGATGACCGCCGTTGGCAAGGCTCATACCCATAAGCGTATCCCCCGGCTGCAAAATCGCCAGCTCTACGGCCAAGTTGGCCTGGGCGCCGGAGTGGGGCTGCACGTTGGCGCACTCCGCGCCGAAAAGTGCCTTTGCCCGCTCGATACAAAGCGCCTCCAGCTCATCGACAAACTGGCAGCCGCCGTAGTACCGCTTTCCGGGCAGACCCTCTGCATATTTATTTGTCAAAACCGAACCCATTGCGGCAATCACCGCAGGAGAAGCGAAATTCTCCGAGGCGATCAGTTCAATTCCATCCTTCTGCCGGGTGAATTCCCGATCCATCATTTCTGCAACAACGGGGTCAAATTCCTTTACAAAGCCAATGGCATCCAGCGGTTTTCCGTACATTTTACATCATCCTTTTTATATAATTTGAAAAGAGCAGTCCGTGAAACGGACTGCTCAAAAGCACACAATACCGGCGGTAGCGCGTCTCTGTCCTTTTGCCTGAGAGATTCAGCGCAGCTCTCGCGCCTTGCACCTTCGGCACACAACCTAATGTGTTCTCCAGAGAGTCCTCTTCTTTTCGGTGGGCGGTAAATGCCGCTTTCCAAAAAGCTTCAACGGAAATATTTCATTCTTAATACAGTATACACCAAATCGGCAGAATGTCAACTCAAATTTCGCCAAATTCCTGCGCTGTGCAGGCAAGTGCCGCACCGATCACCTGATGCATATCAAAGTATTTATACTGACCCAAACGGCCGCCGAAGATCACCCGTTCTTCCCTTTCCGCAAGGGCACGGTATTTTTCGTAGAGCGCATTGTTCCGATCATTATTGACAGGATAGTAAGGCTCCTGTCCCTTTTCCCACTTGGCAGGATATTCCCGGGTAATGACGGTCTTTTGCTGGGTACCGAAAGCAAAATGCTTATGCTCAATGATCCGGGTATAGGGTACTTCATATTCGTTATAATTGATGACCGCATTGCCTTGGAAATTGTCGCAGTCTAAGGTCTCCGTCTCGAACCGCAAGCCCCGGTATTCCAGCTCGCCGTAGCAATAATCATAAAACTGATCGATCATACCGGTGAAAACGATTTTGTCAGCAATGGCTTCCAGCGCCTCCCGGTTCTCAAAGAAATCACAAGAGAGCTTTACATCCACACCTGCCAGCATTTTTTCCACGATGGCAGTATAGCCCTCCACCGGGATGCCCTGATAAAGGTCGTTAAAGTAATTGTTATCAAAGGTAAAACGCACCGGCAGACGCTTAATGATAAAGGACGGCAGCTCTGCGCATGGGCGGCCCCACTGCTTGGCAGTATAGCCCTTTACAAGGATCTCGTAAATATCCCTGCCTACCATAGAGATGGCCTGCTCCTCTAAATTCTTCGGCTCGGTGATCCCGGCCTCCTTTACCTGCCGGGCGATCTCTGCCTTGGCTTCCTGGGGGGTGGTAACGCCCCAAAGCTGGTAGAAGGTATTCATATTAAAGGGCATATTATAGAGCTTATCCCCATAGCGCGCCATAGGCGAATTGGTAAAGCGGTTGAAGGTAGCAAAGCGGTTAATATAGTTCCATACCCGCTCGTCAGAGGTGTGGAAAATATGGGCACCGTACTTATGTACTGCAATGCCTTCTTCTTCGTAGGTATAAATGTTGCCGCCAATATGCTCCCGTTTGTCGATCACAAGGCATTTTTTACCCTTTCGGGTGGCTTCGTGGGCAAATACTGCGCCAAAAAGGCCTGCGCCCACGATCAAATAATCGTATTTCATAATACTCTCCTTACAAAAGCGGTACGCCCGCAGCCTCGCAGGCCGCCAACGTCTCACTGTCCCAAATACTGGACTGCACCTCACCGATGTGACAGCAGCCCATCATCAGCATACTAAGGCGGCTCTGGCCGATACCGCCGCCGATGGTCAGCGGCAGCTCGCCGGCGAGCAGCATTTTGTGGAACGGCAGCTCCCGGCGGTCATCACAGCCGGACTCTGTAAGCTGCATATCCAAGGCTTGCGCATCTACACGGATACCCATAGAGGATATCTCCAATGCGCGGTTCAAAACAGCATCCCAAAAGAAAATATCGCAGTTCAGATTCCAGTCGTCATAGTCCGGTGCCCGGTCATCGTGGGGCTTTCCGGAGCGCAGCTTTCTGCCGATCTGCATAATACAGGCGGTTTTGTGCTGCCGGACAAATTCCCGTTCCCGTTGGCTGCCGGTAAGGGCAGGGTACATATCCTCCAGCTCCTGAGAGGTAATAAAGGCCACATCCGGCGAAAGCTCTACCCGAAGCTGAGGAAAACGGACGTGGAGCCGGTCATTGGTGTTGCAGATCGCCCGGACAATGGCGCGGACGATGAGCTTGAGGTAGTCAAGATTGCGGTTTTCCGGGGTAATGATTTTCTCCCAGTCCCACTGGTCGACATAAATGGAGTGGATATTGTCCAGCTCCTCTTCCCGGCGGATGGCGTTCATATCGGTATACAGACCGCCGCCGATGCCAAAATTGTACCGCTTCAGAGCAAGACGCTTCCATTTTGCCAGAGAGTGCACCACCTGCGCATCCGTGCCCACCGCAGGCACATCGAAGGTGACTGCCCGCTGATGGCCGTTTAAGTTGTCGTTAAGGCCGGAATCCTCTGTAACAAACAGGGGCGCAGACACACGCTTCAGGTTCAGGGCAGCGGAAAACTCCTCCTGAAAGGTCTGCTTTATGTAAGCAATGGCTCGCTGGGTATCATAGGCATCCAAAACCGGGCGGTAGCCGTCCGGGATATAGATTTTGTTCATATACATCCATCCCATCATAGAAATTACTTATATTGTATTCCATTTCCCAAGAAATGCAAGTGTTTTCTTTTGGGGTGCGTTATTGCATTTTATAGAGATCGATGCTATAATTGACAGACAGATCATGATGAGAGAAGGCTTTTTCTTTGTTCGGTATCAAAAAGCAAGCCACTGTGCGCCGCCACAGTATGGATATGACCGGGGGCAGCATTACCCGTCAGCTCATTTCCTTTGCGTTCCCGCTGCTCATTGGCAACCTGTTCCAGCAGCTTTATAACACGGTAGACACTTGGGTCGTCGGCAACTTCGTCAGCGACAATGCCTTTGCCGCCGTCGGCTCTATGGGTCCTATCGTCAATATGTTCATTGGCTTTTTCTTAGGCTTCGCTACCGGTGCCGGTGCCCTTATCAGCCAGAATTTTGGTGCAAAAAACGAGGATGCCATCGAAAAGCTGGTACATACCGCAATGGTTATGACCTTTGTTATGGGTCTTATCTTTACCGCTGCCGGTCATTTGCTCACGCCGCTCCTTTTGGATTTCGCCAAGATTCCCGAGGAGGTCTGGCCAGAGGCCAAGACTTACCTTTCCATTTACTTTACCGGCATAATGGGTCTGGTGTTTTACAATATGGGTGCCGCCATTTTGCGGGCAGTGGGTGATTCCAAGCGGCCTTTCTATTTCCTTGTGGTCTGTGCCGTGCTCAACACCGCGCTGGATCTGCTTTTCGTTCTCGTATTCGGTATGAAGGTAGATGGCGTTGCTTGGGCGACCATCCTCTCTCAGGGCGTTTCTGCAATTCTCATCGTCATATCCCTGATGCGAACCAAATCCTGCGTCCGTTTTTCCTTTAAGAAGCTGAAAGTCAACTGGCATCTGCTGGGTCGGATCGTCTCTCTTGGCATTCCCTCTGCCCTGCAGGTCTCCATCACCTCCTTTTCCAATATCTTCGTCCAGTCCTATATCAATTTCTTCGGCCCGAGCTGTATGTCCGGCTACACGGCCTACTCCAAGATCGATATGCTGCTGTTCCTCCCTGCCCAGTCTGTTTCCCTGGCGACCACTACCTTTGTAGGGCAGAATTTGGGCTGCGGGCAGGTTAAGCGGGCGCGAAAGGGTGTGACCAATTCCCTGCTGCTTGCCACCGGTGTCACCGGCATCCTGATGATCCCGGTGCTGATCTTCTCCGGTGATGTGGTGCGTTTCTTTACTGCACAGGAGGAATCCATCCGCTACGGCACTCTGTTTTTGCGGTACATCACACCGTTTTACCTGCTCACCTGCTTTACGCAGGTCTATTCCGCTGCACTCCGGGGAGCCGGCAATACCCGGGCACCGATGGTCATTATGCTCTCGGCCTATGTGCTTTTCCGGCAGGTGTACCTTGCCATTATGTCAGTAGTCTGCAACGAGGTGATCCCCATCGCTATGGGCTATCCAGCCGGCTGGATCCTGAGCTGTACCATTTTTATGCTCTACTATTACAGAACGCCGCTGGAGCGGCACTTTAAGCCTGTAGACAACGCCCGCACATAAAAAATTGGCGCGCACGAAACCGTGCGTGCCAATTTTTTATTTCTGTAATGCTTCTGCCAGCTTCATTGTCACCTCTGCGCAGCGCTTTGCCGCAATGGCCTCAAAGGTGGGATAATCCATTTCGGCAGAATCGTCTGCCTTGTCGGAAATGGCGCGGATGATGACAAAGGGGATGCCGTTTTTATAGGCCGCGTGGGCAATAGCCGCACCCTCCATCTCGGTACAGAGTGCGCCCGTATCTGCAATGATTCGTGCCTTTTGCTCCTTGGTGCAGATAAACTGGTCGCCGCTGGCGATCCGTCCAACGGTGCTGTGGCCGGGATTTACCTCCTCTGCCGCCGCCTGCGCCGCTGTACGAAGTCTTTCGTCTGCGGGGAAGGCAGTCACATCCATACCGGGCACCTGCCCGATGGGACGCCCCCAAAACCGCAGATCAAAATCGTGGTAAATGGCATCTAAGCTTATAACCAAGTCGCCAATATCCAACCGGGCATCCAGTGACCCGGCAATGCCGGTGTTTATAATATGGGTCACACCGAAGCAGTCGCAGAAAATCTGGGCGCAGAGGGCTGCATTGACCTTCCCCACACCGCACTGCACCACCACAGCCGGCAATCCTGCCAGTAATCCGTCAAAGTAAACCGCGCCTGCCTTTTCTACGGTGGTTACCTGCTTCATTTTTTCTTTTAAGGTGGCCACTTCCACATCCATCGCGCCAATAATGCCAAGCTTCATATCTCGCTCCTCACTCCGGGTAGGTCAGCCGGTCGTCAGTAATATTTTCCAGCAAACGGGTGTATCTATCGCCCCAGTAGTTTGCCATAGGCAGATTCATATCCAAATAGTTTCCGCAATCCTTGGCAGACGCACCGGGCACCTCGCCCTGAAAATCCCGGATAAACCGGAAGCACGCTGTCAGCAGCGGCAATATCTCCCGGGAAGTATAGTCACCGGTAAGCAGGAGATAAAAGCCGGTACGGCAGCCCATCGGGCCAAAATACAGGACTTTTTCTTTCCAATCCGGCGCATTTCGCAGATAGGTTGCCGCCAAATGCTCGATGGTATGCATCTCTGCCGTATTCATCACCGGCTCTTCATTAGGGGAGGTAAAACGCAGGTCAAAGGTGGTGACAGTCTCCTCCCCTACCCTGTCCTTGCGGGAAACATACACACCAGGCTGCAGCTTGATATGGTCAATGGTAAAGCTCGTAATTTTTTCCATCGTTATTCACCCTTTATTTGCTCTTTTTCCTGCGAAATACGACCTCTGTAACACCGAGAGCAGCCGCGGCGATCACCGCAACCGCTACAAAAATCTTTACCCAGAGGTCACCACCTTCCTCTGCGCCGGGGTTTGGCTCGGTGGGTGGCTCGGTGGGATCGGGCGTACCGGTGGCAGGTGCTAACACATAGCCGCACGCTGTACAGGTTTGGGGTGCATTTTCCGTAGGCTCCGCACCGGGAATATGGGCATTTTCGTCCTTTTTATCCCCGCAAATGCTGCATTCGTGCCAGTGCTTCTCTCCGTCTGATGACCATTCAGTCTTATAGCTATGGGTGACCGCACGCACATAACCGCAGACAGTGCAGTCCGCATCACAGTCATTTTCGAAGCTGTGGGCGGCAGATTCACCCTTTTCCTCACAGCCGTCACAGCCGTGCCAATGCCCGGTGCTGTCCGCTTTCCACTCTGTGCCAAAATTATGGATATGTCCCAAGGCAGGCTTTACGATATAGCCGCAAACGGTGCAGGTTTGGGGCGTGGTGTCCGTGGCCTCCGGGCCGGGGGTATGGGCATTTTCGTCCTTTTTATCGCCACAGACGGTACACTCGTAAAAGTGCCCGGTCTCATCTGCGTGCCAAATAGGATCGTAGCTATGGGTGGTTTCCCGCAGGAGACCGCAAATATCGCAGTCTGTGTCGCAATCGTTTTGATATGTATGGGTGGTAAGGATCGGCAGCTCCTCTTCCCGCTTTTCCTGACAGAGGGTGCAGGTGTAGGTTTTTGTGCCCGGTTCTACACAGTTCGCCTCCTTGGTCACAGCGCCCTCATCCCACTTGTGGATGCAGCCGGAGGCATTATAGAAAACCGCCGCATTGGGGAGAGCATCCGTCCCCGCGATCAGCGCCCATTCCGCTTCCGTGCCCTTATAATAGACATTTTTAAGTCCGCTGCAGCCCAAAAATGCGCCCTCGCCGATGGCAGTCAGGCTCTTGGGAAGCACAATATCCGTAAGGTAGTTACAGTAAGCAAAGGCAGACTTGCCAATGGCGCGCACACCCTCCGGGACAGTAACGGCAGTAAGGCTCTTGCACTGAGAAAACACCTTGTCGCCGATTTCCGTTACACCGCCGGGAATCGTAATGCCCGCAAGGCTTCTGCAGTTACCAAAGGCCATAGAATGAATGGCTGTTACGCTATTCGGAATCGTTACGTTTTTCAGGCGGGTGCATTGGAAAAAGGCCTTTTCCCCGATGGTCCTGACCCCATGGGGGATCGTAATGCTTGTCAGCCCGCAGTCAAAAAAGGCATTGTAAAAAATGACCTTTGTACCCTCATGGATTTGGCAGGCAGTAATATCCGTCGACACCGTATCCATAAGAACAATATAGCGTTCCCCGTCATTTCCCAAGTACTTGCCGTTATCATAGATATTGTAGGTAAGGCTGTCACAGCCGGAAAATGCAGAGCTTGCAATGGATGCAATGCTGTTGGGGATATTCAGCTTTGTCAGCTTTACGCAGTTTTGGAACGCATTGGCTTCGATGGTCGTAATCCCCTCCGAAAAGGTGATCACCTCCAATTTGTTACAGTCCTTAAATGCACCGGCGCCGATGGTGGTTACCGGGTAGCCACCCAATCTTTCAGGCACGGCAATATGGCCGCTTGCGGATGTTTGACATCCCGTGACTGTTGCTTTTCCGTCTGTTACCGTATAGGTATAAATACCCTGCGTCTCTGCCCTGACCTCCGCAGGCAGGCAGAAAATAACCGCAGCTACCGCAAGGCAAGCAGCCAGTGCCACAGATAAAATTCTTATCTTTTTCATCTTCATTCCTCCAAATAAATGGATTTTTCTATTTACTGCTGACCACGCAGGCGGATAATTTCATCGCGCAGCAGCGCGGCATATTCGTATTCCATCATACGGGCCGCTTCCTTCATCTGCTTTTCGAGCCTTGCGATCTCTTTTTCCTTTTCTGCCTTGGTCATCTTGATGCCGGCTTTTCCCTTTCGCTCAGCGGTGGGCGAGGAAATCTCGATCAGGTCGCGGACGGATTTGATTATGGTTTTCGGCACGATGCCGTGCTTTTCATTATAAGTGTTTTGAATCTCACGGCGACGTGCGGTGGTGTCGATGGCCGCCTGCATAGAGGGGGTTATGGTATCGGCATACATAATGACCTTGCCTTCCGCATTTCGTGCGGCGCGGCCAATGGTCTGAATGAGGCTCGTCTCGGAGCGGAGGAAGCCCTCCTTGTCCGCGTCCAAAATGGCTACCAAGCTGACCTCCGGCAAATCGAGTCCCTCCCGGAGCAGGTTGATACCCACCAGTACGTCAAATTTCGCCATCCGCAGGTCGCGGATGATCTCCATTCGCTCCATAGTGCCAATATCCGCGTGCATATAGCGGACACGGATACCCATCTTTTGCAGATAGACCGTCAAGTCCTCTGCCATTTTCTTTGTCAGGGTGGTGACCAACACTCGCTCATTTTTCGCGCTGCGGGCGTTGATCTCACCGATCAGATCGTCGATCTGTCCCTCCACAGGCCGCACCTCTACAACCGGGTCAAGAAGTCCCGTAGGCCGAATGACCTGCTCTACGGTCTGCCCGGAGCGGGTCAGCTCGTACTGGCCGGGCGTTGCAGAAACATAAATGCGCTGATGTATCTTATCGGTAAATTCCTCAAAATTAAGAGGCCGGTTATCATATGCCGAGGGGAGCCGGAAGCCGTAGCTTACAAGGGCATCCTTGCGGCTGCGGTCACCGGCATACATGGCTCTCGTCTGGGGAATCGTCACGTGGCTCTCATCGATAAAGAGCAGGAAATCATCGGGGAAATAGTCAAGAAGGGTGGTGGGCGGTGTGCCCGGTGCTCTCCCCTGAATGACCCGGGAATAGTTCTCGATTCCGGTACAAAAGCCGATCTCGGTGAGCATCTCCAAATCATAATTGGTGCGCTGAGCGATCCGCTGGGCTTCGATCAGCTTATCCTGCGAGCGAAAAAATGCCACTTGTTCGTCACATTCCCTGCGAATTTCCGCCATCGCCCGCTCCAATTTTTCCCGCGAGGCCACATAGTGGCTGGCGGGATAGATGGCGATATGGTCGATATACCGCTCTACCATTCCGGTCACCGCATTGACTTCACTGATACGGTCAATTCATCGCCGAAAAACTCTACCCGGATGGCTCTGCCGTTCCAGTAGGCAGGATAAATCTCCAAGGTATCGCCCCGGACACGGAACTTATTACGGGAGAAATCAATATCGTTGCGCTCATAGCGAATTTCCGCTAATTTGGCAAGAATTTCGTCCATCGGCCGCTGCTGCCCGGTGCGAAGCGAAATGACCATACTCTTAT
Organism: Oscillospiraceae bacterium; assembly: GCA_017411905.1. The sequence continues at coordinate 10,716 of JAFQPB010000002.1, forward strand.
AGTCGATGGGGTCACCCAAGCCGTAAAGACAGCTCACCGACGATACCACGATCACATCCCGCCGTTCAAACAGCGCAGAGGTGGCGCTGTGGCGCAGGCGGTCGATCTCCTCGTTGACAGAGGAGTCCTTTTCGATATAGGTATCCGTATGGGCAATATATGCCTCGGGCTGATAGTAGTCGTAATAGGAAACAAAATACTCCACCGCGTTATCGGTGAAAAACTCCCGAAACTCACTACATAACTGGGCGGCAAGGGTTTTATTGTGGGCAAGGACTAAGGTGGGGCGGTTGGCGTTGGCAATGATATTGGCCATCGTAAAGGTCTTACCCGAACCGGTCACACCCAAGAGCACCTGCTCCTCGATGCCGTTTTCGATACCCATCGACAGCTTTTCGATCGCCTCCGGCTGATCGCCGGTCGGACGATACTCCGATTTTAAGACAAATTTATCCATTTCCACCCCTCCTTCCCCGTTTCTTAATAGTATAGCACAGCTAAGTTATAAAATACAAGTTACAAATTATAAATTATGAGTGCGCAGCGGTGTGCGCTTTGTAGGGAACGGATTTATCCGTTCCATTTTGGAATGCATAAATGCATTCCCTACATTTTTGTCGCAAAACCTTCCCCTGATGTCGGAAGGTGGCATTTGCGAGGGACAAGCAAATGACGGATGAGGTACAAAAAACCTCACCCACCTAAGTAGAACAAATAGCAAGAAGGAGAGCCGCGACTCTCCTTCTTGCTCCGTGGGGATTTAGTTATGGATTAATGATTAGCTCTTAGAAACGCTCCCATCAGTGCAGTAAATCACATAGGAAACAAAATGTTTATCCCAGCCGGTATCCTTAGATATTGCCTGCCACTGTGCAACAGTCCCACCATAGTAAATGTAATTAACAGATTCTGTACTGAAAGCATTAAAATCTATCCAATTAAGGCTCTCTGGTAATACAACTAACCTTAGTACTGTGGTATAACCAAAGGCAGATCGACCAATCGTAGTTACACCATCCGGAACTCTTATACTTTCTAATGCAGTACAGTTCCAAAATGTATAGGCCTGAATTTCAGTTACACCATCCGGAATTAGCACGTTCTCAAGATTTTCTGCGTACGCAAAAGCATCCATTCCTATAGTAGTAACGCCGGCAGGAATCGCAAAGCTGCTTTCCCGCTTACCTGAAGCATATAGCACAAAGGTTTTTCCATCCTTACTCATCATATTGCCATCAACTGTCTTGAAATACATATTATCTTCGCTTACCTCAATGTTGACAAGGGATGGACAGTTGAAAACCATATTGTAGTTGCCTTCACAGACACTTTGAACTCCGCTACCAATATACAGATCAGTCAAAGCTGAACATTCCTGAATTGCATCACCTTCTATTGTAATTACGCTATCCGGGATTCGTATGCTTGTAATCGTATCATTTTGGTAAAATGCTTTTTCACGGATTCCCGTTACTGGCAAACCATTATAGGTATCAGGAATTACGATTTCCGTATCGGTGCAGATTCCAACACTTGCCACATAATAGCTTTCCCCATCACTGCTTTTTGTAAACAGAAGACCTGCGGAATAGTCTTTCTCAGAGGGATCCTGTACCGTATCGCCGGAATTTTTTACAATCTTAACTTTCTGTGCATTACCGTTAACTGTAAACGTTACGCTTGCATTTAGTCCATTGCCAGTTGCCTTGTATTCACCTTTCGGCAGGTAGAGATAATCTCCATTCCTTACGGCACCAACATCTATATCGTTTTTCAGTGAAGCAACTGTTGCCGTTCCATTGGAAGGATTGTTTTCCTCATCCAAAACCGCAAATTCTGTTTTATAAGACTTGTTTGGACAGGAGCCCAAACCCATCTTGAACTTTCCACCAAACGCACTGCTTGCCGGGTTCAGCACAGAAATATACAAATCAAACAGCTTCCATTCACATTCAGCAATTTTAAAATCTACAGGTGTGCCCTTTAGCTTTTCTGTAATTTTATATTTTAGCTTGGCATGCAAAGAAATCGCTCCGCTAACTTCGCCGTCAATACAAAGGTTACAGTCGTGTTTCTCTGTAGAATATCCGCTTTGGAATACGGGCACAACAATCTCGCACTCACCCTTGGCGCCAATAAAACACTCCAACTCGCAGGTAACAACCTCATCTAAAAATTCTACACCAACAGATATCTTCGGCCCAAAATCAATTTTTGCAGCACCCTTGCATTGCAGTGTCCAATTTTGACTCTTTTTCTCGACTGGTTGATAGCCATTTTTTGTGCTATACTTAAAGCCTTGTTCTGTATGAATTGTACCATTAAATTCTAATCCACCTTCAAGTTCCCATTCTACATAACCGTTCACTTTAGCAAATGTACGCAAACCTGTAATGCCGAAAGGAATTTCAACCTTGCCAAGTTCTACTTCTTTGGTTTCCTTTTCTGCTCGTTTTTGATTATCGATTTTAGCCAAAACAGAAATATTTACTGTTAAATCTGTGTCGTAAGTAAATTCAAATCGAAACTCATCCTCACCAAACAAAACAATATCCCAAATAATTATTATGTTTGCGCTGATTTCGCCATCTACCTTACCAGATGCTTTGAAAAATTCCGTTTCAAAGGCAAGCGGCTTCAATGCTAAAGCTGTGCTAAATGTTCTATTCACATCTACAATACCTGTCGTTTTAAGCCCGAAATCCGCAGACTTTGTGCTATTGGGATTATTGGTGGACTTGACATTGCCATCGTAGTCCATATCGACCTTCAAAAATTTATAGAAATCCTCTAAGGCGAATCCGTACTCTGAATCCTCAGCATTTGCAGGAATAATTTCCACGATATCATCTTTTTTGTTAATGCTCTTGACGCGGATCAGTGCTGTATCTGTGCCATCGGTGATGAACAGCTTGTCACCGGCCTTGATTGTTCTGCTCGCACCCTTCAGTGTGTGCAGGTCGGTCTCCTCGTCTACTACAAGGTCGGAAACTTGCAGTGTTATCACATTGTCTGCTAAAACACCGAAGTTCATATCCTCGGTTTTATCGAATTTCAACACTACATCATCTTCTGCAAAATCATGTACGGTTTTTTCCGCAAAATCCTCATAACGGGTGGTATGTTCAATAAAGGATGCGGGATTACACAGCAAATTACCATCCATATCCAAAAGGACGGCCTCAGCTACATAATACTCAGGTAATGTACCCACAATGTTTGCACCGATCTTGCCCATATCCGTCTGTGCGTCTACTGCACAGGTAGCATATAAACTATCAGATGTTATGTATGCCTTATTGTTTGGATAATCATCGTCGAAATAAATATCTTCTTCAATAAAACGCACAAGGAATAAGCAGTTTTTTGGTGCGCTGACAACAGCTGTTACCAAATTATTATCCTTTTCGATGTCAAGCCCGGAAATAAAATATGTATCTACAGAAGAACCGCCGCCAGAAACAGGCTTTTCTTCCCACTTTGCGTACAGCGTCATATCGCTGATAACCGGCTTACCAAAATCGTAGAGTTGTGTCAACGCTGCATCCGTGTGCCATCCACCGAAGATAAAACCTTCCTTAGTGGGAGCAACGGGTCTTTGTGCAGTCTTTCTTGCCTCCACTGTTTGAGAAGGAACCGTACTACCACCATTGGATTCAAAGGTAATCGTATAAAGCCTACCGATATTTCTGTCCTGACAGCCACAAGAAGCCAGTGACAGCATTATACTAAGTATAAGAATAATTGCCAGTATCCGTTTCATTTCTTTTTCTCCTCCATAAAATAAAAAGTGCGGCTACCGAAGCAGTCGCACAAAAAACGCAAACTCCGATAGTCGCCAAACCAATTCAATATAAAGGGCACAATCGTGAGCACACTCGTATTGAGGGAATTTGCATTTTTATCAAATTCACCATACGAGTATGTCCCGAAAAAGGGTATAGTATCCCTATAAAAAGATAGAGTGCCCCTATCGTATATTAAATTGGTTTGGCATACCTATCGTAACACAAGTGTCAAGTTTTTGCAATAGTTTGTAGAAAATAAAAATTGCTTTAGTGGAAAGCCTTCTCCTTGAGGAGAAGGTGGCCGAGCAGCGCGAGGTCGGATGAGGTGTCTAAAACCACTCCACCTCATCAGTCAAAAATCAAAGATTTTTGACAGCTTCCCCTCAATGGGAAGCCTTTTTACGTACACGAAGGTGCTTACCGAAATTCAGAAAAATACGCCCTTTGCTTTTTCCTTGATCTCCTTGGAGGCGATGAAGGGGATGCGGGTGGTGTAGCCGTTCTTGGCGGCCACGATCTTCTTGGTGGGCCAAGCGAAGATGTCCCGGTTCCACTGGTCGATGGTGTCGTTATACAGCTCTCTTGCGGCGGTGATTTCCCGCTGCAGGTACATATTCTGCTGCATAGCGTCCGCAATTTCCCGGTGGGCGGCAAGGTCAGGATAGCGCTCCACTGCTACATTGATGTTCCGGGAGATGTTCTCGATCTGACCGCTCATTTCGTTACGGGCGGTGTCCGCATCGGCACTGCCGGAGCGGTGCTTTGCGATTTCCACAAAGGTGCTCTTATCCAGATCGATTGCCTTATCCAAAAGCCGGGCGCAGTTCTGCAGTACCATTACGCGCTGCTCCAAGTAGTTATCGATCTGAGAGGCGTTTCTCTGGATCTTCTGCTGGAGCTGGTCAAAATGCTTTTGAGCATTTGTCTTCATAAAGAGGAACACAAGGCCGGGGATAATACCGCAGACCCACAGGGCGATCTCAAATATCTTAGAGCCTGCGCCTACCTCTACAGGGATCTTTTTCACAATGACATTGGTATCTAAGCCTTCTTCACGTACTTCGGGATTCAGTTCATCTAATTGATTAGCCATTTATATTTCTCCTTTACCTAAATATACTCAGACCATTGCGGCTTGCAATGGCATTTTGGGTTTTTTCGCTGCTTGCAACAAAGAAACGGTTTTCTGCCTCTAAGGGCAAATAATCGTCCCATTCTACCGGCACGCTGTGCATTCTTCCGTCACCGCCCAGCATCGGTACAAAGTCCAGCCGCTTTGCAATATCGTAGGAATAGGCGGTGATGCAGGTCTCATCCACGCCGTCCTTCGAGCGGACAAAAGCGGATTTTATGATCGCCTCTGTCTTTGTGCCGGGATGGACTACATAGCTGGGGCTCAGCGCGTTGGCGAGGGTCTCAAACTGCTTTAGGGAATACTTTTGCGATAGATCCGGGATGGGCTTCAGAGAGTGAACAGGCCGTTCCTGATAAACTGGGATGGCAAGCAAAGGCGCGAAATCGAAATACACTGCCTTAAAGAAATCCGCATTTTTGCCCTCAAAATTGCTCTTTATAATATCGAAGCAATAGGAGATATACTCTCCCGGCAGGAGTGTCAGCTCCCTTCCCTGACTGTGATGGGTAATGATCCGGTTAGTACGCTTTTCTTTCAGGAATGTAAAATCGTCACCGTAGCCGGTTTTGGACAGCAGTAAGTCCACCATATTGGTCTGCGCCAGCGGTGTAAAGAGGGTACGGAACTGCACCTCATTGGTGCGATCCAGCGCATCAAAAAGCACCTCAAACTGGGAATTGGACATACTGGTAAAATCGTCGTTTTCCTCCACCGCTTCTTCGTTCAGCTTTTGTAGTTTCTTTTCGCCCTTTTTTACATACCGCTCGATCTCTTTTTCGCTCTTTTGCTCCAGGTGGGTGGCATCCCGGGTAAAGGACAGCTCCGGTCCACCTTGGGCGCAGTAGGAAAGGACCACTTGGGTGTGATAATAGGGCTTAGGCTTGGTGACTGTTGCGTGGAGAGTCTGGGAACGGGTTCGGGTATGCCAGTTGCCCTTGCTGTCCCGGTACCGCTCTGTCCAGTGGATCGTCTTGTAGCCGTGGTAGGTCTCCTCACCCATGGTATGGATCCGTTTCTTTTCAAAAAGGAAGGGGTTTTCATTATAGTGGCCTGCCAGTATATCTATGGAAGACCGCTCGGTATCGTCCTGTATGGAAAAATCGTAATTGACCTTCATATCCCTTTCCTGCTCGGCAGAAAAACAGGGCGCGAAGGTTAAAAGCGGCATAGTCTCCTCTGTCAGGCGCAGGGCATCCTGATCGGTAAAAAGACTGTTCAGCGGCTGCATCTGGCGGTAGGCTTCACTGAGCAGTGCCTCTGCCCTTTGGTCGGCTTCCTCGATCTCCTTTTTCAGAGCACGGATCATCGGGGTCAGCTTTAGGAGCACAAGGGGAATCAAAATAACCGTAATACACGCCAGCACCCGGAAAAACCGCAGCCAGTTGCGCTTGGTCGTGAGCTTCCCCACATTTTCCTTACATTCGTTATACTGCCGGACAGTCTCCCGGTTTTTGGCAATGTCCACCTTGGACTGCTCCACCAGCTTTTCGAAAAAGCGGCTGACATTCTCCTTATGCTTTTCCCCAAGCCTTGTCTCAAAGGCCTCCAACGGGTCAAATATTGCCGTTTCCATCCTATCCCCCCTTTTTAACGACATTATACAGCATTTTTCGCGCTATGTAAAGTTTTGATTTTGAAAGAAACCTTGTAAAATATATGCAGAAACGACCCTTCCAGTGAGGACGGGTCGTTTTGATTACTTTTTGAATACAAAAAATTTACTGAGAACATAGTTAAATACGATAACGAAGACAGCCAGCAGCAGCTTCATTATGTTGCCGTTCCAGCCGAGAATATCGACAGTCAGGAGCAGGCTCACAGTCTCCACCGCGCCGGAAGCCACACGGCTGCCCACAAACCGCAAAATTTCTCCCCACACGCCGCGCCAGCTTTTGCTTTCAAATACGTATAGCTTATTGGTCACATAGGCAAAGGCCACCGCCGCTACCCACGCAATGCCGTTACAGACCGACGCAGGCAAATGTACAAAATTGTAAAGCGGCAGATAGATAGCATAATTGACTGCCGTGGTCAGCACGCCAAAAACAAGATATATGACCGTCGCGCGGTGTTTTTCATATAATGCCTTCAGCTTTTCGTACACAGTAAAGTTCCTTTCTTAAAGGCCTAAATCCTCGCCTACCAAAATGAATTTGATTCGGCCTGCAGGCTTACAATGGCGGGTAATAACGATTTGGTTGCAGATGCAGCTTTCGCTCTTACAGTCAGCGCAGGTACCGGTGACGGTACAGGGATTCTCTAAACAGAAACGCTGCTGGTTGGCAGGTGCCGCCACTGTCCGGGCGCGGCGGACAGCATCGTCCAAGCCATCGGTCACCTTATTCATACCTGCAATCACCAGCACCGTTTTCGGGCCGTAAATAATGGCCGCGACCCGGTTGCCCATACCGTCGATATTGACCATTTGGCCGTCCATACTCAGTCCGTTGGCACCGGTAAGGAACACATCCGCGGAAAAGCACTTGGCGGCAATGGCATCCCGCTCCTCGCGGGTAGCGCATTTTTCCCGGTCAAGGGCAGTATAATTCCCCTGCCGCACTGCATCGATAAGGCCGATCTGGGCGGCAGACATCGCACCGCCCCAACCCACTGTGGCTCCTTCCGGGATCCACTGCAGTGCCTTTTTCAGGGCCTCCTCCCGATTGGCACAGTAACAGGCATCAAAATGCCGGCTCTGCAAATTCTTTACCAGCATTTTGCCGCGTTTTTCATAATATAATTCCTTTGGTGTCGCCATAGGAACATCCTCACTTATTTAGTAGTTTTTCCAGAGCCGCCAGCTTCAGGCAGGTGCAGAACACATCCATTGCAAGCTCCAATTCCTCCACAGGGGGCAGGCTGGGTGCAATGCGGATATTGCTGTCACTGGGGTCGATGCCGTAGGGATAGGTTGCACCGGCGGGGGTCATTACCACCCCTGCCTCCTTGCACAAAGCCAGTGCCCGCTTGGCTGTACCGGGCATAGTGTCAAGGCTCACAAAGTAGCCGCCCTTGGGACTGCTCCAGCTTGCGAAGCCGCAGGGCTTTAGCTGCTGCTCTAACACATCCGAAACCACTTGGAACTTCGGTGCCATAATGGCGGCGTGCTTCTTCATAAGCGCCAAGGTATGGGCTCTGTCCTTCAAAAACCGAACGTGCCGGAGCTGATTGACCTTGTCATAGGAGATCATTTGCACGGAGAACAGCTTCAGGAAATAATTCACATTGGCCTCCGAGCAGGCCAGCACGGAAACACCGGCACCGGCAAAGGTGATCTTGGAGGTGGAAGCAAATTCATAGACCATATCGGCATTGCCGTATTCCTCACAAAGACCGATAATATCCGGGAACTCTACATAATCGCCATCAAATTCATGGACACAGTAGGCATTGTCCCACATAATGGCAAAATCCGGTGCGGCGGGCTTCATAGCCGCAAAGCGGCGAACAGTCTCATTGGAGAAAATAATGCCGGTGGGATTGGAATACTTGGGCACTACCCAAATACCCTTTACTGCCGGGTCTTTAATATATTCCTCCACCATATCCATATCCGGCCCCTCGGGGGTCATAGGCACGGTGATAAGCTCTGCGCCAAAGAACTCCGTAATGCGGAAATGGCGGTCATAGCCGGGTGCGGGGCACAGGAACTTAACCTTTTCCTCCTTGCACCAGGGACGCTCACTGTGGAGCAGACCGTGGCTGTAGGCCCGGGAGATCACATCGAAAGCAAGATTTAGGCTGGAGGTGCCGCCGAGAACCGTCTGCTCCGGCTTGCAGCCCAGAATATCCGCCCAAAAGGCTCTTGCGCTGGGCATACCTGCCAGCTCACCGTAGTTACGGACGTCCGTATTATCCGCATAGCAATCCTCCACGGTGCTCAGTGCAGTCAATAAACCGCTGACTGCATCAAGCTGCGCCTTTGCAGGCTTGCCGCGGGCCATATTTAAGTTAAGCCCTTGGGCCTTGCTGTCTTCAAAGTGGGCTTTTTCCTTTGCATAAGCAGCCGCAAGCTGCTCCTTCGTCATATTTGCATAGACTTCCATACCGTTAACCACCTTAACATATAACAGAATTGTTATAGGTATTATACATATTTGCTATATAAAAGGCAATGCCTATTTTTCGAAAAGGAAGAATTTTCGGTTTTTTTGTAGCTATATACAACGATTCCCTTTTCCTTACCGGAAAATTATGCATATTTATCCTTGCAATCTCCACTTTCATCCGTTAAAATAGAAAAATCAAAGTATTGGAGGAGAGATTATGGCCCCTGCTATCAACATTCCCGAGATTTTCGGATGTGATGTATTCAACGAAGCCACTATGGGCAGCCGTCTGGACGGCAAAGTATTTGCCGCGTGGAAGCAATGCATCGAAAACGGTACATCCCTTCCCTTAGATGTAGCAAATGAGATCGCCGTGGCAATGAAGCAATGGGCCATCGAGAAGGGTGCGACCCACTATACCCACTGGTTCCAGCCTATGACCGGCATTACTGCGGAAAAGCACGACTCCTTTATCACCCCGGCGGAAAACGGGGCGGTCATTATGGAGTTTTCCGGTAAGGAGCTGGTGCGGGGCGAACCGGACGCCTCCTCCTTCCCCTCCGGCGGTCTGCGGGCGACCTTTGAAGCCCGTGGCTATACCGCTTGGGATCCTACCTCCTTTGCCTTTGTCCGGGACGGAAGCCTGTATATCCCCACCTGCTTTTTCTCCTATACCGGTGAAGCACTGGATAAAAAGACACCCCTTTTGCGCTCCATCGACGAGGTCTCCCGGGAAGCCGTCCGCATTTTGCGGCTCTTTGGCGACCAAGAGACCCACCGGGTCATTCCCTGCGTAGGCGCAGAGCAGGAATACTTCCTCCTGCCCAAAGACCTTTACGCCCAGCGGGAGGATCTGCGGCTCACCGGCCGTACCCTCTTTGGCGCACAGCCGCCCAAGGGGCAGGAGCTGGATGACCATTATTTCGGCACCATCCGAAGTAGGGTCTCCCGGTTTATGCAGGACCTTGATGAGCAGCTTTGGCGGCTTGGTGTGCTTTCCAAAACAAAGCACAACGAGGCCGCGCCCTGTCAGCATGAGCTTGCGCCCATCTATACCACCGCCAATAATGCCTGTGATACCAACCAGCTTATGATGCAGGTAATGAAAAAGTGCGCCGCCAAGCATAACTTAGTATGTCTGCTCCACGAAAAGCCCTTTGCCGGTGTCAACGGCTCCGGTAAGCACAACAACTGGTCGCTGTCCACAGACAGCGGAAAGAATCTCTTTAGTCCCGGTCAGACCCCGGCACAAAACGCCCGTTTTCTGCTGTTTTTAACCGCTTTTCTCCACGGTATCGACGAATATCAGGCGTTTCTGCGGTGCGCCATCGCCGGTGCAGGCAACGACCACCGCTTGGGTGCCAACGAAGCCCCTCCCGCCATCGTGTCCATCTTCCTTGGCGATGAGCTGACTGCTGTGGTGGAATCCATTGTCAACAGCACCGATTACGAAGGCCCCGATAAGAGCCTGATGCGTATCGGCGTAGACGTTCTGCCCTCCATCCCCAAGGACACCACCGACAGAAACCGCACCTCTCCCCTTGCCTTTACCGGTAATAAGTTTGAGTTCCGTATGGTGGGCTCGTCCCAATCCATTGCAGGACCCAATATCGTTCTTAATACCATTATGGCAGAGATCCTCGCCCGGTATGCGGACGAATTGGAACAGGCCGCGGATTTTGAAGGCGCGCTTCACAGTCTTATTTGCCGCAGTCTAACAGCCCATCAGCGTATTATCTTCAACGGCAACGGCTACGCCAAGGCGTGGGAGGAAGAAGCCGCCCGCCGGGGGCTTGCCAACCGCAAGTCCACCCCGGAGGCACTTCGCGCCTATACAATGCCGGAAAATATGGAGCTATTCAAAAAGCACGGTATTTTTACGGAAAACGAGTTCCACGCCCGGTATGAGATCTATCTGGAAGCCTACTGCAAGATCATAAATATTGAGGCCAGAACAAGCGTGGATATGGCACTGCACCAGATCCTGCCTGCCGCTGCTGCCTACGCTGCCGCCCTGACCCGTGGCATTGTGGATAAAACCTCTGCAGGGCTCTCCTGCAAGGCTGAAACTGCGCTGGCGCAGAAGCTCTCGGAGGCCGCAGATTCGCTGTACGAAGCCTGTGAGGTCTTGGAAAAGATGCTCAGTAATGTCCCAGCCGACAAGCAGGCCGCCGCAGATTATTATCACAATACAGTCTGCGCCCAGATGGCTGTCCTGCGCAGCTACGCAGATACCTTGGAAACGTACACCGATAAAAAGTACTGGCCTTATCCCACCTACTCGGATCTGCTTTATTACTGACAAAAAGTCCCTGACCGCGGTCAGGGACTTCCCTTATTTTCCCGTTGAGCCGAAGCCTTTTTCTGCCCGGACGGTGTCTGTCAGCTCCTCCGCTTCCACATACCGGGGTGTGAGCACAGGCGTAATAATCATCTGTGCGATCCGTTCCCCGTTTGCAACGGTCTGGGGAATACTGCCGTGGTTATGGAGCACCACGATAATTTCGCCCCTGTAGTCGCTGTCTACCACACCCACCTTATTGGCAGGCGCAAGCCCCCGCTTGCAGGCAAGCCCGCTGCGGGCATAGATAAGTCCCGCACAGTGCTCCGGCACCTCCATCGCAATGCCGGTTGGCACAAAGACCGTCTCTCCCGGTGCAATGGATATTTCCTTTTCTAAGCAGGCATACAAATCAGCCCCTGCCGCATAAGGCGTACCATATGTAGGAAGGGTCGCACCCTCCCGCAGTTTTTTTACGCGAATTTCGCTCATATCTCTACCTCAAATCTCTTTATTCATATATTTCCGCAGAAAATCCATAACCTGCTTCCGGTAGCCTGGGGTATCAAACAGGTAACTGGTGCCGTGCCCGGCCTCCCCTACAAGAAACATTTCCTTTTCCGAAGTACAGGCCGCATAGGCCTGCCGGGTCATTTCGCAGGGAACAAAATCATCCTCTTTTCCGTGGATGAGCAGCACCGGCAGGCGGCTTTTTTGGAGGCTCTTCCGGGTATCCCGTTCATAGAAGCTAAAGCCTGCCAATACCCGGGCAAACAGATCTGCCGCCCACAAAAACGGCCCTGCACCAATATGCACCGTATCCCGGAACACTTTAGAGATGATCTCCTTGGGAGAAGTGAACCCACAATCGGCGATAATGCCCCTGACATTCTCCGGAAGCTGCCTGTCCGCCAAGTAAAGCACCGTAGATGCACCCATGGAAAGGCCGCTGAGAATGATTGGATGGCAGCCAAAGTGCTCGTTATGGAATTGCACCCATTTTTGCATATCCCGGCTTTCCAGCACGCCGAAGGTAATGTATTTTCCCTCACTGTGGCCGTGACTGCGCTGGTCGATCAGCAGTAAATTCACACCAATGTTATGGTACAGCTCATAGATCATTCCGAAATCCAGCAGCTTTGTACTGCGGTAGCCGTGGGCAAGGATCACCGTACCTTTTGGGTCATCCACAGGAATCCAATGGGCGTGGAGCTTTCGCTTATCGTGGCTCTCTGTCCACACATCCACAACCTTGTGCCTATCCAGCCATTTTCTCGCCGCCTGAATGTGGTCGGTGTATCTTTCGTATGTGGTATTCTGCAAGGCCACTGCATCCAGCCAATTCGGCTCCGCTCTCCTTCCGCAGGCCTCACGGAAGGTATACCCGCCAACCGCCAAAAGAAGCACTAAAACAGCTACAGAAAACCACAAAAGCCACATAGTTTATCCCTTGTTCCCCAATCTCTTAAAGAATCTAAAAGACAGCGGCCAAAGGATTCCCGCAACGATCACGATGAGGAAATACCGCACGGCAGAGCCCAACTGCGCACCCACCAATGCGTTTATAGGTGCTTTCAGTCCACTCTTGACGGCCAGCACCAGCCCAAAGCCAATGGCGACCTTCAAAATCTGCGCCCACCAAACTGCCTTTACCTCAAAGTGTAACCACTTTTCGACCACCATATACACGATGGCAAAGCCGATGATGGCACCCAAAAACTTATAGGCATTGCTGACTGCGCTCTCATAATTATGGGCATCCAGATCTGCCGGGAAAGGGAAAAACTCCACATATGCCCAAAACGCTGCCGCGCAAAGCACCATCGCGCTGAGGATCCAAGGCATCCACTTGCCGCTTTGCGCCCCGGTGATGGGCTTCAAACAGTAGATAAGCAGCACAGCGATCGCCGCCGCCACTGTCACATCCAGCGGTGTATGGACACCGATGTACATTCTGGAAATGGGCACAAGAATACAAACGGCAACGCATAGGTATCTTACGAGCTTGTTTTTCGTGGTATAAGCGATACTGCCAAAGGTACCGACCGCCGTCTGGGTGTGTCCGCTGGGGAAGCTGTAGCCGGAGGCCGCTTCCCGCGCCTGCTCCAAAATGGTAAAATTGGGATCCTGCACCCACGGTCTGGGAATGCGGAATGCGAGCTTCAAAAACTGATTGCCGATCAGTCCCAAGAAGCCAACTGCCAAAAGATAATAGCTTCTGCGCTTATCCGCGCACCAAAGAATGGTCAGCGCCGCCACCAAAAACAGCGTTTCTTCGCCGAATTTGGTAACGAGCAGCATAAACTCGTTGAGAATGGGGACGCGAATACCTTCCAGCCAATATAAAATTTCCATAAGCTACCTCCTTATTTTCTTTTATTATAACAGAGTTTACAAAAATGTAAAGTTCTTCCCTTCCCCTCCTCTTGCAAAAATCTATAAATCGGGTATAATAAAGGCAGTAACGGAAAGGAGAAACACTATGCCTTTTATGTATTATTACGGGATCGACTGGACATATATCGTCCTTGTTCTTCCCTGTGTCATTTTTGCTCTTGTGGCCAGTGCCCGGGTAAATTCCACCTTTAAGCGGTATTCCAATCAGCTATCGTCTCGCCATATTACTGGCGCAGAGGCTGCCCGGCAGGTGCTGGAGAGAAGCGGTGTGCGGGGCGTGCAGATCACCCGGGTCTCCGGAAATCTCACCGACCATTATGACCCCAAAGCCAATGTCATTCGTTTGTCGGACAGCGTGTACGACAATACCTCTACCGCCGCCATCGGTGTGGCCTGCCACGAAGCCGGCCACGCCGTACAGTACGCCCACAAATATGCCCCCATCCATCTGCGTGCCGCCATCATTCCCGTGACCAACATCGGCTCGATGCTGGCAATGCCCCTGATCCTCATCGGTCTGCTCTTCACCTCGGAAAGTGTGACCGCTTCCGGCTTCATTTATGCCGGTATCGCCTGCTTTGGCCTGTCTGCGGTGTTTCAGCTCGTTACGCTCCCTGTAGAATTTAATGCCAGCCGCCGGGCAATGGCCGCCATCAAGGACGGCGGGCTCTTGACCCCGGAGGAACAAAACGGTGCAAGAAAGACCCTGACTGCTGCCGCAATGACCTATGTGGCCGCACTGGCCGTATCCCTTGCCCAGCTTCTTCGCCTTTTGCTCCTTTTCGGCGGCAGAAGAAGAAACGACTAAGCAATTCACAATGATTCCGCACCTAAGCCTCCCCTGTGTAAGGGGAGGTGGGTCGCGAACAGCG
>JAFQPB010000024.1 GCA_017411905.1 Oscillospiraceae bacterium
CAAAGCCTTCGCCCGGGAGAAGGTGGCCGAGCACAGCGAGGTCGGATGAGGGTCAAACTATAAAGTTGATAATGGATAATTATTCCCCTCGTAGGGAACGGATTTATCCGTTCCCTTTATGGAATGCATAAATGCATTCCCTACACCCTCTTTCGACGGTGCATCGTAGGGACACCGCTCCTGCGGTGTCCGCGGTCACGGTGCCATTTTACGGACACCCGGGGACGGGTGTCCCTACGAAATTGTATGATGGTGCGCCAAAGCCTTCTCCCGGGAGAAGGTGGCCGAGCACAGCGAGGTCGGATGAGGGGAAACCTTATACCTTCTATCCTTTCTGCATAGCGATCCTTCGGTGCTGAACGACCCTCATCCGCCCCCTTCGGGGGCACCTTCCCCCAAGGGGAAGGCTTTGGGCGGCGGGAGCAAGCCCCCGCCCTACGATGTCTAACGATAGTGCGCCGTGGGGGTCGGCGCCCTCGACGACCCAAAATAAAATCGCGGCTCGATGCCGCGATTTTATTCATTTGAGCGGGACGATGTGGGCATCGTCCCCTACGAAGTCTAACGATGGCGTGCCGTAAGGTTCGGCATTATTCAACCGTCAAATATACATAGCTTTGGGCAAGGCCGTCATCGGTTGCCAGATAGCACATCATTCGGTATGTGCCCTTTCCGAGGGTCGCATCTGCGTCAACGGCTGTGCCGTTTTCGTATTCAAGCACTGCGCCGTGGAAGGGTGCGCCGTAGGACAGCACCTCGATGCTCACAAGCCGCTCGATCTCCTTGGGCGTATAGGCCTCCTTGGTGGCCTCCACTGTCACATAGCGGGTATTTTTGATCTGATAGGTGAGAAGCAAATTCTTGTTGCCTTCACTCGCCTCTATGTACATTGCGCTGGATGCGATCTCGCCCTTTTCGATGGTGACAAAGGCCACCCTCTGAATTTCGCTGACCCGGATACCCTCGTCCTTGGTGGCGATATAGACCACCACCGCATACTGACCCTGATGGAGATTCAGCGAAATTTCGTACTCGCCGGTTGCGGACAAGCCGATATAGTCTCCACCAAACCGCACACCAGTGGGTGTTGTACCGGATAGGGGCACGGTATTTACGCTGATGGGGTTCCCATTGCCGTCAAGGAGGGAAAGACCGACCTTAAGGACATACTCCTTACCCATTTCAAACAGGGCTACATCGCTTGTAGAAGCCGCCACACCGGAAAGCTTGACAGTCGTGCCGGAAAAGCTGTTGTTGCCGGCAGAAAGGGCGTTGAGTTGGGCAAAATGGGCATTGTCGGAAAGCACCTGCCGTGTGTTGGAGGTTTCAAAGTTTTTGACTTCCTCGTAAAGGGCTCTTGCATCATCAAATTGCTTTTGCAGAACAGCTCTTGCCTTTTCTACATTTTCAATACTGTTCATTTTGTAGCCGTTCCAGTAAAAGCTATCTCCGAAATTATTTGATAGCAGCTCCGCGTGCTCCAGAGAGGCTGCTATATTGTCCATATCGCAATAGAGCTTCAGACCCATATTGCTCAAATAGGTCTCCAGCTTTTCTGCCGATGCAGGCAGAGATACCTTCGGAGCCTCTATCGTAAATTCCACAGCACCGCTGAAGAAGTCGTCGCCGGCAAGATACTGGGTATGACCGCCGGTAAAGGCAAAGACATTGTCTATGAGCTGATCCTCGACGGCATAGGAGCCATTGGTGGTGGTCAGTGTATCCAGCGTGCTCGTCTCATACTGATTCACAACATCATTATACCACCTTTCCTCTGCTGAGACCGACACAAAACCGCTTTGGATGCCGGAGGTATAGAGGTCAAACTGATAGCTGTTTTCGTTTTCGTAGACACGGAACAGCTCCCGCTGATTTGCCGGGTCAAAAATGGAGTACCACTGATTTTCAAGCCGATCTGTGTCGTTATTCACACTCAGATTTCTCCGAGGGGATTCAATTATTGTGCCAGTACACGGCTGCAGAGCCTGCTACAGTACAAACTCTGATATTCCCACCCTGGGTATTGCATCAAAATTTTTATAAATTCTGCCTTTATGTATTTCTCACTTGTGTTTTTGCCGGTATGCACGTCGTTTTTGGCGGTGTGCACGCCGTCGAGCACTTATATTTGAATGGACTCTTGTGTGGTCAAAATGCGTAATACCGGTAATTTCAGTGGAAATCACCAACTTATGTATGGAAAAACTGCACTTTTCACCGGTGTAGCACGCCGACAAACATAAGCCAAAATTAACACCGTTATGAGAAAATTATAAAGCAAGCATCTAAGCACATAGGGGTACTTATCAATAAAAAAAAGAGTAGCCCCCACCGGTTAAGATGGGAGCTACTGCGGATATTAACTTTTGTCCCAAACGGCGTTTTCTGACGCTGTGCGGGAGTGTGATAAATCATTCATTTGCCGGCACAAAACGCACCACATCGTTGGGTGTACATTCACAAATCGCGCAAATCTTCTCCAGTGTCAAAAGGGTAATGTTATTTCCTTTTTTCAAGCTGTCCAAAGTCTTGTTATCTATGCCGCCCTTCAAAAGACTGTATTGCGATATTTCTTTATCCTGCATTGTTTTCCACAACGGACTATAATCCAACACAGTCTTCACCGCCTTTCCGACCTTATAGTTACATTATAGACAAAAAGACGTATTTACAGTATTGTGGAGTTAATCACAATGTAGTATACTGTGTAAAAAGGAGGCACGATGATGAACAGGTTTGATTTGACAGATGCGGAGGACTTGCATCTACGCTTTTCCATTATGCTCCCCGGTGGGAAGCGTTCTCTTTACGAGTATTTTTGTTGCTTACCGCTAAACACTTTGCAAGCATATCCCAAAAAAGGATACCACTGGTGGATGGGCAGAACCGCCCGGTCTCCCCGTGCCCTTGATATGCGGGACTACATCCTGTACTGGCGTTTAACAGCCTTACTCTTTCGAATGCGCTACTCCCGTAAATACCTGGAAAGCCTTTCACTTAATGAACTAAAATCCTTTCACTGCATCCATATTCAAAAAACTCCGCTTTGGGCATATGAAGCGCCTATCCGGGATGTGCAGCAGCTCCTGCTTCAGAGCGACCATACCATCTGCCTGCGGGACGATGTGGGCATCGTCCCCTACTAATTACATAGATTTTTTGATAGAAATAAAGTGATATTCCGTCTTTGGCGGAGTGATATTTTCGCAAGGCGAAAATGTTATTGAAGCCTTACGGCTTCAGTAATATTATATTCGCCTCCAAAACCGGGCGAAGCCCAATATCACTTGCGAAGCATAATCTCACTGCGAAGCAATATCACTCGGCGTAAGGCGAATATAACTTCAAGGGCATTGCAACAAAAAACTGCCACCCGCAGGTGGCAGTTTTATTGTTAGCAATTAGCCCTTGATGGCGGCCTGAGCGGCGGCCAGACGGGCGATGGGTACACGGAAGGGGCTGCAGGACACATAGTCCAGGCCGATCTTGTGGCAGAACTCCACGGAGACGGGGTCGCCGCCGTGCTCGCCGCAGATACCGTAGTGCAGCTTCTTGCCGGAAGCCTTGCCCTTGGAGACAGCCATCTCCATCAGCATACCAACACCGGTCTGATCCAGCTTTGCAAAGGGATCGTTCTCGTAGATCTTGGACTCATAGTAGGCGTTCAGGAACTTGCCTGCATCGTCACGGCTGAAGCCGAAGGTCATCTGGGTCAGGTCATTGGTGCCAAAGCAGAAGAACTCAGCTTCCTCGGCGATCTGATCTGCAGTCAGACAAGCTCTGGGGATCTCGATCATCGTACCGACCTCGTACTTGAGCTCTACGCCTGCAGCAGCGATCTCAGCATCAGCGGTCTTGACAACAACGTCCTTAACGTACTTCAGCTCCTTGACTTCGCCGACCAGCGGAATCATAATCTCGGGAACGTTGTTCCACTCGGGATGACGCTTCTGGACTGCGATGGCAGCACGGATAACCGCCTTGGTCTGCATAGCAGCAATCTCAGGATAGGTAACGCTCAGACGGCAGCCACGGTGACCCATCATGGGGTTGAACTCGTGCAAGGAAGCGATGATGTCCTTGATCTGCTGAACGGTCTTACCCTGGGTAACAGCCAGTGCAGCGATGTCTTCCTCGGTGGTGGGAACGAACTCGTGGAGCGGGGGATCCAGGAAGCGGATGCAAACGGGCATACCCTCCATAGCCTCGTAGAGGCCCTCGAAGTCAGCCTGCTGCATAGGCAGGATCTTCTCCAGAGCGGCTTCGCGCTCTTCCACAGTGTCGGAGCAGATCATCTCACGGAAGGAGCCGATACGGCCTTCCTCAAAGAACATATGCTCGGTACGGCACAGACCGATGCCCTCTGCGCCCAGCTCGCGAGCCTTGACAGCATCACGGGGAGAGTCAGCATTAGTGCGAACCTTCAAGGTGCGGTACTGGTCAGCCCATCCCATAATACGACCAAATTCGCCGGCGATCTCGGCATCCTTGGTGGGGATCAGACCGTCGTAAATGTTACCGGTGGAGCCATCGAGGGAGATGCAGTCGCCC
>JAFQPB010000025.1 GCA_017411905.1 Oscillospiraceae bacterium
CACCCAAGCGCATAGGCAGGTCGCGGTAGGAACGGGCGCGGTTCAGGTAGACCTGATACTGGAAGGGGCAGGTCATGGGACGGAGCGCGAAGCATTCCTTGGTCTCGTCCTGCGGATCACCCAGCACGAACATTCCGTCCAAATAATGATCCCAGTGACCGGAAATTTTATATAGGTCACTCTTTGCCATAAGCGGGGTCTTAGTCAGCAGGTAGCCCCGCTTCTGCTCCTCGTCCTCCACCCAGCGCTGCAAAGTCTGAATGACACGGGCACCCTTGGGCAGCAAAATGGGCAGACCCTGACCGATCTCTTCCACGGTGGTGAAGAATTCCAACTCACGACCCAGCTTATTATGATCCCGCTTCAGGGCTTCTGCCTGACGCTCCAAGTAGGCATCCAGCTCGTCCTTACTGGGGAAGCCGATGCCGTAAATTCTCTGGAGCATTTTGCGGCTGCTGTCACCGCGCCAGTAGGCACCGCAGGACTTGGTCAGCTTGAAGCCGTTGTGACGAAGTCTGCCGGTGTGGTCAAGGTGAGGACCGGCACACAGGTCGGTAAAATCGCCCTGAGTATAGAAGGAGATGGTCTCACCTTCGGGCAGATCCTCGATCAGCTCCCGCTTATAGGGCTCATTCTGGGCATCTGCCCAAGCCAGTGCTTCAGTACGGGGCAGCTCACTGCGCTCAATACGGATGCGCTCCTTGACGATCTTTTTCATTTCACTTTCGATCTGAGAAAGATGGTCGGGGGTAAAGGTAAAGGGTGCGTCAAAGTCGTAGTACCAGCCCTCGTCGATGGCAGGACCGATGGCAAGCTGTACTTCAGGCCACAGCCGCTTGACGGCTTGGGCCATCACATGGGAGCTGGTGTGCCAAAAAGTTTTGCGGTATTCGGGGTTTTCAAAGGTGTACAGGTTTTCGTTTTCCATTTTGTTTTCCTCCTTTTTGATTGGGGAGAGAAAAAATAATCCCACCCCTGAAGAATCAGGGGTGGGATACAAAGTATTCCACGGTTCCACCCTGGTTGCGAATCGCTTCGCCACTCATTGACGCTTTAACGGGCGCACCCGGAGAGCCATTTCCGACTCTCGGCTCAAAAGTGGTATCTCCGTTGCAGGGATGCAGAGCCGTTGCACCAAAACCGGCTCCTCTCTGGGCAGCTTACAAGGGGGATGTGTCTTTTTCACAGCCTGTAACAATGGAAATATAACATAAAATTCTGTGTCTGTCAATGCTTATTGAAAAAAGGAAAATATCCTGCTATAATGGGGGCAGAAAGGCGGCTATATTATGATCGATGTATGTGATATCCATATTATGAAGCCCCTCCTTGGGGAGCACGGCTTCCATTTTTCCAAGGCCAAGGGGCAAAATTTTCTGATTGCCAAGTGGGTGCCGGAGCGGATCGCGGAGGATGCGGGCGTGGACGAAACGGCGGGTGTTTTGGAGATCGGCCCAGGCATCGGCCCGCTGACCCAGCAGCTTTGCCTGCGGGCGAAAAAGGTCTGTGCCGTGGAGCTGGACAACCGTCTAAAACCGATCTTAGAGGTAACGGTGGGCGAATTTGATAATTTGGAGATCATTTGGGATGACGTATTGCGGCAGGATGTGGCGGCACTTGTAAAAGAGAAATTTGCCGGTCTGCGGCCAATGGCCTGCGCCAATTTGCCCTACTATATTACATCACCTATTTTGTCTGCCCTTTTGGAAGCGGAGTGTTTCGAAAGTGTTACAGTTATGGTGCAAAAAGAGGTAGCGGTACGGATCGCAGCAAAGCCGGGCACCGCGGACTACAGTGCATTTACGGTATTTTGCCAGTACTATGCAGTGCCGGAGCTGCTGTTTGATGTGCCTGCTGGGTGCTTTTTGCCCCAACCCAAGGTGACCTCTGCGGTCATTACCTTAAAGACAAGGAAAGAAAAGCCTTGGGAGATATTAGATGAAAAGGTGTTTTTCCGGGTGGTAAAGGCCAGCTTTGCTATGCGCAGAAAGACCCTCCAAAACGGTATTGCCTCCGGCTTCCCGGAATTGGGAAAAAGTGGGGTAGGGGAAATCATTGAAAGCTGCGGCCTGCCGGCAAATGTCCGGGGCGAGACGCTTTCTATTGCGCAATTTGCGGATATTGCTAACGCTATCGTGAGGAGAAAAAACGGTGATTGAATTTCTGTTTTTGGACTTGGATGATACCATTTTGGATTTTCATATGCAGGAATCGGTGGCGATCCACAAGACCTTAGCGGGCGCAGGCGTAGAGCCTACAGAGGAAAACAGCGCGCTCTATAGCAAAATCAATCTGCGGTATTGGAAAATGCTGGAAAAAGGGGAAATTACCCGGGATAAGCTGATCTGGCAGCGATTCCGGGAGCTTTTTGAAGTTTTGGGTGCAACGGCAGACCCGAAGGAGACGGCAGAAAAATATATGGATCATTTATCCGAGGGTCACTATTTTTTGCCCGGCGCGGAGGAGACGGTAAAGGCTCTTGCCAAGAAATATCGGCTGTACCTTGCCAGCAACGGTGCCGGTCGGGTGCAGACGAGCCGTATTGCCAGCGCAGGGCTTGCGCCCTATTTTGCGGATATTTTTATTTCGGAGAAAATGGGAGCCAATAAGCCGGATAAAGCCTATTTTAATGCGTGCTTTGCCCGGATAGAAGGTTTTGACCCGAAAAAGGCGATGATCGTAGGCGACAGTCTCAGTTCCGACATCCGCGGTGGCAAAAACGCAGGCATCTATACCTGCTGGGTCAATCCCAAGGAAAAATCCGCGCCCCCGGAAAACACACCGGATTTTGAAATCAAGAGCATTACTGAACTGGAAGAATTATTAGAGAAATTATAAACGGCTGCGGATTTCCCACAGCCGTTTATAATTTTACTTCTACCGGGTTTTGGACTGTCATACTATCGGGGGTGACAGCACAGTCCATAGCGAGAATTTGCACGCCGGCCGCGGCGGCCTCCCGGAGGGCTTTTCCAAAGGCCGGGTCAGTAGCATCATTGGGGCGGAGATGGAGAACCTCCGACATTTGAATGACGAACAGCACATAGGTACCAAAGCCCTCTTTTTGGAGGGCGGCTAATTCTTTTAGGTGCTTTGTACCCCGTTCGGTAGGCGCGTCGGGAAAAGCGCAGATGCCGCCCTGTTCTAAGGTGACGCCTTTTACCTCTAAAAAGCACCTTTTTCCGTCCTTTTCAAAGGAGAAATCGAACCGGGAAGCACCGTAGGTGCATTCTGCACGAAGGTTTTTTATTTCACCCAGCCCGCCGCTGGAGAGCCAGCGGTGGGCGGACTTATTGGGGGCTTGGGAGTCCATATTGATAAGGCGAGACCCCTTTTGGACGGCAATGAGATCGTACTGGGTCTTGCGGGTAGGATTGTCGGATTTTTCACACCACACAGCCGCACCGGGGGTCAAAAGCTCTTTGCACCTGCCGGTGTTTTTTACGTGGCAGACGGTGTCTTTTCTATCGATTTCGATGTGGGCAATGAAGCGGTTGGGGCGGGAGAGGAAGGTGCCCGAAACAATTTTTTTATAAATCATAGATTCTCCGTTAAAAAATAGTTGCAAAGTTATTAAAAATTTGTTAAGATAGGAGGGAGAGATAAAAAAGGAGATTTTATTATGGAGCTTTGGACCAAGGAACACGCAATTTCCGTGCTGCCCGCGCTGGCGGTGATGATCCTGCTTTGCTGGGTATTTCGCGTTACCATCGGCAAAAAGAGCTTTGAAATCCGTATGATACCTTTTAAGATCGTTGCCATTCTCGTCGTGCTGCTGGAGATCGGCAAGCAGGCACTTTCCTTCGCGCAAGGCTATGATCTGTACCACATTCCTCTGCACTATTGCTCACTGTTTATTTTTATGCTGCCGATCATGGCGTTCTACCGCGGCAAGCATCAGGATAAAGTGGGCGGCATTACTGCGGCTATTTGCAGCGCGGTATTTATTATGATGATTATTTATCCTGCTTTGATTTTTGGCTCTTGGAATGTGACCAATTACTTCAAAGGCTTTTTCGATTTCCATACGGTGACTGTGCATCTGCTGATTATGTTTGCGTTCCTGCTGATTCCGTCGCTCAACCTGCACACACCGGCTAAGAAGGGCGAGCAGAAGGCAGTCATTATCTTTATTATCTGCTTCTGCGCGGTGTCTGCAACGGCGGCGCAGCTTATGGAGGTCAATTTTAATAACTTCTACCAGTGCAACATCCCGCCTTTGGAGGCTGTCCGGCAGGCGGTGGCAGCAGTGACCGCTGAATGGTTCTCCAAGATCTTTTATGTGCTGTGTGTAACGGTGATGGATATTCTGTTTACCACCGGTGCCTATTGGGCATACCGGGGTCTGCGGAAGCTGCTCTGCGGCAAGGTTGCTACACCGGTGTAAAAATGAATTTTTGGATCAGGCCGTCACAATCGGCGTGAATCGTAACTGTGCCGTCTTCTTTTTCCCCGCGGGAAAGGGAGACGGCCTTTCCTTTCAGAAGCTGGTTTACATAATTTAAGGGGTCGTCCGTTTCGATCTCTTCAAAAAACACGTCCCGCATTTGATTATTGGGGCATAAATTTTTGATCTCCCGGACAAGCTCATATTCGGCCATAAATCCACCGCCTCTCTACCCCATTATAGCATATTTATCGAAGGAGTGAAAGCGTAAATTCTGTCTGATAAGGCGCGGCCCGATAGAATTGTCAAAGGGAGGCACGTTATGCGATATACCGCATAGTATCTGTGCAATCATAGATTTTATAATCCATATGGGATCAGAAATCTGTATTCATAACAAAATTAATGAAAATTACGAATAAAAAAGCTTTACATTTGGAAAAAACTATGATATATTAGTCGAGCTGGCTTTTGCCGGATAATATTTCTATGCCCGCTGCTCAGTTTTGGGAAGACACCGACCCTTTACTTAGCGCAGGGTAAATTTAGTAAAAGGTGGAAAAAACAATGATTCAGAAAGAAAAAAAGACCCAGGTAATCCTGGAAAATGCTACCCATGAGGGCGATACCGGTTCTCCTGAGGTACAGATCGCTATCCTGACTGCCCGCATTAACGAGCTGACCGATCACCTGCGCACCCACAAGCACGACAACCACTCCCGTCGTGGTCTGCTGATGATGGTTGGTAAGCGCCGTAGCCTGCTGGACTATCTGGCCAAGAAGGACATCAACCGTTACCGCGCAATCATCGCAAAGCTGGGTATCCGTAAGTAAGAACACCGGGGGAGATGACGGATACCGTCATCTCCCTTTTTCACAGCACGTGTATCTTAATGTAGGGCGGGGGCTTGCTCTCGCCGCCGAAAATTCTTAATTTTCGGATTTCCCGAAGGGGAATAAGATATATGGATTACCAATGGCAATATCCATTTGCAAAAACAAATGGATCGGCGGGAGCAAGC
>JAFQPB010000026.1 GCA_017411905.1 Oscillospiraceae bacterium
ACCCGTGCCACTGTAGCAAAGGAAAAAGGCTTGGAGCCTTTGGCACTCGCTCTTTTCGAGCAGGATGGCAGCGATCCTGCGACTTTAGCTGCCGATTACATTGACCCCGAAAAGGGCGTGGAAACCGTAGAAGATGCCCTCCAGGGCGCATCGGATATTGTGGCGGAAATGATCTCCGATGATGCGAATATTCGTAAAGCCCTCCGGGAAAAAATGGAGCGCAACGCAGTGGTCACAGTCTGTGCCGATGACCCGGAAAAGGAAAGCGTATATACGATGTATTACGATTTTAAGACCCCGGTCTCCCGGCTCCAAAACCACCAAATTCTCGCCATTAACCGGGGCGAAAAGGAAGGCTTCCTGAAGGTGACGGCTGCACTGCCCGGCTTGGAGGGACAGGCGTTGGTCTGCCGGATGGCACTGAAGCCTACAATGCACATTTCTCAGTTTGTCCGATCTGCCGCAGAGGATGCCTTCAACCGGCTCATCGCCCCCAGCATCGAGCGGGAGCTTCGCAGTACGCTGACTGACCGGGCGGCAGAGTCTGCCATCGGTAACTTCGCTCTGAACCTGAAGCCCCTGCTGATGCAGCGCCCCGTCAAGGGCTTTGTGACTATGGGTCTCGACCCCGGCTATAAAAACGGCTGTAAGGTGGCGGTGGTGGACCCCACAGGCCGGGTACTGGACACCGCTGTTGTCTACCCCACCTTTTCCAATATGAAGCGTGCAGAGGCCATCCGTGTGCTTACCGCAATGGCCAAAAAGCACGGTGTGCGCCACATTGCCATCGGCAACGGCACCGCCTCCCGGGAAACGGAATCGATGACCGTGGAAATGCTGCGCGGTCTTCCCGGTGTCAGCTATATGATCGTTAACGAAGCGGGCGCGTCTGTCTATTCTGCCTCTAAGCTGGCGGCAGAGGAGTTCCCGGATTACGATGTGAATTTGCGTAGTGCCGTCTCTATCGCCCGCCGTCTCCAAGATCCCCTTGCCGAGCTTGTAAAGATCGACCCCAAGGCTATCGGTGTTGGCCAGTATCAGCACGATATGCCCGCCAAACGGCTGGACGAAGCCCTCGGCGGCGTGGTGGAGGACTGTGTTAACGCGGTCGGCGTTGATCTGAATACCGCCTCTGCAAGTCTGCTGCAAAAGGTCTCCGGCCTTAACGGTACGATCGCGAAGAACGTGGTCACTTATCGGGAAGAAAACGGCCCATTTACCGCCCGCAGCCAGCTAAAAAAAGTCCCAAAATTGGGACCCAAGGCTTACGAGCAGTGCGCAGGCTTCCTCCGTGTGCCGGAAAGCAAGGAAATTCTTGACAATACCGGTGTCCACCCCGAAAGCTACAAGGCGGCAGAAAGCCTGCTGCTCCTTTGCGGCTACGACAAAAAGGACGTGAAAAACGGGGATATTGGTGCATTATCTGCGCGTTATGAGGCCCTCGGAAAGGAGGAAGCCGCTGCCCGCTGCGGTGTGGGCGTGCCCACCTTAGACGATGTGGTTAAGGAGCTGCAAAAGCCCGGCCGCGACCCCCGTGACGAGCTGCCGCCTCCCGTGCTGCGTACCGATGTGTTGGAAATGAAGGACTTAAAGCCTGGTATGGTGCTCACCGGCACGGTGCGGAACGTCATTGACTTCGGTGTATTCGTGGACATCGGTGTCCATCAGGACGGCCTTGTGCATATCTCCCAGGTAGCAAAGCAAAAGGTCGCCCATCCCTCTCAGGTAGTGCAGGTGGGTGATGTGGTAAAGGTTGCCGTCCTTGACGTGGACGAAAAGCGCAAGCGCATCAGCCTGACAATGAAAAACATTCCCACCGAATAAGAAAAACGGGTCTGCGGTGGCAGACCCGTTATATAAATACCGTAGCTGTCGAATTTTGGGGTTTACAGATGGAAAAGAAAGATTTATACTGTAAACATAGTATTATAGTAGGGGAGAGACAATATGAAAAGGAAAATGAAGAACCACTTTCTGCGAAAGCTCATCCTTTGCGCTGTCCTGACGGCGGTGACGGTCTTTTTAAGTGCCTGCGGTTGCAGCGCAGCGGAAAACGACCTGATCACCCGCGGGGAATGGATCGCTCTGCTGGGAAGAAGCTTTGAACTGACCACCTATCAGCAGGAAACGCCCTATTATACCGATGTGCCTGCGGATCACGCGGTATTTTCCTATGTGCAGGCCGGATATGAATGGGAGATCCTGCGCAGTGACGGCGCATTTGACCCCAACGAACCGGCGACACGGGGCTTTGTGGCACAGACGGCTATTCTTGCAGCCCTTGGCGACTACGATGCCTCTGTGCAGGAGCTGGATACGAATACACTCTTGCGTTTAGCCGTGGATTATGGAATCGTATCCTCCGGTAAGTCCGGGGATAAGATGACAGCTTCGGACTGCACCCGAGCCATCGTCAGCGCAATTGAATGCCGCCTGAACTATGAGATGCCGGAATATGCCGACATCACCGTAAAAGACACGGTGGTGGATTACGGCGCATCTGCGGAAGTCTCTGTGGAAAACGGCACTGTGGTTATGCCGAACGATATGGGTGCGGAAATTGAAGTGGGTACTGTTTTCATCGTTCCCGGTGAGCCCTACGGAACGGCAGTCAAGGCCGCTTCTGTAAAGACCGTCAGCGGGCAGACG
Source organism: Oscillospiraceae bacterium (assembly GCA_017411905.1). The sequence goes on from JAFQPB010000026.1 coordinate 2,650, forward strand.
GTGATCGAGACCGTGACCCCGGAGATAGCGGAGGTTTTTGAAAACGTCTCCTTCAGCTTCACCGCCAGCCCTGAGCTGGAGGATATCCTGCCGCTCCAAAGCGGTATCACCATCACCCCCGCCGGAAGCGCAGGCGCGTCGCTCAGCGGCGGCTTCAGCACCAATTCCCCCTTCGTGACTCTCAGCACCGGTATGCGTGCAAGGGGCAAGAAGGATGCCATCAGCTTTGATGTGGATTTTAATATCGCAAATGGAACGCTGAAGACCGACCCGGCCTATGCAGAGTATTCGCAAAACGCAGCGGACAGATTTGCCCAGCTCTTTGGAAGTGCCCTGTCTGACGAAGCCTTGGAAGCTCTGAAAAGCACCCAAACAGCCATCGGGCAGGACGGAAGTGCAGAAAAAATTCCCCGCTATACCGGCGGCTATGAAATTACCGGCAGTCTCTCCGTGAAAAACCTGTATGCAAAGGCAAGCTGTAAGGAAAACCTCAGTGCCTTTACCTGTGAGCTTCACTTCGAGGTGGAAAGCTCTCTGGAGATCAGAGGTGTTCTGGAGGGCGCGATCCCCATTTATGAAACGGTGATCGCAGGCCCCAACGGCATCTGCGTGAAGGTCATCTTCTCCATCTATGCGGATATGAACGGCGAAGCCGTCATCGGTGCGGAGATCGCCCATACCGCCAGCCTGTCCTACAGGAGCAAAAATTTCAAAACCGTGCAGGATACCGCGTTTACGCCCTCCGGTGCCCTTTGCGCGGGCTTCTCCTCCGGTGTGAAAGCCGAGGCCATCCCTACCGTTTGGGGTCTGCCGATGATCGATGTCTCCGCTAAGGTTGGCACCGATGTGGATGTCAGTGCCCTCTACCGCCACGGCGGCAATATCCCGGTCATCTGCGTGGACGCAAACGCCTATAGTCCTGTTGTCAGTCTGGCAGTAGGGGAGAATGTAAAGACACTGGCAAATAAGATCGGTATTGTCGGTGACTTTACCCTTGTGGATAGAGCGGGCGCGCCCCTTACATCCGACTGCGAGACCCTGTGGCACTGGGAGATCACCGCCGAGAGCGCAAAGCTGGTAGAAAAATGTACATACGGCGGCATCGACCCCCAAGACCCCACTGACCCACCCACGGAACCCACGACAGAACCTCCCACAGAGCCAACCACCGAACCGCCCACAGAACCATTGTCACCCAGCGAGGGCTTATCTTATAAGGTATATGATAATTATTGCGTTGTTTCCGGTATCGGCACTTGTAAAGATACAGATATTGTCATACCCGATACCTACAACGGCCTTCCGATAACAGAGATTGATGGGTTTGCATTCCGCGGCAATGCTACACTTAAGAGCGTCGTTATTCCAGATAGTGTGACTAAAATCGGTCGTTGCGCGTTTCAGGAGTGTAGTAGTCTTGAGAGTATTACACTTCCGAATAGCATAACGAATATTGAAGATAGCGCCTTCTCGTTTTGTGGTTTTAAGAATATCACGCTCCCGGACAACTTGACAAGTATTAGTAATGGTTTGTTCTATTATTGTACAAACCTTACGAGCATCACCATTCCGAACAGTGTGACGAGCATTGGAGATAGTGCGTTCTCTGTCTGCACCGGCCTTAAGAGTATTGAAATCCCGTACGGTGTTAAAAATATTGAATATGGAGTATTTTCGTCATGTGCCAGCCTTACAAGTGTTACGATCCCCGATAGCGTAGCGAGTGTTGGAGGTTCTGCATTCAGCGGTTGTACCAGCCTTGTGAGCATCGAGCTTCCGGACAGCGTGAGGACGATTGGTGATGGAGCATTTAGCGGCTGCACAAATCTTGTGAGTATCATAATCCCGAATAGCGTAACGAGCATTGCCGAGTGCACGTTTGCTGAGTGTACAAGTCTTGTGAGTATTGCAATCCCAGATAGGGTGACGAATATTGGCAACCGCGCATTTTTGAACTGCACAAGTCTTGTTAGTATAAAAATTCCGAGCAATGTAAAAACGATTGACTATTCGACATTTGAGGGTTGTACCGGTCTTAAGAGCATCGTGCTCCCGGAGAGTTTGGTAGGTATTGGACGGGAAGCATTTTTGAACTGCATAAGCCTTGACAGTATAAAAATTCCAAGAAATGTGAATAAGATCGATTATTCTGCATTTAGTGGTTGTACGAGTCTTTCCAGTATTACCTACGAAGGTACGGTAGAGCGATGGGACAGCATTTCACTTGCTTGGAATTGGAAAGATGGGGCGGCTATTAAAGAAGTCGTCTGCTCCAATGGTACGGTAAGTCTTTCATAATCCCAAACCATTTATTCGCCACCCGGAGTTTTCCTCTCCGGGTGGCTTTTCTCGGCCCCAAAACCCTCCCCTTTGGGAAGGGTGGCCGAACAAAGCGAGGTCGGGTGAGGGTTTTGACCGCATCCGTCATTCGCTCGTCCCTCGCAAATGCCACCTTCCCCAAAGGGGAAGGTTTGGTGCACCACCGTTCACTCCCTGTAGGTTCTGTTTCGGACTTCTTTGATACGCTGAAAAACGGGCCTGCCATCGCAGACCCGTTTTTTTATACATTTTCTTCCTTGCGGAATTTTTTATAGGGCTTAAGCCGAGGGGAGTCGAACACCGACAGCCCCACAGCAGTTCTTTTGTTTATATTTTTCCTTATCTTCCTTGCCTTGCGTCAGCAAGGCTGTGTCATCTGCGCAAAAATCCAAAGCAAAATTCCTTGCTGTGGGGTGCTGCGCAGTTTTGAGCTAACAGCTTTTCGTCAAGACAAGTAAAATCACGAAGGGAATATCCGTCCGATATTTTCGAGGGATTTTCCGCAGTATTGGCGGAAAGCTGCAGCGCAAAACCTATCGGGGTTCGACTCCCCTCGGCTTATACCAAAGGAGATAGATGCCACCAAAAATCAAGAAGCTGATAACCGTCATACAGACACCTGCACGGAATGCATCGTTCTTATAAACGATTTCAACGGTATGGGTGCCCTCTGTCATATAGATGCCCAGCATCGCGCCGCCAACCTGTACGGTTTCCACCACCTGCCCGTCTACGGTAGCGATCCAGTTGCCGTTTTGGGGAATGGAGGTATAGAGCAGGCCGTCCCGGTTGCAGTCAACGGTGCCGGAGATGCGGGTGTTTTCAAATTCCGTAAGGGAGAGGGTGGAGGCGTTTAGAATACTGTGTGCCTGACGGAATTTTTCTTCATTCAAAATGCCGTTATCCAAGCTGATAGAGCTGCTTTCGCCTGCCTTAACAGTGAACACGATCTCGATCTTATCTCCGGGCTTTACATCGGCAACAGAAATCATCTGCGGCAGGCTGTAGGAATCGTTATAGAGGAACGACCCGTTTTTCCGCACGCTAAAGGAATTGCGCTTGCCCTGGTGGATATAAACGCAGAAAAAGCCTTCTTCCTCGGGAGTATAGGTGTAGGTCACCTTTCCACCGCTTTCTGCCTTATAGTAGCAGTAGCCGCTGGCATAGACGTTCGAAAGGGTAATGCCGGATTCCGCGGTGATCGTCAGATTATTTGTAGATGACCAAACAGTGTCCACACCGGTGGCGGCATCTACCAAATTATTTTGGAAGGTAAAGCGGTTGCCGGAGATGGGAAATTCCAAATCGGCAAGGGCACTGTTGGCAAGGAAGCCCAAGGGCAGATAGGCGTTATTTTCTAAAAGTGCCACCTTGTCAAACCGCGCTACTTCATCAAAATAGCTGTTTTCTTCCACATAGCCATCCCGTTCCAGCATATATTTAATGCCCAAAAACAGATTGGCCACCGGGGAGGCCTCCTCATAGCAGTAGCGGTTATAGTTGTCCTTTGCGCCGTAGCCCAGTGCCTGCATAAACTCGGTCACGCCAACAAAGGCCGAGCTTGTAAAGGTGGTAATGCCGTTGTAGCCGTTGAGCGCACCGTCGTTGAGGGATTGGGTGTGGGTGGTCTCTGCCCGGTAGAAAAGGTTGTCCTTTTCCAGCTCCTTCATAAGATCGATCGCTTGCTCGGTATTTTCCTTACCCTTGGGGTAATAGGAAATGTTGGTGCCGCCGAAATTCATACCGAAATTCACAAAATTGAGGATCAGCTCCACCACCATCACGCCGGCGAGGGTACGGGCGCACAGCTTTTGGTGCGCAGATTGCATTTGCAGCAGCGCATCCTTTTTGCCCTTCTTTGAAGCCCTCATTTGCTTTGTGCGGTAAAGAAGTACAGTAGCGTACAGCATAATGAGCACGAAATTAAAGAGGATAAAGACCGCTTCCGTACTCTTTTCTGAGAGAAGAACAAGCAAGGCGGCAAGACTTACAGCAAGAACGATCTGTTTTGGACGGAAGGTTTCCCAAAGGGTAAACGCCCGGTAGGCCATAAAGAGCAGCACAAAGGAAAATAGGAACGAGAACCGGTAGGGGATCATATTGGTAAAGTGGAAGCCGTGCCAAATATAATCCAATTGCCGGATGGCAAAGCTGAGAAGGAAGAACACAAGGAGCAGGGTAGTGCAAATTTTCTCCCGCAGCTTCACTTCTTTGGAGCCCAGCATCAAAAATGCCAGTACGATGGTACCGATGCCGCAGTAAAGATTGGGCAGACCCTCCTTAAAGGTGGGAGAAATAGCGGCATTCATATTGCCGGCGGCCTTTGCCATTGCCTCTAAGAGACCCGCAAGGTTGTGCTCGGTGACCATATTGAGCTTAAATTCCTCGGGGAAGGTGTTAACGGAGGAGTGGGTATTTTGCAGTGCCATAAAGGCGGGCAGTGTCAGCACTGCCGTCATACAAAGGGCAAGGACAGAAAAGACTGCCATCAGCCCCAAATCAATAATGAGCTTTTTAATGCTCTTAAAACGGCAGATTTCGTAGCAGATAAAGGAAAGAAATACGAAAATACAGACGAAAAAGCCTACATAATAATTGATAACGACAGAGAGGAACAGCGTCAGCGTATAAAGGACGAATTTCCGTTTTTCCAGCAGGCTCACCATCCCCAGCATCACCAGCGGCAGCAGGGCAAAGGTATCCAGCCACATAATGTTCCACATATAGCCCAGCGCCCAGGCGCAGGTGGCGTAGAACGTGCCGAAAAGGGCAATGGACCCATCATTGCGATTGAAGATCTTCTTCAGGAACAGGGCGAAAAACAGTCCTGCAAAGCCCAGCTTAATGGGCAGTAAAAAGGAAAAATAGCCGAGGATCATACTCTCCGGCAGGAGCACGGCCAGCCAGTTGAGCGGCGAGGCGAGGTAGTAAGCAAAAAGCCCCAAAAAGTCCAGCCCCAAGCCAACGCTCCAAGTCCATTGCAGTCCCTTCCCGGAAAGGAGTGCCTCCCGCAGCTCCACAAAAAACGGATAGTACTGATGGTAGGCATCGGAATAAAGGAAGGAGCCAACGCCAAAGGGGAAATATCCGCAGACGAGCATCAAGGCCGCCAGTCCCCCAAAGGGCAGTAAAAAGGCAAGCAGCAGGGGAGAGATCGGTTTCTTCCCGAGGGAAATATTCGGTAAACGGAGTTTCTTCATCGGTAAACCTCCAAAATGTGCATTTTATTAAGTTTACCATATTTTTCCCCGCGGGTAAAGGGTTTTATGAAAAAAAGAAAAAACCAAGCCTTCCCCTTTGGGGAAGGTGGCATTTGCGAGGTACGAGAAAATGACGGATGAGGGTCGGCCTGCACCCATTTATCCCCTCATCCGCCCCTGTGGGGCACCTTCTCCCAGGAGAAGGCTTGTAGGGGTTGATGCCAACATCGCCACAAAACAAAATCGGCGCCTGATGCGCCGATTTTGTAAAAAATACCTTTATAATATCAAACAAATAACCCCGTTTGCACCCTCGTTGACCACCCGGGTCAGACAGCCGCGGAACTTGCTGCGTACTTCATCCGGGGTGCGAACCAGCTTGGAACTGAGCCCCTCCTGAATGAGGGCGTAGACACTCTTGCCGAAGATATTGCTTTCCCACAGCTTTTCAGGCGACTCGCCTGCCAAATAGCCGATCAAATCCCGCGACTGCTTTTCATCGCCCACCATCGGGGAGATCTCCGTGTCAATATCCACCCGGATCATATGGATGGACGGTGCGCCTGCCTTCAGCTTTACGCCGAATGCACCGTTCTTTTTAAGAATTTCCGGTGTCTCCAGCTTCATTTCCTCTGCACTGGGCATTACGATGCCGTAGCCGGTAGCCTTGACCGAGGAAAGGGCATCGGCGATCTTATCGTACTCCCGCTTGGTCTCCGACAGGGTAGTAAGCAGCGATAGAAGCTGTCCGTCATTTTCAATGGGAAGCCCCGCCTTTGCGCTGAGTATCTCATAAAACAGCTTTTCCGGGAAGGTCAGCACGCAGGAGACCGTACCTGTTCCGAGGTCGATGGCGCGAATCTTAAAGTCCTGTACCGCCTCCAAATCTCCAAGGGCGGCCAGCGTGCCTTCCGCCTGTGCAAGACAGGCGATCTGCTCTGCAACCTGCAAAAGGGCTTCATAAAGGACGCTTTTGACCGGATGCTCCATTTCCAGTGCATCCATCCACCGGGGGAGATACACGGCAAGCTGCTGCATAGGAAAGGCGTACAGCAGCTCCTGTAAAAGGTCGTTGATATCCTCCGCCGTCAATGCCTGACAGTCGCAGATAAAGCTGTCCACGCCGTATTTTTCCTTCAGCTCTAATTGTACCGACTTGGCCTTTTCTCCGGCAGGGGAGGCGGAGTTGATGATGACAAGATAGGGCTTTCCCGTCTTTTTCATATCGGTGATCGCCCGCCCCTCGGCCTCTAAGTAATCTGCCCGGTCTATGTCCGTTACCGTACCGTCGGTGGTCACCACAAAGCCCACGCTGCAATGCTCCTGCATTACCTTTTGGGTGCCCAATTCTGCTGCTTCTACCAGCGGTATCTCGTAATCATACCAAGGGGTGGTGACCATCCGGGGCACACCGTCCTCCGTAGCACCTACCGCGCCCTCTACCATATAACCTACCGAGTCGATCATCCGCACCCGCAGCCGTGTCATCCCATCCGGGCAGATCTCCACAGCCTCCTCCGGTACAAATTTCGGCTCGCTGGTCATAATGGTCTTTCCCGAGCCGCTTTGGGGCAGCTCATCCTTTGCCCGTTCTTTGCGGTAGGGGTCTTCAATGTTGGGAATGACCATCGTCTCCATAATTCTTTTAATGAGGGTAGATTTGCCGGTGCGTACCGGACCGACGACCCCGATGTAGATATTGCCTCCTGTCCGGGCGGCAATATTTGCGTACATATTTTCCATAAGCCAGCCTCCTTATGCATGTTCTATGAAAGAATATGTCCACGGAAAGGGAAATAGACTGGAAATTTTTCAGTGAGTCAAAATAGAGCACAATCGTCAAAAAGCAATTAAAATAGACAGCCACAAAGGAAAGGGGCCGATGCAGACATCGACCCCTGAAAGTAAGATTTGATACGGTGAGACTTACGAAATGTAATTTAGTAACCAAAATATAGTCTATATACACCTGACTGTGTTGCCGGATTGTACGCCGATATAATAACGAGATACGGCACATTTGCATCCAGCGTTTTTGTTATTTTAGCTTGGAGATTACCGCCACCGTCATCGTTGTATGTAGATGGCTGACTTGCGCTGGTGGATATTGGCAAAGTTGAACGCGGGTCAATTACATACAAATAGGTGTCATATGTTGCATCCATCGTAAAGGTTACCGTCATTGTACTTGGCACAGTATAACGCAACAGATCCACGTTGTTAAGAGCCAATGTGCGCATACTGGCACCGCAATTCGTCGTGCACGAAAGTGTACTTTCATAGGTGGAATATGTTGCTGTTGGCATTATAGCTAATTTTACATCACCGCTTTGACTGCTGCTGTAAAACTTAACTTTTACTATATACTTGACACCTGCTGTTACATTATAACTAAGTAAAGCGTTCCAGCTATATCCAGAGTCATCATCCGAATCCAGCAACACGCCGTTTTCGTCATACAAATATAACATTGTATCTTTGCTTCCGAATGTTTGAAACAGCTTTGTTCCCCCAGTAGCAAAGGAAACGTTATATTCGATATATCCACCCGGTTGCAGAGTTGTAATTTTTTCCGTATAACGGTTAGAGGAATTGATAACAAGATTTGTGCTCGCAGTTAGGGAGATGGCAACGTAGTTTGAAATATACGGTCCACTAACAGGCTCCTCTGTGTGATATCCTCTGACTGCAACATTGATGGTAAAATTGCCGGTACGGTCTTTCGTCACTTGATTCCAAATACTTTGAGGTACGGAATAGGCGAAGGTCGTATTATAGGCTTGCGTACTTGCAATTGTAGGGGATTCACATATGTAATTTCCGTTACTATCGTAAAATACAACCTGAAAGCGGTCGTTAGGATTATTTATGCTGCCGTTTACCGTCCAAGATAATGTAGGGGGTGTAGAAATGGATACGCTTGACTGGTTTGTAATGGCTAAATTTCCGGGGGAAATATGGTATTCAGCCATAATAGCACCAATCTTCCCTCTAAGGCTCGGATAATATGTTTCTATTACATTCACAAAGTCTGTCAAGGTGTAAGTTCCTGCTCGCGTTGTACAATTCCACCAAGTTTGATAGCCCAATGCAACGTTATCAAATGTTTCGGCGGTGTAGGTTTCGTTTGCTTCGCTGTCGAATAAGTCCCATAAAACTGCAATAACTGCTTTTTCTTGCGCTTCGCAACTTTGAGGACCTGGGGTGACTTGCTCACACGGTAATTTAAGACTGTCATATATGCTGTTGGCAAAATATGGAAGAATCGAATATTCGTTTTCATAATACTCCTGTGCAATTTGAGAAAAAGCAGTTGCCCAAGCTTCTGACCATACTAAATGCATTGCAAAAGTTTTGTCTTCTTCACTGTAAAAATGATCTCCACTGAGGGTGTGATCTGTATTATGAATGATGATATCCCATAGAGTAGCCCCGCAGACACCCAAAGAACGTTCTACAAAATGTCCATATTCGTGAATCAGCGTATCGATATCCTTGAAGGCATTTGCTCCGATACCTGAAAAGCAGTTTCCAGCAAGAACACCAAAGCAAAAAGCAGCATCATCATCGAAAGTGTAAGGAAAAACTACATTAAGAAAATTATCGGTTGACATTCCCATATCAATCGCAAACCGCTGGCCTGCAAGCATTCCTTGCTGGACATATACTGCTTTGAAAGCGTTGATTCCCTCATCGTATCTGGTGTAGTAACTAAAGGTAGTTGTTGCGCCTGTGCTTACGTCTTCCACTACAGTCGAATCAAAGGTGTAATTCGTTATTGCAACATCTGGTGCAACCTTAAAGTTTCACTTTCCATATACCACCGGATAAAAATGTCCAACCCGCCGCTTTCAAATAGATCGCCAGGATCGGAGTTGTCAAAAGTGAATGTATAATGGCCGTTTTCGTCCGTATATGTGGTTGCGATACAGCGGGAGCCAACAGTGTCCTTATCGTGCAGCTCTACCTTTGTCAGCTTTAGGGGGAGCAGATCATTATCTTCGTTGTACGCCCAAGAAAGCGTGCCGGTTACGGTGTTGATGTTGGAGGCGGTTGACGTCAATGAAACATCAGGTGCTTCTAAACTGTTGCTTTCAACCGTAACCTCCTCTACAAATGTACGCGATAAGGCGAAATAGGCCTCTTTCCATTCCTCTAAAGTAATTAGTCCAGCTTCGTACTGCTCGTTCATACAGATATGCCACGCTTGATCCTTTGCGATATCGCTGACATAAACGGTATCACCGTATTTGTAGGTATAAATCGAGCTTTTCACTACTTCGCCATTTCCGTAATCTGCATAGAAATCCACACTTCCGAATTCATCATTTGCGGTAAGTGTAAATTGCATAGAATTGCCGCTGCCCTCTGTTACAGTTATGCCATCGGTGATATAGTAATAATCTACCACATCTGTATGATCAAAACGGAGTTCAACTTGTTCGTTGGATGAGAACCTTTCGGAGGAAACTGTGGGGCTTAATTTGCGTTCAGATTCAGAAGTATCGTTATTTAGAGAAATGCTCTCTAGCGATAGAATAGTTTCGGCTTGCACTACAGATTTCTCGTTGGGATTTGCAGACACGATGACGGTTGATATAGATAAAAGTTGGGCGAATGTTATGATGAAAGATATAAATCTAAACATAGAAGATTTCATTCCATTTACCTGCCTTTCGATTGTTTAGTAGCAGAATCCATAGTTTAGCGTTTACTGATTTTTACTGTGGTGCCGTCAATAACTCGGTAACTAAAATCAATTCTGTATGTTATTGTCGGATGATAGTTATCCCCATCGTTCACAGGTTCGTGAAAAGCTGCAAGACAGATGGAAAGTCTGCCGGAATCCTCGGTAAAGAGTTCTGCCGGAATTGTTATTTCCTCGCTATGGTTATAAGTAATGCCTTCACCAAAAATAACATCCTTCCAGTAGCTCATTGTAAAACTGTATTCCTCAGATAGGGCTTCTTCCTCGGACATTTCTCGCACAAAATAATGGTTGTCAATTTCCTTATAGTCAGCGCATTCCGTAATTTTTTGCACATCAGCATCACAAATATAGAGTGCAAAAATAAGTTTGCTATCTGCAAAAGCACTTGCAGCATAGGCTCCCCTGGGGTCTTGATTATACTTCTTGGCGCTTTCAGCGTTGTATGTTCCATAGTATAGATCAAAGGTAACATCATCCTTTTGGAATATGTCGGTATCGGAGCGGATAGCAAGCATTGCACTATTGGGTGTAAAGGTATAGCCAAACCCCTTTTCGAGTGCTGCTTTTTGTCCGCAACCGGACAATCCCAGCGCAAAAATCAGCAAGATCAGTAACACCCTGAAAGCACGGCTTTGCCGTTTGTTTACAATAGAGCTTTTCATAAAAATACCTCCTTTAATGGTTATGAAAGACAAAAATGCGCGCAGGAACTTCGGGGCTGAGCCACCCCGTAAGCCTACGCGCTATCTTTTCACAAATTACCGATATGGCACAGACCACCGCCTATTTGCAAAAACATAACAAATACGATGCCGGGTGTGTCTTTTATATCTTCATTTATATTGTAACATCTGCACATAGTATGTCAATATGGAAATACGGAAAATTCCCTGTTTTTTCATAAAATAATGTTTGACAAATTGGGACATAGCCGTTATAATAGCAAGGTACGACTGCGAGGAGGCGTAAAATATGCTGCTGGAACTTGGAAAGATCATCAACTGTCCCGGCGGGAGCGTATCTTTCTCGACGGTTGTAGATCTGAGCGACCTGAAATATGGCAACTGCTACCCGGTGTCCAAGCCGGTCTTGGCAGAGGGTACTGTCCGCAATACGGCGGGTGTTCTCGAAATGTCAGGCAGTATCAAGACCACGATCTACGGCGTATGCGACCGCTGTGCGGAAGAATTTACCCGGGATGTGGATATGCCTCTTAATGTGGTACTGGTAACAGAGCTTGCCGATGACGGAAACGAAGACGAATGGGTATTCAAACTTTGTGGTGACTGCGCTGACTTGGAAGACATCGTCCGTACAGTGTTTGTGCTGAATATGGATTCTCAGCTTCTGTGCAGTGAGGATTGCAAAGGCCTTTGCTGCCGATGCGGTAAAAATCTCAACGATGGTCCTTGCGGTTGTCAGAAAGAGCCGGATCCCCGTTTTGCTGCCCTGCGGCAGCTTCTCGATAAAGACTTAAAATGATGCTGCCCAAGCAGTTTTGACCAAGGAGGTGTCAACCATGGCTGTTCCTAAGTGTAAAGTGTCTAGCGCTCGTCGCGATAAGCGTCGTGGCTCCAACTGGAAGCTCTCCGCTCCCAGCGTTGCTGTATGCCCCAAGTGCGGTGAGCCTGTCATGCCCCATCGGGCCTGCAAGGCTTGCGGTAACTACAATGGCCGTCAGGTACTGGCTGCCAAGGCTGACTAAGGCGAGAAAATCAAGGGAGGGTGTACCCTCCCTTTTTTCTTTACAATTTCATCATTGATTTACGGCAGAATATGTGGCATAATATGGAAGATGTGTTTTGAAAGAAAGGAGTGACGGCTATGGCGAAACCCTTGGTGGCCATTGTTGGCCGCCCCAATGTGGGCAAGTCTATGCTCTTTAATAAGCTTACCGGCCGCAGAACCTCTATTGTTGAGGATACGCCCGGTGTCACCCGAGATCGGATTTACGGGGACTGCGAGTGGTGCAATAAGACCTTTGCCTTGGTGGATACCGGCGGTATCGAACCGGGGACTGACAGCGATATGCTGAAATTTATGCGCCGGCAGGCGGAGATCGGTATCGAACTGGCTGACTGCATCATTATGGTGGTGGATGTCCGCACCGGTCTCACTGCTGCCGATGTGGACGTGGCAACGATGCTGCGTAAATGCGGCAAGCCCGTTGCGCTGGCGGTCAATAAGTGTGACTCCGTTGGCCCGGTCAACCCCGATGTATATGAATTTTACTCTTTGGGAATCGGTGACCTTTTTGAGGTCTCTGCCATCCACGGCCACGGCACCGGCGATCTGCTTGACTGGTGCTTAGAGCAGTTTGGTGACTTTCAGTGGGAGGAAGAGGAGAGCGATGTAATCAAGGTCGCCATTGTAGGTAAGCCCAACGTGGGCAAATCCAGCCTCTTAAACCGCATCCTCGGTGAGGAGCGGGTCATCGTCTCCGATGTGGCCGGTACGACTCGGGATGCCATCGACAGCGATTTTGAAAATGAGACCGGCAAGTACTGCTTTATCGACACAGCCGGTATGCGCCGCAAGAGCAAGGTGGACGATATTATCGAGAAATTCTCCAATATGCGTACCATCAGTGCCATCGAGCGGGCAGATGTGTGCCTGATCCTTATCGATGCCAACGACGGTGTGACTGAGCAGGATACCAAGATTGCCGGCCTTGTCCACGAAGCGGGTAAAGCCGCCATCATTGTGGTAAACAAATGGGACGCGGTGGAGGACAAGGAAACCAATACGATGCGGGATAAGGAAGCTGCCGTCCGTGACGGTCTTAGCTATATGACCTACGCCCCGGTGGTATTTCTCTCTGCCCTAACCGGACGGCGGGTGGACAAGCTTTTTTCTGTCATTCAGGATGTTCACAAGCAGAACACCAGCCGTATCACCACAGGCGCGCTCAACAGCGTTCTTGCGGACGCTACTGCCCGTGTGCAGCCCCCTACGGATAAGGGTCGACGCTTAAAGATCTACTATATGACCCAAGCCAGCACCAAGCCCCCCCATTTTGTTATTTTCTGTAACGATGCCCGGCTGTTCCATTTCTCCTACCAGCGATATTTGGAAAATCAGATCCGGGAGGTCTTTGGTCTGGAAGGCACACCCGTGCGGATCACCATCCGCCAAAAGGGTGACAAGGAGGAGTAAAAAATGCTTTTCGCATTTATCATAACAGCTATCGTTGGTTATTTTTTGGGAAATCTTAACGGCGCAATTTTTACCGCCCGGTACTTTGCCCATGAGGACGTGCGGGAAAAGGGAAGCGGCAATGCCGGTCTTACCAATTTTGTCCGTAATTTCGGTACGGGAAAAGCCGCCTTTGTGATCCTTTTGGACGTGGGTAAAACGGTGGCGGCCTGCCTTTTGGGCGGTGCGCTCCTTGCGCCCTACGGCCTTACCACAGAGGGTAAGGTTTTAGGTGCATTGGCAGTCAGCATTGGACACGATTTTCCTGCCCTCTTTGGCTTTAAGGGCGGCAAGGGCGTGGTCTGCGGCGCAACGGTGGCGGCAGTGCTGGATTGGCGGGTATTTGCGGTACTGGCCGTAATCTTCTTTACCTGCTTTTTTATCACAAGATACGTTTCTCTCAGCTCCATTTTGGTTGCCGCATCCTTTAGTATCGGCTTCGTACTGCGCTACTGGGGAAATTTTCCTCTGCAGCTTGGTACGGCGATCATCGGCATTTTTGCTATTTGGATGCATAGAGAGAATATTAAGCGGCTGCGCAGCGGCACAGAGCGGAAATTTTCTTTGGGTTCTAAGGAGAAAAAGCAATGAAAGCAGCAGTAATTGGCTGCGGTGCATGGGGCACCGCGCTGGCAAATTGTTTATGTAAAAACGGCTTTGATACCGTTCTTTGGTGTCACGATGCTGCCCTTGCGCAGGAGATGCGCCAAAAGGGCTTAAATCCGATGTTGGAGGGCGTTCCTCTTAACGGCAGCCTGCAAACCTCTGCCGAGGCAGACTGCGTAGAGAATTGTGACCTTGTAGTCATTGCCACATCTTCGGTTTTTGTTCGCAGCAGCAGCCGGATGATCGCGCCCCATTTGGGCGAAAATACGGTAGTTGCCACGGTGGTCAAGGGCGTAGAGTCCGGCACAATGCTTCGTATGAGCCAGATCGTAGCCGAGGAGACCGGACGGCAGGTAGTTGCCCTCACCGGCCCCAGTCACGCAGAGGAGGTTGGCAGGGAAATGCCTACGGGCTGTCTTGCCGCCTGCGGCGACCTGCAAAAGGCAGAATTTGTCCAAAAGGCATTCTGTAACGATGTGTTTCGCATTTACACCAGCGATGACATTGTGGGCGCAGAGCTGGGTGGCGCACTGAAAAATGTCATTGCGCTGTGCGCCGGTGTGGTGGACGGCCTTGGCTACGGCGATAATACGAAGGCACTGCTTATGACCCGCGGTATGGCAGAGATTGCCCGGCTGGGCATCGCTATGGGCGGCAGACGGGAGACCTTCTTCGGTCTTGCCGGTATGGGTGATCTGATCGTTACCTGTACGTCAATGCACTCCCGCAACCGCCGCGCCGGTATCCTGATCGGTCAGGGTATGAGCGCCAAGGATGCTATGGATAAGGTCGGCGCAGTGGTAGAGGGTTACTATGCGGCAAAATCCGCATTCGAGCTGGCAAATGCTTATAAGGTAGATATGCCAATTTGTGCCGCGGCCTACAATGTCCTTTACGAGGGCGGCAATGCAAGACGGGAGCTCATCGATATGCTGGCCCGCCCCGTTGCCACAGAAGACCTGTACGCGCATTAAAATTTGTAGGGGTCGATGCCCACATCGACCCGAAATTAAACCGACGCATCGAGCGCCGGTTTAATTCATCCTATTTTTGCATGAAAAAAGAAAGGTGCCGCCGAAGCGACACCTTTTTTCGTATGCGATCAAATGGCCCGTTCGACCTTATTGGAACGGAGGCATCTGGTACAAGCATACACGTGGCACGGAGTACCGTTGACAATGGCCTTGACCCGCTTCACATTGGGCTTCCAAGTACGGTTGGACCGTCTGTGAGAGTGAGAAACCTTGATACCGAAAGTAACGCCTTTGCCACAATAATCACACTTTGCCATACGTTGCACCTCCTATCCGCATAAAACGCAATTTAAGACGACTTACGCAGTCGCCCCAGTATGATACCAAAGAATTACAAAAAAAGCAAGTACTTTTTAGAAAAAATTTTGACTTTTTGAAAAAAAGATTGCTATTCCTCGCTGTTACAGCTATAATAGAGGCAAATTCATCAGGGAGCGTGATGATATGATCGCTATGCACAGTGTACTTTTGAGTACCCTCGTAACAGATTTTCGGCTTGAGGTGGTCTTTGCATCCTCAGATTACGATAAGATCCGCCTGACGGTGGAGGATGTTTCCCGGCCGGGTCTGCAGATCGCCGGTTATTTTGACCACTTTGAGCCTATGCGCCTGCAGGTGCTGGGCAACGTGGAGGCCAGCTATATCGAGCGGCTTACCGAGGCGGAAAAGGAAAAGACCTTTGACCGTCTTTTTGGCTATAAATTTCCGGCTTTGCTGGTTGCCCGTGGCAACACCATTGACCCGGTATGCCTTAAAATGGCAAAGAAGCATAACGTGACTATTCTCTCCACCGGGGAAGCTACCTCTACGGTGGTCTCTGCCATCATTGCCTACTTAAAAGCAGCCTTAGCACCCCACACCTCTGTCCACGGTGTTCTTGTGGAGGTCTATGGCGAGGGTATTCTGCTGGTGGGTGACAGCGGCATCGGTAAGAGCGAGACGGCTGTAGAGCTATTAAAGCGTGGCCACCGGCTGATCGCTGATGATGCAGTAGAGATCCGCAAGAGCTCAGATATTAGTGTAGTTGGCAGCGCTCCCGACCTGATCCGTAATTATGTAGAGCTGCGGGGTATCGGCATTGTGAACGTGGCAAACCTCTTCGGTATGGGTGCAGTCAAGGCAGAAAATGAAATTAATCTCATTGTCCGCATCGTGCCGTGGGAAAAAGGCCAAAGCTACGACCGGCTGGGCGTAGAGGAGCAATTTGAAGAAATACTGGGTGTCCGCATCCCGGTCAATACCATCCCTGTCACCCCCGGCCGAAATTTAGCGGTGATCTTGGAGGTGGCGGCAATGAATAACCGTCAGCGGAAAATGGGCTATAATCCCGCTCTCGAATTTACGGAAAAAGCCGACCGTCACGCCCAAATTAAGAAGGAAAGTATGGCAAAATGAAAGAATTGACCGTTGGCGCAAATGATGCAAATCAGCGTTTAGACCGTTTCCTCGCAAAGGCGGTGCCGCTGCTGCCAGCCTCGCTTGCCCAAAAATATATCCGCATCAAGCGGATCAAATGTAACGGTGCCCGGACACAGCGGGATCAGCGGCTCCAAGCGGGCGATGTGCTCCAGCTCTATATCAACGATGAATTTTTCGATAAGCCCCGGGAGGATAACGCTTATCTTACCGTTGCGACACCGAAAATCACCGTTGTTTACGAGGATGAGAATATCATCCTTGTGGACAAACGCCCCGGCCTTGCCGTCCATCCCCACGATGGCGCAGAATACGGCAGAACGCTGATCGATCATATTCAGGCCTATTTATATCAGAAGCGGGAGTGGAGCCCCCGGGGGGAAAATGCCTTTGCGCCTGCGCTCTGCAACCGTATCGACCGGAACACCGGCGGTATCGTCATAGCGGCAAAAAATGCAGAGACCCTGCGCATTATCAATCAAAAAATCAAGGATCGGGAGATGGACAAGCGGTATCTGGCCATCGTGGAGGGAACGCCCAAGCCCCAAAAGGGGAGTCTCAAGGGCTATCTTTTCAAGGATGCCAAGAAAAACCGGGTATTCGTCACCGATACGCCCCAAACCGGCGCAAAATCCTGCCAGACAAATTATCGTGTCATTGCCTCCAATCAGGGGCTTTCCCTTGTGGAATGTGAGCTGATTACCGGCCGCACCCACCAAATTCGCGCCCAGTTTGCCCACGCAGGTCACCCGCTTTTAGGTGACGGCAAATACGGCAAGCTCAATAAGAGCTTCGACCGCAATTTCCAAGCCCTCTATTCCTATAAGCTGACCTTCCGTTTTTCCACAGACGCGGGGATACTTTCATATCTGGACGGCAAGACCTTCCGAGTGGATAAGGTGGAATTTGTGGAGGAATATTTCCCCGGTGCAAAACTTCCAAAATGAAAACGCAGGGCAGGAGCAAGCCCCCCCGCAGCGGACGACTTGATTTTTCCGAATGGATATGCTATAATGCATAAACAATATTGCGAAAAGGAGTTGACAGCGGGTGCTTACGGAGTATAATTCTGTAGACAGACAGAC
>JAFQPB010000027.1 GCA_017411905.1 Oscillospiraceae bacterium
CCCTTCGGGGGCACCTTCCCCCAAGGGGAAGGCTTTGGGCGGCGGGAGCAAGCCCCCGCCGTTCTAATGAACCATCGGAATAGGATGTAGGGACACCGCTCCTGCGGTGTCCGAAAATCGGTGCCGCGTTGGCGGACCCCCGAGGACGGGTGTCCCTACGGAATCACACGATAGTGTCCCGTTGGGGTCGATGCCCACATCGACCCACGGGCGGATGTAGGCATCCGCCCCTACAACCGCCTTCGACCATACCCTGTAGGGGTCGGGTCTCCCGACCCGCGGGAGGCGATTTTATTCTTTTGACAAAGGCACATTGTGGTAGGTACGAAGTAGCTACCACAATAGGGGTACCCCTATTGCTTATATGTCATCTACATATATCACCATTCTTCTCCGAGGCCTCAGTCCTTCTTTGTTGACCTTAGCCACATACTCCGGGAACCCCAGCAGCAATTTATGTCCCAGTGCCCGATAGTCCATAGCAAGCACCTTTTCAATTTTTGCTCTCCGGATATCCTCCGGTACACCAAACAGGTACAAAATCGTGTTTAAGGTCAGTTCGATCTGCACCTCCAGCGGTGTCTTTTCTTCCCGGGTCATAATGGTTCCGTATTCAATGCCGGAGACAATGTTTTCGATTGCGACCCACTGCTCCTCCGTCCACTCGGGATGGAAAGGAATAAAGATGCTGCGGGTCTTTTCTGCATCGTTTGCCCGGATACGGTCAAGGGTCAGTGCCGTGCCGTAGGCAGATGCATAGAAATCTCTTGCTATTTCACTTTCTTCACAAACCGCCGCAATGGCCGTCAGCTCCAAGCAATAGGCAAGAAGCGAGCTGGTGCCCTCTTGGGTCTCCTGCTCCATCGTAATACGCTGGTACGCGATCATCTCCTCTACCAGCACCGCCAGCAGATGCTCCTTGGTAGGAAAATAGAAGGTGATATGACCGGGGCTCATTTCCAGATTCTTGGACAACCGATTAATGGAGCTTTTGGTGTAGCCCTCCTCGATAAACATTCGGGCAGCCTCCTGCACGATCAATCCTCTTGCATTGGGGTATTTTTTATAGGTAGTTCCCATAGTATTGCTCCTTTTTCTATATTTTCCTTAGTAGATATACTATAATATAACAGATAAAGAAAATAATGTCAATAGTATTTATACAAAAAATTGTAGGGATACGTCTGTATCCCTACTGTGTTTACTTAAATGCCTTTTGGTTAAGGATCAGAGCACTGTATATAAACAGCGTATCCTTTTCCGATATATCCACATAATGGGAAAGAGCATCCGGCGACACATAGCGAATATCCACCACATAAATGCTCTTATAGCCCTGCACGAGCAGCGGTATAAGGCTGGATGCAAAGGAATCCCGAAAAACTACCAGCTCCCGCAGCGTTTCCGCATTTGGGTTATCGATCCGCAGAAGTGCCTTTGTACCACCTAAAAATACGTCATAGCCGTCGTTTCCCGCAAACTTTTCCCGGTCGTAAATCCCGGTAGATTTCCCGGTCTCATAGTCATAGACAGTACAATTTACAAGGGTGCTGTTTGACAGATACACCAAATCATCCGGCTCCGGTGACAGGGCACTCTGCCCGTAATAGACACCCTTGAAGCCCTGCAGCGTATGGCGCGTATAGTCTTCGCCCACCGGAATATCCAGCGCATCACACAGCCGTGCCGCCACGGATGCCAGCATTTCCTGCCGCCAATGAGTATCGGTGCGGTAATAGCTTTGCAGCGTCAGGTCATCAAAAATGTCCACATATTCCGCGCCCGGCAAGGCAGCCTGTAATTTTTCGGCCATTCCTTTGTAATCCGGTGCCGGATAGCCGTAATCCCGACCCAAATAGTAGTTTTTATCCGGAATCAGGCACACATAGGTCTTCCCCGTCACCTTTTTTTCATAGACATAAGAAAGCCGCTGCACAGAGCCATCCACCAGTCCCTCGGTAAATTCCGGGGTGATTTTGGCAAAATACCCGTCCTGCAGGGCAAGGCCGTTATTCTCCTTTAATCCCAGCACCTGATACTGGAATTTCGCCTTAAGCCCCCGGAAAGCTTCCCGAAGGGGGAACTGATCTACCGTAAAGGCATCGAATTTCTCAATCACCGAGCCGTCAAAAAGCCCCTCTGCCGTAATATTCTCGGGGAACTGCGCCAATGGCCGCCGTTCACTTTCCGAAGTCTTCACAGGGTTCAGTCCTGCGCAAATGCACATCGCCGCAAAAAAGGCAGTAAAGCACACATAAGTCAGTGTGACAATAAAATTTTTCGTTTCTTTTCTCATAGCTTAAAACCTGAAATACAAAAAAGGACTAAAGGAGCCATCCACAAAATATGCCGTGACAGTAAGCAGCACCGCCACCAAAAACACCGGCTCCAAGATGTCCATCACCCAGCCCCCGCGGCTTTGCCGCAGCTTTTCTGCTCCCATTTTCACAAGGGGCGTTGCGCCCAAAATACCAAGAAGCAGCGGCACGCCATAGCTTCTGAGATAATAGGCCGTCTCTCCTGACCACAGAGGCAATCCCCTCAAAAAGAACATATTGCCAAGGTCAGCAAGCATACCGGCAACCCCGTTTCCGCCGAAGATCACAAAGCTAACGAGAATTACCAAGGTCACATAAATATGGGAGAATACCTTGGGTAAATGGATAAATACCCGGTTATACCAAAACTTTTCCAGCACCAAAAATGCCGCAAAGTAAAGACCCCAAATAATGAATGTCCAGTCTGCACCGTGCCAGAAGCCGGTCAAAAACCAAACGATGGCGATATTTCGAAGCCAGCAGAGGGTATTTACCCGGTTGCCGCCCAAAGGGATATACACATAATCCCGGAACCAAGAGCCAAGAGAAATATGCCAACGCCGCCAAAATTCCGCCACACTTTTCGAGATAAAGGGATAATTGAAATTCTCCAAGAAGTGAAAGCCAAAAAGCCTGCCAAGGCCGATGGCCATATCGCTGTATCCGGAAAAATCAAAGTAAAGCTGCAGCGACACCGCCACTGCATAGAGCCAGTAACCACCCACGGACGGATGAGAGCTGGTATGCAGCGCAGTGGCTAACGCGCCCAAAGTATCCGCGATCAGCACCTTTTTTCCAAGTCCCACCGCAAACCGGCGGATACCCACCGCAAAATTCTCTAAACTATGCTGCCGCTTTTCCAGTTCCGCCGCCACCGTAGTATACCGCACGATCGGCCCGGCAATGAGCTGAGGGAAAAGGGTCACATAGGTCGCCAGCTTAATATAGCTTTTCTGCGCCGGTGTCTCCCCCCGGTACACATCGATGGTATAGCTCAGGGTCTGGAATGTATAAAAGCTGATACCGATAGGCAGTGCCAGCTTTAATAGCGGAATGTCACTTTCAAAAATGCCGTTTACATTATTGATAAAAAAGTCTGCGTACTTAAAAAAGCCCAGTGCCAGTAAGCTGCCCGCCACCGACGACCACAAAAACACCTTCGACAGCTTCCTGCCCCGATACTTTTCGATCAGCAGCCCGTGGGCATAAGACCACAGCGTCGAGCCAAGCATCAAAAAGACATAGACCGGCTCTCCGTAAAAATAAAATACAAGGCTAAAGGCCAATAAACATACATTTTTCAGCCGAAAAGGCAGGATAAAATAGCATATCAGCACCAACGGCAGAAAATAATACAGAAAGCTAATACTGGAAAAAAGCATATCCTGCCCCCTTTCAGGCTAACATATCAAGGATACATCACAAAAAATACCCGGTTGCCGATAGCGCCGCAGGCCGTCTGCCCGGCTTCCACGCAAATATTCCATCTGGGATTGCAGTTGTCGGTAAGGTTTTTCACAAATGTGGCAGGGTCTACCCCATCCTCCAGCTCGAACACATAGCCCACAAAGGCGATCGAGCCGATCATCGGTGCATACATTGCACCCTCCCGGTAGCCGGTAACCTGATAATTATCGAAGCCGGCAAGAAACTCCGTATCCTTTTCAATTACCGATGCCTCGCCCATAAACTCGTTAGCCATCAATTCCACCAGCACATCCGCAATTTCCTTGGGGGTGGCGTTGGGATTTTGGGTAATCTCCTGCTGGAACTGCGCCCACAGCTTTGCGCCGGTGGAGTTTTCCGGCACCTGCGGCTGGATCACAGCAGCCGTGTCAGGATCATTAGGCTCAGCAGGTGTGGTACAGCCCTGAATCATCACGCCCAGCAAAGAAACCGCCGCGATCACTGCAAAAATCCCAAGCAAAAGCATTTTTCCATTCTTCATTTTTCTTCCCTCTTTCATCCGAGTTAAATAGTATAAATCATACCTTTTCTATTTTTATCCAAAAATGGGGAATACTATACCTGCTACTCCCTGTCCCCCCGGCCATAATGGCGGGGACTGACACCGTAAAAGGACTTAAAGGAGCGGTAGAAATTGGCATAATCTCCAAAACCGCACTGTCCGTAGGCTTCCCCGGGCGGTGTGCCGCCCTCCAAAAGCTCCCGGGCGTGCATCAGACGGCGAAACATAATATACCGGTAAATACCCGTTCCCACCCGTTTGCTAAATTCGTGGGAAAGGTGATATTTGCTCACATAAAAGGTACTTGCCAGCATTTCAAGACTAATATCCTCTGTATAATGGGCACCGATATAAGAAAGCACCTGATCCACAAGGTCTGTTTCCTCTGCCGGAAGAGCTTCCTTTTCTCCCGCCAGTGACAGGCGGTTGACCTCCACCAAAAACTGCAGCAGCAGCCCTTGGGCATATTGGCTGTTCCCCAGTCCATCCCCGTAAAACTCCCCTGCCAGCTTTTCCAGTAGCCCCTGCAGCTCTGCCCGCTGAACCTTATTAGGGTGCAGGCGGTTTTTGTGGGTAGGCAGCCGGGTATCAAAGCAGGCTGCTAAATCCATTCCTCCGCCGGACAGCTCCGATAAATAGCCCCGGTCGATCCAAAGCACGATGCGCTCATAGATCGTATCCCGGTCGATCAGTGCCTGATGAAGCTCTTGGGGGTTAATAAGCAGCATATCCCCGGGCTTCAAGGTGTGGGTACGGCCCTCTACACGGAAGCTGACCTCCCCGCCTAAAAGAAAGCAAATTTCAAAAAAATCGTGGTGGTGCACCTCCATATTGCCGGGTCTTCGCTCCCGGTAATGGAACACCTCAAACTGCTTATTTTTCATGCTTTGCCGCTTTTCAAATTGCTGAATTTTGCCCGTCACAGGCCTCACCGCCTTTTTTCTTTATTATATAGCAAGATTTACAATGCGTCAAACAATAATTACAATTTTTATTGCGTTTCTTTTGCGTTATACTATATTTATCTAAACAAGGAGGGGCAGACTATGCCATTTTTGACAGAGAACTTTCTACTGCAAAGTGACACCGCACAAGTCCTGTACCACAACTACGCAAAGAAGATGCCCATTTACGACTACCACTGCCACATCGATCCCAAGGACATCTACGAGGATCGCCGTTTCGAGAATCTCACACAGGTCTGGCTCGGAGGCGACCACTACAAATGGCGGATTATGCGCAGCAACGGTGTAAGCGAGCACTATATCACCGGTACTGCCTCCGATCGGGAGAAATTCCAGAAATTTGCAGAAACACTTCCCCGCTGTATCGGCAATCCAATGTACCACTGGTGTCATTTAGAGCTGAAAAACTTCTTTGGCTACGAGGGCGCATTGAATGCCCAAACCGCGCAGGAGGTATGGGAGCTTGCCGAAAAGAAGCTGCAGGAAAGCGCCTTTTCTGCCCGCGGCCTGATTGCACAAAGCAACGTGGCAATGATCGGCACCACCGACGACCCCTGCAGTGACCTTATGTATCACAAGCTCCTCTCCGAAAGCGGCTTTGCGACCAAGGTGCTTCCCAGCTTCCGCCCCGACCCGGCACTAAACGCCCACAAGCCCGGCTTTGCTGCTTATATTGAAAAATTAGGCGAAGCGACCGGCAAAAAGCTCATCTGCTTTAACGATGTAGCGGATGCGCTCACCGCCCGAATCGAATATTTTGACCGCTGCGGCTGCCGGGCAGCAGACCACGGTCTTGACTATATTCCCTTCCGCAAATCCTCCCCCGCGTTGCTTGAGGGCATTTTCCAAAAAGCCCTTTCCGGCAGTTCCCTTACCACCGAAGAAGCAGAAAGCTATCAAACTGCGCTGCTGCTCCACTGTGGCAGACAGTATGCCCGCCTCGGCTGGGTGATGCAGCTTCACTTTAGCGCAAAACGCAACCCCAACTCCCGGCAATTTGATATTTTAGGCGCGGACAGCGGCTACGACTGTATCGCCGTGACCCAAAGCTGCGATGCGCTGCACTGCGTAATGGACGCGCTGGAAAAAGAGGGTCGGCTTCCCAAGACCATTCTTTACAGCCTGAACCCCACCGACGATGCTTGGCTGGATACACTGATCGGTGCCTATCAAAGCGATGAGATTCCCGGAAAAGTGCAGCACGGCTCCGCATGGTGGTTTAACGACAATAAAACCGGTATGGAAAATCAGCTCACAAGCCTTGCAAATCTTGGTATCCTCGGCAATTTTGTGGGTATGCTCACCGACTCCCGAAGCCTGCTCAGCTACGCCCGGCACGAATATTTCCGCCGGATACTGTGCAATTTAATTGGAAAATGGGTAGATAACGGCGAATATCCCGCGGATATTCCCTATTTAGGCTCTCTTGTAGAAGATATTTGCGGCAATAACGCAAAGAGATATTTTAATCTTTAAGGAGGTTTCTATGGCTATGCAAATGGGTTTTCGCTGGTATGGCGAAGGTAACGACAAAATCAAGCTCTCCGACATTAAGCAAATTCCCGGTGTGACCAGCATCGTCTGGGCTCTGCACCACAAAATGCCCGGCGAAATTTGGGAAGAGGAGGAAATTGCAGAGGTAAAAGCCCAGTGCGAAAAGTACGGCTTTAATATCGATGTGGTGGAGTCCGTCAATGTCCACGATGACATTAAGATCGGCCTTCCCACCCGTGATATGTACATCGAAAATTATAAGCAGTGCATCCGCAATTTAAGCAAGTTCGGTGTCAAAGTCATCTGCTACAACTTTATGCCCATCTTTGACTGGACTCGCTCCAACCTCTTCCATGAGGTAGGCGATGGCTCCACCGCCCTGTTCTACGAAAAGGGTATGATCCAGGATGACTATAATGCTATGGCAAAGTACATACTGGACTTTACCGAAAAGTACAATATGTCCTTCCCCGGCTGGGAGCCTGAAAGAATGGCAAAGCTGGACGAGCTTTTCAAGGCTTACGAGGGCGTTGACCACGAAAAGCTGTGGGCAAACCTCAAATACTTCTTGGAAGCCATTATGCCTACCTGCGAGGAATGCGGCATCAAAATGGCCATCCATATGGACGACCCCCCATGGGACATTTTCGGTCTGCCCAGACTTCTTATCAACGAGGAGAACATTGACCGTTTCCTGAAGATGGTCGATCACCCCTGCAACTGCCTGACCCTTTGCTCCGGCTCTTTGAGCGCCGACCCCAACAACAATGTGGCAGACATCGTCCGCAAGCACTGTGACCGCATCGCCTTTGCCCACATCCGCAATGTCAAGCACTTCGAAAACGGCGACTTCTCCGAGGCTTCTCACAGAGACTGTGACGGTGACACCGGCATTTTGGACATTCTGAAGGCTTACCACGACTGCGGCTATGAGGGCTATATCCGCCCCGACCACGGCAGACACCTGTGGAGCGAAGGCCCCGGCAACGTCCGCCCCGGCTATGGCCTGTATGACCGTGCCCTTGGCATTATGTATATGCTGGGCGTTTGGGATATGCTCAATAAGCTGGAAGGTAAATAAAACACCCTGTCATTCTGAGCGAAGCGTAGCGAAGTCGAAGAATCTTGGCGCCATCGAAACTGCGAAGATCCTTCGACTCCCGTTGGTCGCTCAGGATGACACACGATTAAATGTATTAAAATTTTGGAGGTAAATTATTATGATGAATCTTCCCCTGAATGTAGACTTTTCCGGCAAAGTTGTTGTGATTACCGGTGCAGGCGGTGTTTTGTGCGGTGATATGGCGCGGGCATATGCCCAGGCCGGCGCAAAGGTAGCCGCTTTGGACCTGAACGAGGAAGCCGTCCTGAAGCTCGCCGCTGAACTGACCGCAGAAGGCTTCACCTGCATCGGCTACAAAGCAAACGTCCTTGACCCCGCAGCACTGGAAGAAGTGCATCAGGCCATTCTCCGCGACCTCGGCCCCTGCGACATTCTTGTCAACGGTGCAGGTGGCAACAATCCCCGGGCAACTACCGACAATGAGTACCAACACGAAGCCAAGGAAGGCGGCAAGTCCTTCTTTGACCTTGACCCCAACGGTGTAGACTTTGTATTTAAGCTGAACTTCCAAGGCACGCTTCTGCCCACTCAGACCTTTGCAAAAGATATGGTCGAGAGAAAGTCCGGCAACATTATGAACATTTCCTCTATGAACGCCTATATTCCCCTGACCAAAATTCCCGCATACTCTGCCGCAAAGGCCGGCATTTCTAACTTCACCCAATGGCTGGCTACCCACTTCGCCGGCACCGGCATCCGCTGCAACGCCATTGCCCCCGGCTTCTTAGTGTCCAATCAGAACCGCGCACTGCTGTTCAATGAGGACGGCACCCCCACTGCGCGCTCCGCTAAGATTCTCAGCGGTACCCCTATGGGTCGCTTTGTTGACTCCGAGGAGCTGCTTGGCGGTCTGTTCTTCCTGACCGACGACAAGGCTGCTTCTGCCATCACCGGTGTGGTACTGCCCATTGACTGCGGTTTCGCTGCTTACTCCGGCGTGTAATCAGGAGGATACGAAAAATGACTGTACTGGAAAGATTTGCCCGGGTCGGCATCGTGCCCGTTGTTGTTCTTGACGATGCCAAAGATGCCGTCGCGACTGCCAATGCTATGCTTGCAGGCGGTGTAGACGTGATGGAGATCACCTTCCGTACTGCCGCTGCTCCCGATGCCATCCGCGCTGTCAGCGAAAGCTGCCCCGATATGCTGGTTGGTGCCGGCACCATTTTGACCTTAGAGCAGTGCAAGAAGGCCGTTGAGATGGGCGCAAAGTTTATCGTCTCCCCCGGCTTTGATGCCGAGGTCGTATCCTGGTGTGTAGAAAACAACATTCCTGTCACCCCCGGCTGTGTCACTCCCACCGAGATCACAGCCGCCCTCAAGCTCGGCCTGAAGGTCATTAAGTTCTTCCCCGCCAACGTTTACGGCGGCCTGAACGCAATGAAGAATTTGGCCGCCCCCTTTGTTGGCATAAAGTTCCTGCCCACGGGCGGTGTTAACGCCGCCAACATCCGGGAGTACATTGACGCTCCCTTTATCCACGCCGTAGGCGGCAGTTGGGTCTGCCCCAAGGCGGACATTGCCGCCGGCAATTTTGAGAAGATCACCGCACTTTGCGCCGAAGCCCGTCAGGCTGCTTTTGGCTAAGCCGAGGGGAGTTGAACCCCGATAGGTTTTGAAAGGCAGCTTTCCGCCAATACTGCGGAAAATCCCTCGCAAATATCGGACGGATATTCCCTTCGTGATTTTACTTGTCTTGACAAAAAGCTGCTATCTCAAAACTGCACAGCACCCCACAGCAAGGAGTTTTGCTTTGGATTTTTGCGCAGATGACGT
This sequence comes from Oscillospiraceae bacterium, assembly GCA_017411905.1. The sequence continues at coordinate 9,646 of JAFQPB010000027.1, forward strand.
AGCCTTGCTGACGCAAGGCAAGGAAGATAAGGAAAAATACAACCAAAAGAACTGCTGCGGGGCTGTCGGTGTTCGATTCCCCTCGGCTTTAGGAGGAAAATATTATGGC
>JAFQPB010000028.1 GCA_017411905.1 Oscillospiraceae bacterium
CCAAGACCATATAGATGCTGAATGAGCACCATCTTGAAAAGAACAACCGGATCTACACTGGGACGGCCATTGTCTGCACAGTACAACGGCTCTACCATATCGTATATCTTGCTAAAATCTACTGCGGCATCAATCTTGCGCAGCAAATGATCCGCGGGCACCAGACTTTCGGTGTCCACAATTTCATATATTCCTCGTTCCATTTTTCCGCGTTCCAGCATCTTTCATCACCCGGAACTATTATATCATAAATATCTGAAAAAGCCCAGCAAAAGCTGGACTTTTTCGACAGTCTGAAGGAACGGAAATTTTCCGTTCCTTTTTGTTCATAGAGCATTGATGGTAGCCTTGCAGAAAACATAATTCTCAACTATCCACTATCAACTTTCAACTTTCAACTCATATCATACATTTTCCAGTGCCTGGGCGATGTCTGCAAGCAGGTCTTCGCTGTTCTCAAGACCGCAGGACAGACGGATCAGGTCTGCGCCTACACCGGCGGCATCCAGCTCTGCATCCGACATCTGCCGGTGAGTGGAGCTGGCAGGGTGGAGACAGCAGGTGCGGGAGTCTGCTACGTGGGTCTCGATAGAGCCCAGCTTTAAGTGCTTCATAAAGACTTCTGCGCCCTTACGGCCGCTCTTTAAGCCGAAGGAGATAACACCGCAGGAGCCATTCGGCAGATATTTTTGGGCAAGAGCATAATAGGGATCATCGGGCAGTCCGCAGTAGCGCACCCAAGCCACCTTTTCGTGACTGTGAAGGAAACGGGCGATCTTATCGGCATTTTGGCAATGCTGGCGCATCCGGAAGGGGAGGCTTTCCAGTCCTAAATTCAGGATAAAAGCATTCTGCGGTGCCTGCATTGCGCCAAAGTCCCGCATAAGCTGGGCGGTGCACTTGGTGATAAACGCGCCCTTGCCGAAGCGCTCCGCGTAGACGATGCCGTGATAGCTGTCGTCGGGGGTGCAAAGACCGGGGAACTTATCTGCGTGTGCCATCCAGTCGAAGTTGCCGCTGTCTACGATACAGCCGCCCAGTACCGCGGCGTGACCGTCCATATACTTTGTGGTGGAGTGGGTCACGATGTCTGCGCCAAATTCGAAGGGGCGGCAGTTGATGGGGGTGGCGAAGGTGTTGTCCACGATCAGCGGCACGCCGTGTGCGTGGGCACATTTTGCAAACTTTTCAATATCCAGTACGGACAGGGCGGGATTGGCAATGGTCTCACCGAATACCGCCTTTGTATTGGGCTTAAAAGCAGCGTTCAGCTCATCTTCCGTGCAGTCGGGGCTGACGAAGGTGAAGGAAATGCCCATCTTCTTCATCGTCACGGAGAATAAGTTAAAGCTGCCGCCGTAGATAGCGGAGCTGGCGATCACGTGGTCACCGCAGCTTGCAATATTGAAGATGGCATAGAAGGTAGCAGCCTGACCGGAGCTGGTGAGCATGGCGGCTACACCGCCCTCGAGGGCGCAGATCTTTGCGGCCACATAGTCGCAGGTGGGGTTTTGCAGACGGGAGTAGAAATAACCCTCCGCCTCCAAATCGAAGAGCTTACCCATATCCTCGGAGGTGCTGTACTTAAAAGTGGTGCTTTGGATAATGGGCACCTGACGGGGCTCACCGTTGCCAGGGGTATAGCCGGCCTGAATACATAAAGTCTCGGGACGAAGTTCCATAAAAATTCTCCTTGGTAAAAGATGCGTTTATTGTATATCGTTTTTTTAGGATTGTCAACGACTCACCCCAACAGAACATCAAAAATAAGCATCAGGCTGAAGCCTACCAGTAAGGCATAGGTAGCACCCCGCTCGCTGCCGTGGGCGTGGGTCTCGGGGATCATTTCGTCGCTGATGACGTAGAGCATCGTGCCGCCTGCAAAAGCAAGGGCAAAGGGCAAGATCGCAGTGGCAACGGAAACGGCAAAATAGCCCAGCAGACAGCCGATAATTTCCACCACACCGGTCAGGGCGGCACACAGGAAGGTCTTCTTGGGGGTCACACCTGCGGCTAACATCGGGCCGATGATGACCATACCCTCGGGAATATTTTGCAGGGCGATACCGCCGGCGATCAGCATAGCCTGCGCCTTGGCGTGGGGATCGTCGCCTGCGCCAAAGCCAACACCAGCCGCGATGCCCTCAGGCAGATTGTGGATGGCAATGGCGGTGACAAACAGCAAAACCTTGCTTAAATTGGCGTTATTGTGGCTTTCAATGTCATTTCCCACCATCTTGTGCAGGTGGGGAACGAGCTTATCGATCAGGTTTAAGCACAGCGCACCGGCAAAAATACCGATGACGGCAATCAAAATTCCGTATTTACCGCCGTAGTCCAAAGCTGGGAGGATCAGTCCCAAAACGGCTGCCGCCAGCATCACACCAGCTGCAAAGGACAGCACAATGTCGGAGAATTTGTGTGACTGCTTCTTAAACAGAAAGCCGATGACAGAGCCAAAGACGGTGGCACCGCCAACGCCTAAGGCAGTAAGTAATACAAGTTCCATTATTTAAAGCTCCTTTCTAAAAGAAAAGTCCCGGCAGCCCGGGACCTTTCTGGTCAGTTTTCGGAGAATTGCTCCTTGCCCACACCGCAAAGGGGGCACTCGAAATCCTCGGGCAGATCCGCAAATTTAGTGCCAGGGGCAATGCCGCCCTCGGGATAGCCTTCTTCCTCATTGTAGATCCAGCCGCAAACATCACATACATATTCCATACTATGAGTCCTCCAAATGATTTGTATTTTATTTTTCAAAAAGCGGACGAGCCACTTTTTTATACAGTAATAAAGTCAGGGCAGAGACGGTTACGCCTTTGAGCAAATTAAGGGGCGCAACGGACATAAGCACCAATGTCCAAAGGGACGTGATATTGCCGTTGATCGCAGTGCCCATTCCCACAATGGCATCCAGCGGGATGCCGTACAGATCGGAAAATTTAGGGATGAGATAGGTGCCGTTAAAGGCACTGCCAAAGACCGTCAAAATAATAGTGCCCGAAAAAAGGCCGATAAATGCACTTTTTCGGCTCTTTTTCCTGTGATAAATTACCGCTGCGGGAAGCACAAGGGAGCAGCCTACTGCAAAATTGGCAAAGTCACCCACAAAGGCGGTGCTTGTGCCCTTGAGTACCAATTTAAGCAGAATCTTTAATGCTTCGCACAGTACAGTCGCCGACGGCCCCAAATAAAAGCCGCAGAGCATCACCGGCACTTCGGAAAAGTCCAGCTTGTAAAAGCCAGGTGCTAAGAACGGCACGGGAAAGTCAAAAATGTGCAAAATCGCCGCGATGGCACCGCAAACGGCGATGATACAAAGCCGTTTTGTCTTGGAGACCGGACGAAGGGAAAGCTTCTTTTCTGCCAGCTTTGCGCCCACGGACAGGGCGGCGGCGATGGCTGTGCACACAAGCACGAAAACCATATTTTCCCGAAACTGCTCAAATAGTTTTATCATAATTCTCTACCCCAGTGATAAAAAATGCGCCGAGAGCATACACTCAGGGCGCAGCTATGTACTACGGGGCCCCAAAGTGCTTCTTTCATCCAGACTGTA
>JAFQPB010000029.1 GCA_017411905.1 Oscillospiraceae bacterium
CAATGTCATTAAGTTAATGTTGTCATCCTGAGCGACCAACGGGAGTCGAAGGATCTTCGCACGAAAAAACTGCTTCGCAGTATCGATAATGCGTAGATTCTTCGACTTCGCTACGCTCCGCTCAGAATGACAGGTTTGGTGGATAATTATCAATTATCAACTATCAACTTTCAATTCCCCTCGTAGGGGACGGGTTCCCCGTCCCGCGGGCGGAGGTAGGCATCCGCTCCTACAATTTCTTTCGATGCGCTCGTAGGGAACGGATTTATCCGTTCCACAACGCGGAATGCATAAATGCATTCCCTGCCCACTTTCGATGGTACACCCGTAGGGGCGACCACCGGTCGTCTGTGCCGCACCACCAACACCGAAAAATGTCGGAACATCGCGGGCGGGCAATGCCCGTCCCTACAGAAGAATTGATAGTTAGCAATTATCAACTGTCAACTGTCCGTTGAATCGTGCAGATTTCCCTTGCTATTTTCTTATTTTGCGGCTATAATAGATGATGAAGGAGTATGTGAGGAGAAGGCTGTGATGGAAAAGAAAACGCGGATTTTACTGATAACCACCGGCGGAACCATCGTGTCCCGTCAAGGCGCGGAGGGCTTGGAGCCGGGCGGGTCGAAGGAGCTGGAGCAGGCACTTCAAAACCTATCTGCCTATTATGAGGTGGGGCTGCGGGACATATTCTGTCTGGACTCCTCTAACATTCGCCCCGAGGAATGGCAGGCCATTGCCTGCGCTGTATACGAAGAAAAGGATAAGTGGGAGGGCATTGTGGTCACCCACGGTACGGACACGATGGCCTATACGGCCTCTGCAGTGACTTTTATGCTTCCGGGAATCCCCATACCTGTTGTATTTACCGGGTCTCAGCTTCCTATGCAGCATATGCTCTCCGACGGCCCGGACAATCTGCGCACCGCCTTTGCTATGGCGGCATCCGGTGTGCCCGGCGTGTTTTTGGCCTTTGACCGGAAGGTAATGCTTGGCTGCCGGGCAGTAAAGGTACGGGCATCCGGCTTTTCTGCCTTTGAGAGCATCAATGCCGACTATGTTGCCAAGGTAACGGACAGAGGTCTGGTTCTGAATCAGGCCTGTCTGCCGGATGGTGCGCCTGCGTGTGCTTTGCAGACAGCTATCAGCAAGAATGTGTTCTTACTCAAATTAACGCCGGGTCTTTCTCCGGAGATTTTCGATGCGCTTGCCGGTATGGGTTACCGGGGTGTGGTGATCGAGGCCTTTGGTCTGGGCGGCATCAATGTACTTAACCGGGGTCTGCAAGGCATTCGCCGGGCGGTGGAGAGGGGTATCAGCGTGGTGGTTACCACCCAATGCCTGTACGACAGCGCCAACCTGCGGGTATATCAGGTGGGCAACCGGCTTTTAGATATGGGCGTTATTCAGGGCTTCGATATGACCTCTGAGGCAGCTATGACAAAGCTGATGTGGGCCTTGGGGCAGGGAATGACCCCGGAGGAAATCAAAAAACTGTTTGAAATTAGTATTGCAGGAGAAATTACCGTTTAAGATCAGGAGGGCGTATTATGGATCCTATTTATGTCACCGGCCACAGAAACCCGGATACAGACTCTATTGTTGCCGCTATGGCCTATGCCGCCCTGCGCAATGCGGTGGGCGACCGGGAATATGAAGCTGCTTGCCTTGGCCGGGTATCTGACGAGACCCAGATCGTGCTGGACCGCTTTGGTTTCCAGCCTCCCAAGCGCATTACCGATATGTACACCCAAGTTCGTGACTTGGATTACGATACACCGCCTTTTTTGTCCCCTGCGGTGACGGTGGACAGAGGCTGGCTTTTACTGCAGGAGTACCGCAATATTTCCTCTATTCCTGTGGTCAATGAGGACGGCACCCTTTTTGGCTTGCTTTCCCGGGACGATGTTGCCAACTATCATATGGCTGTGGCAGACGGCGGTAAATTAGACGCTGTGCCCCTCTTTAACCTGCTTTCCGTGCTGGATGGCAAAATCCTCAATGAAGCGGGCGAAAATACCGATACGGTGGCCGGTGAAGTCATCATTGCCCTGCCCCAAAACCGGGAGGGACTTCTGAATTTTAACGAAAACAGCATCGTGCTCTGCGGTGACCAGCCGGAGATGATAAGAAAAGCCCTTTGCGCCAACGTTTCCTGCGTGGTGGTCTGCCAAGCGGAGCTTTCTGAGGAGCTGCGGAAATTCGATACCCGCTCCTGCATCATCGCAACGCCCTACGATGCTTACCGGGCTGCCCGGCGTATCTTCCAGTCCACCCCTGTTGGCCGTATTTGCCGCACCACCGAGCCTGTCAGCTTCCATCTTGAAAACCGGGTGGACGAGGTTCGGGAGCAGGTGCTCAAATACCGCTATCCCTGTTATCCCATTTTGGATGAAAATGAAAAGGTGGTGGGTGTGCTCACCCGTTACCACTTGCTCCGACCCCGGAGAAAGCGGGTGGTGCTGGTTGACCACAATGAGGCTTCCCAGTCCGTTCCCGGCTTGGAGGAAGCGGAAATTCTGGAGATCATTGACCATCACCGGCTGGCGGATATTCAGACCGGCAATCCCATTTATGTCCGCAATGAGCCTGTTGGCTCAACGAATACCATCATTGCCTCTATGTTCCAAGACAAGGGCATTTTGCCGTCTGAAAAAATGGCAGGTATGATGGCGGCGGCCATCCTTTCCGATACGGTTATGTTCAAATCCCCCACCTGTACCGCCCAGGATGTACGCACCGCAGAGCGTATGGCGCGGATCGCCAACGTCTCTTTGGAGGAATTGGGGCGGGAGATCTTCTCCTCGGCTATGGAAAACCGCACCGCAGAGGAGCTGCTCTATGCCGATTATAAGGAGTTCCACATTGCAGGCCACGATTTTGCGGTTGCCCAGATCACCTGTGTGGACAGTCCCAAGATGCTGGAGCGGAAGGATGAATTCTTGCCGCTGATGCAAAAGCTGATGAAGGAGAGAGGCTTCTCGGTAGTCATTTTGATGCTTACCGATGTGCTTTTGGAGGGCACGCAGCTTATTTATGTAGGCGACACAGAGACGATTCGTCAGGCGTTCAGCGCCGAGCCTAAGGGCAATGCGGTGTTTTTGCCCCATATTATGAGCCGCAAAAAGCAAATTATCCCGATGCTGTCCACGTTGTGGGGCTAAAAGGGTACAATCAAAGGAGTAAATTATGGGTTTTGAGGCCTTGCTGGGCAATGCCCGGCTGAAAGAAAACCTTTCCGGCAGTCTCCGGCAGGGTCGTATATCCCATTTTTATTTGATTTCCGGCCCGGAGGGGTCAGGAAAAAAGACCCTTGCCCGTCTTTTGGCGGCGGCTATGCTGTGCCGGGCAGGGGAAAAGCCCTGCGGCGTTTGCAGCCACTGCCGCAAGGCCTTGGGAAATGTACATCCGGATGTCATTTGGGTGGAGGACCCGGAGCATAAGAATGTTTCGGTCAGAATCGTCCGGGAAGCCAGGGAGAGTATTTTTATCCGCCCCAATGAGGGAGACCGGAAGGTATACATTTTCTCCCAAGAAATGGGCATTGAAGGGCAAAACGCCCTGCTGAAGGTCTTGGAGGAGCCCCCTGCCTACGGTGCGTTCCTTCTGCTGACGGACAACCCGGAAAAGCTGCTGCCGACCATCCGCTCCCGGTGTACAGAGCTTAACTTACATCCCCTTACCCCAGAGCAGCTTCGCCCGGCACTCCAAAAGGAATTTCCCACCGCAGCACCGGATATGCTGGAGGCGGCGGTGGTGCGCAGCGGCGGCTACTTGGGGCAGGCAAAGAAATTGCTGACAGAAAAGGGTGAAATTTCGCCCCAAACGGTAGAATTTGCCCGTGTGTTCACAGCGCGGGATGGGGTTGGCCTTGCAAAGCTCATGGCTTCTATGGAAAAATATAAGCGGGATGCTTTTGTGCAGGAGATAGCCGCTTGGTCTGGGCTGCTGCGGGGTGCACTGGTGTGCCGCAGCGGACAAAATGGCACCACACAGGCAGAAAGAGAGCTTGGTGCCGCCCGGAGTGCCCGGGAACTTATGAATGCCTACAATCAGTTACAAAATGCAATGCAGTACGCCGGTGGGAATGTGTCTGTTGCCGCCCTGTGCGGAGACCTGTTATGGAAGCTGCGTTAGAAGGAGATATATAGTATGGAAGAAATAAAGAAGCCCAAGGAAGAAAACGCCACCGTGGAAGTGGTGGATGTTCAGTTTCGTACCGGGCAGAAGGTATATTATTTTGACCCTGCGGGAAAGACCTATAAGGCAGGTCAGCACCTGATCATCGACACCGCCCGGGGGATGGAATACGGCATTTGCGCCCGGGAAAACCACCGTATCCACCAGATGGAGGTAGTGACACCGCTGCGTCCGGTGATTCGTGTGGCCAACGAGCAGGACGAAAAGATCGTAAAAGAGAATATGGAAAAGGAAGACCGGGCATTTAAGGCTTGCCTGAAAAAAATCGAGGAAATGCACTTAGATATGCAGCTTGTTTCCGCAGAATGTGCATTCGACGGCAGTAAAATCCTCTTTTTCTTTACTGCTGATGAGCGGGTGGACTTCCGGGAGCTGGTCAAGAGTCTGGCCTCTATGTTCCATACCCGCATCGAGCTGCGGCAGATCGGTGTCCGGGACAAGGCACGGATGGTAGGCGGTCTCGGCATTTGCGGCAGGCCGTTTTGCTGCGGCAGCTTCCTGGACGATTTCCAGCCTGTATCTATCAAAATGGCAAAGACCCAAAATCTCAGCCTGAATCCTACCAAGATCTCTGGCACCTGCGGCAGGCTGATGTGCTGTCTCAAATATGAGCAGGATGCCTACGAGGATCTGCTTCGCCACGCACCGAAGAACGAGTCCTTTGTGGATACCCCCGATGGCCGCGGTACGGTCATTGAGGTGGATTTGATGCGCCAGCGGGTAAAGGTGCGTTTGGAGGAGCAGACGGATACGGCTGTTTGGCACAAAAATGCAGACATTGCCATCCTTCGCAGCGGCAAAGCCAAGAAAAATGACCCGCCCATTCCTGCGGACCTTGCGCCGATTTCCGGCAGCGGTAAGCGGAAAAAGGAAGTGCGGGAGGAGGAAAATACCCGGTATTTAGACTCTATCCGTCTGCGCTACAGCGAGGAGACCATTGCAGAGGAAACCACCGCGCAGGAAGAACCGCCTGTGCAGGAGGAAAAGCCGGAAAAGAAGGAAAAGCGGAAGCACCGCCGCAATCGCCGGCAGAAAGCAAGCCGGGAGACCGCACCGGAGCAGGTGCAGGAGGAAAAGCCGGAAGCACCCGAAAAGCCCGAAAATGGGGAGGGTCAGGAGAAAAAGAAGCGGAATTTCCACCGCCGCAGACATTTCCATCATAAGAAGCCGAAATCCGGTGATGGAAATTCGTAATTACAAATTATGAATTATGATGCACCATCAAGAGAGGGTGTAGGGGCGGTCTGTGACCGCCCGCGGGACGGGAGACCCGTCCCCTACGGGGTATGGTCAAAGGCGGTTGTGGGGGCGGATGCCCACATCCGCCCGCGGGAATTGATAGTTGCGGTATCACTGTGTGATGAATTTGTAGGGGTCGATGAAGGCATCGACCCCTATGATTTTGTGGTCTATGGATGAAAATCCTAAAAATTCATATATTATTCAAAAAAGAACTATTGACATTTTTAGCACTCTATTGTATAGTGTGCTTAGCACTCGGACATAATGAGTGCTAAAGGAGAGGAGGGATATAAATGGAGATGACCGAACGGCAAAAAAAGGTACTGCGCTGTATCGTAGACCTTTATATTCGCACGGCTGAGCCTGTTGGCTCCAAGGCCATCGCGGCATTGCCGGATATGCAGTATTCCTCCGCAACCATACGCAATGAGATGGCAGAGCTGACCGCTATGGGCTATCTTGACCAGCCCCACACCAGCGCAGGCCGTGTGCCTTCCGCTGCCGGTTACCGGATCTATGTGGATGAGCTGATGCAGGATTACCGCCTTTCCTTAGATGAGACCCAGTCCATTAACGAGGCATTGGAAGAAAAAATGCATCGGGTGGATAAACTGATGGAAAAGGTGGCAAAGCTCGTTTCCCAGGCCACAGATCTTCCGGCTATTTCTGCCGCATCCCGGCAGGGCGGCATAAAGGTGCGCCGCTTTGATCTCATTTTGGCAGGCGAGGGCAGCTTCATTCTGGTGGTAATGCTCTCAAATGACGAAGTGGTCAACAAGCTCATTAAGCTGCCGCTGAGCATTTCGGAAAGGGATCTACAGCTTCTCTCCGCGCTGCTCAACGCCACAATGACTGATCTGACCCGGGAAGAATTTACCCAAGGACTTCTGGAAAAGGTAATGCGCTCTGCGGGATCGGCTTCCAGCCTGGTGCCGGTGATCGTGGAGTTTACCGCAGAGACCCTCCGTCGGCAGACAGACACCAATATGGTCGTTACAGGGCAGATGAAGCTGCTGACACAGCCGGAATACCGGGATGTGGACAAAGCCCAGAAAATAATGACCAGCTTGGACGAGGAAGCCCTTTCAAATCTGCCTGCGGTGATGCAAAACGCCAACGGCACCCAGGTTTTGGTCGGCCCTGAGAATGTGGCGCGGGAGCTGAAGGACACCAGCGTGGTTATGACAAAATTTGACATCGGCGACGGGATGCAGGGTATGATCGGTGTGGTCGGCCCCACCCGAATGGATTACGCCAAGGTCACTGCCAGGCTGAGCTACTTTGCAGAGAGCCTGTCCCGGATGTTTGCAAAGCCGGAGCAGCCACAGCTTACGGGCAAAACGGATGAGGAGGCATAAAACGTGGCCAAAAAGAAAAAGGACGAAGAAGTAAAGGTAACCCCTGCTGAGGAAACGGCAGAGGAAGCTACAGAAGAAAAGGCAGAAGAGACCCCGGAAATAAACGAATGGGAAGAAAAGTATAACGCAGAGCACGATGCCCATTTGCGGCTGGCTGCGGAGTACGACAACTTCCGCAAGCGCAACACCAAGGAAAAAGAGCTGCTCTACACCCTCGGCAAGGCCGAAGCGGTAGAAAAGCTCCTGCCGGTGTATGATAATTTGGAGCGGGCGCTCAATCAGCCCACTGCTGATGAGGCCTACAAAAAGGGCGTGGAGCTGACACTGACAGAGCTTGTGAAAATTTTCGGCACCTTGGGTGTGGAAATTTACGGCGCGCCCGGCGACATATTTGACCCCAATCTCCACAATGCAGTGATGCATATCGACGATGAAGCCTATGGCGAAAATACCATTGCGCAGGTATTCCAAAAGGGCTTCAAGGTGGGCGACAAAATCGTGCGGTTTGCTATGGTGCAGGTCGCAAACTAAAAGCCTCCCTTGTGCAAAGGGAGGTGGCAGCTCGAAGAGCTGACGGAGGGATTGACAATCCCCCAGTCACAGCAAAAGCTGTGACAGCCCCCTTTACACAAGGGGGCCTTTAGAAGGTAAATGATTTAAGTTTATATAGGAGGAAATTATTATGGGTAAGATTATTGGTATTGACTTGGGTACGACCAACTCTTGTGTGGCTGTTTTGGAAGGCGGCGAGCCTGTTGTTATCGCAAATGCAGAAGGCGGCAGAACAACACCCTCTGTTGTGGCATTTGCAAAGACCGGTGAGCGTATGGTCGGTCAGGTGGCAAAGCGTCAGGCTGTCACCAATGCAGACCGTACCATCGCTTCCATCAAGCGCCATATGGGTGAGGATTACCACGTAAATGTGGATGGCAAGGGTTACACCCCTCAGGAGATCAGCGCAATGGTGCTGCAGAAGCTGAAGGCGGATGCAGAGGCTTACTTGGGTCAGACTGTCACCGAGGCAGTTATCACCGTTCCTGCTTACTTCTCCGATGCACAGCGTCAGGCTACCAAGGACGCGGGCAAGATCGCCGGCCTGGAGGTAAAGCGTATCATCAATGAGCCTACCGCTGCTGCGCTGGCTTACGGCCTTGACAAGGAAAACGAGCAGAAAATTATGGTCTATGACCTTGGCGGCGGCACCTTCGACGTTTCCATTCTGGAGATCGGTGACGGCATCGTAGAGGTTCTGGCCACTGCCGGTGACACCCGTCTGGGTGGCGATGACTTCGACCAGAGAATTATGGACTACCTTGTTAACGAGTTCAAGAAGGCCGAGGGTGTAGACCTGAAGAACGATAAGATGGCTATGCAGCGTCTCCGTGAGGCCGCTGAGAAGGCAAAGATCGAGCTTTCCGGTATGACCACCACCACGGTAAACCTGCCCTATATCACCGCCGATATTTCCGGCCCCAAGCATATGGACATCACCATCTCCCGGGCAAAGTTCAATGAGCTGACTGCCGATTTGGTCGAGCGTACCCTGAAGCCTGTCCGTCAGGCAATGAGCGATGCCGGTCTTTCTGCATCTGACCTTAATAAGGTTCTGCTGGTTGGCGGTTCTACCCGTATCCCCGCTGTGCAGGAGGCTGTCAATAACCTGACCGGCAAGGAAGGCTTCAAGGGCATCAACCCCGACGAATGTGTCGCACTGGGTGCTGCCATTCAGGGCGGTGTGCTCACCGGTGACGTAAAGGACATCGTGCTTTTGGACGTTACCCCCCTGTCTCTCGGTATCGAGACCATGGGCGGCGTGTTCACAAGACTTATCGACCGCAACACCACCATTCCCACCCGCAAGAGCCAAATCTTCTCCACCGCCGCAGACGGTCAGACCTCTGTAGATGTCCACGTTCTGCAGGGCGAGCGGGAGATGGCAGCCTACAATAAGACCCTGGGCAACTTCCAGCTCTCCGGCATTGCACCCGCACCCCGGGGCGTACCCCAGATCGAGGTCACCTTTGATATCGACGCCAACGGCATCGTAAAGGTAAGTGCCAAGGACTTGGGCACCGGCAAGGAGCAGCAGATCTCCATCACCGCCTCCACCAACCTCTCTCAGGAGGATATCGACAAGGCTGTCCGCGAGGCTGAGCAGTTTGCCGCTGAGGATAAGGCTCGCCGTGAGGAAGTGGATACCCACAATATGGCAGACCAGACCGTCTACCAGACCGAAAAGACCCTCTCCGAGTTGGGCGACAAGATCTCCGAGGAGGAGAAGCAGACCATCCAGAGCGCAGTTGATAAGCTGAAGGAAGTCAACAAGGGCACCGATGTGGCGGCTATTAAGGAAGCTACAGAGGAAGTGCAGAAGGCTTTCTACGCTGTCAGCGAGAAGCTCTATAAGAATGCTGCACCCCAGGGCGACCAGCCTGCCGATGACGGTGTGGTAGACGCTGACTACGAGACGGTTGACTAATTAAAAACCCTGAAAAGGGCGGCAAATGCCGCCCTTTTCGGTGCGTTTCCCAATAGCCTCCCCTGTGTAAGGGGAGGTGGCAAAAATCTTTGATTTTTGACGGAGGGGTTGTCAATCCCTCAGTCACGCTGACCGCGTGACAGCTCCCCTTACACAAGGGAGCCTTTATGCGTTGTACATTGAGGTGAGAAAATGGCAGAAAATAAGCGGGATTATTATGAGGTGCTGGGAGTACAGAAAAACGCCGGTGCCGAGGATATAAAGCGGGCGTACAGGAAGCTGGCGGGCAAATACCATCCTGACAGAAATCCCGGAGATAAGTCCGCAGAAGAAAAATTTAAGGAGATCGGCGAGGCCTACGAGGTGCTGTCCGACAGCGACAAGCGCGCCCGCTATGACCAGTTTGGTTTTCAGGGTGTTGACCCCAATTTCGGCGGCGGTCAGGGCTTTGACGGCTTCGGCGGTTTTGGCGGCTTTGGAGATTTTGGGGATATTTTCAGCGATTTCTTCGGCGGAGGCCGGAGAAGTACCACAAGAAACGGCCCTTCCCGGGGCGAAAATGTGGCGATTCGGGTAGAAGTGACCTTTGAGGAAGCGGCTTTTGGTGTGGAAAAAGAGGTTTCTGTGCCCCGAATCGAAAACTGCACCGCCTGCGGCGGTACCGGCTCTGCCGATGGCGCGACGGAGACCTGTTCTGCCTGCCGGGGCTCCGGTCAGGTACGTACCACCCAAAATATTATGGGTATGGCTATCCAGTCTACCACCACCTGTCCCCAGTGCGGTGGCCGCGGTAAGATCATCAAAAATCCCTGCCAAACCTGTAAGGGTAAGGCAAAGGTGCGCCGGACACAGAAGGTCAGGGTCAATATTCCTGCCGGTATCGACCATGGGCAGAGTGCCCGGGTCCGGGGCGAGGGCTGTGTGGGCAATAACGGTGGCCCCTCCGGTGATTTGCTGGTAGAGGTTTCTATCAAGCGGCATCCCATTTTCAAGCGGGATGGCACGGAGGTCTACTGCGAAATTCCCATCACCTTTACCCAAGCCGCTTTGGGCGCGGAGATCGAGATTCCCACCTTGGACGGCAAGGTGAAATATGAAATTCCCGAGGGTACACAGACCGGTAAGGAATTTGTGCTGGCAGGCAAGGGTATTCCCCGGGTAAACGATCCCCGCCGCCGTGGCAATCACCATTTCTTTGTGGTAGTGGAGACCCCCACAAAGCTGACAAAGGAGCAAAAAGAGCTGCTCCGCAAGCTTGACGGCACGATGGATAACAAATCCACCCCGAAAATGAAGAAGTTCTTTGATACGCTCAAGGATATTTTTGATTAAGATAATCCGCACCACCAATTGTGGTGCGGATTTCTGCCTCTTGCGTAACGGGAAATTATGTATTATAATGGGGAAAAACAATGGGAGGTCACCCTATGAAGCGGATGGATTATATTAGCTGGGATGAATATTTTATGGGCATTGCTATGCTGGCGGCAAAACGAAGCAAGGACCCCGGCACGCAGGTAGGTGCCTGCATTGTTTCCCAAGATAATATTATTATTTCTACCGGCTATAACGGTATGCCCAAGGGCTGCTCTGATGATGAATTTCCTTGGGACCGCACCGGTGAGGATACCAAGTATCCTTATGTTGTCCACGCGGAACTCAATGCCATTCTCAACGCCAATGGCCGTGACCTGCGTGACAGTCGGCTCTATGTTGCCCTGTTCCCCTGCAACGAGTGCGCCAAGGCGATCATTCAGAGTGGTGTTCGTGAGGTGTTTTATCTCTCTGATAAATACGCAGATACCCCTGCGACCATTGCATCTAAGCGGATGTTTAACGCTGCGGGTGTAAAATATACCCAGCTTCGCACCAATGTAAAAACACTAACCTTGGACTTTACTCCTGAAGAAGAAAAATAAACCATGGGAGGGGCGACCCCCAAGGTTATTATGTTAAGTCTTTTTGTCATTCCGAGCCAGTGCGCACACTGGCGTGGGAATCTATAGGACAACATTTCGTTTTGAGATTGCCACACCAGTGACTTCGGTCACTGGTTCGCAATGACAACGCGCTTAGTGATAAGGGAGGGGCGACCCTCCCATTTTTGTGAGGATGTTATGGATTATCAAAACTGTACCCTTTGCCCCCGGCAATGTGGCGTAGACAGAACAGCGGGCGAAACCGGCTTTTGCGGCTGTTCCGATACGGCTTTAGTGGCAAAAACGATGCTCCATAAGTGGGAAGAGCCGGTGTTAGCGGGAAGCGGCGGCAGCGGTGCCATCTTTTTTGGCGGCTGTACGCTGGGCTGTAAATACTGCCAAAACCGCGCCATCAGTGCAAAGCCTACGGGCGTACCTATGGATAGTGTGGCTCTGCGCGGGGAAATGGAAAAGCTAATCTCCCAAGGGGCGGAAAATATCGACCTTGTAACGCCGACCCAGTACTTGCCGACGATTATTCCTGCCCTTTCTCCGAAGCTGCCGGTGCCTGTGGTCTATAACTGCGGCGGTTATGAACGGGTGGAGACCGTCCGTGCCCTTTCGGGGCTTGTGGATATTTACCTGCCGGATATGAAATATGGAGATAACGACTTGGCGCAGCAGCTTTCCGGCACACGGGATTATACGCAAACGGCACTTTCTGCCATTGGGGAGATGGTAAAACAGACCGGTGCGGTCACATTTCAGGGAGAGAAAATGGTGCGGGGCGTTATCGTCCGGCATTTGATCTTGCCCGGACAGGTAGAAAATTCCCTGAAGGTACTGGACTTGCTGGGGGAACACTTTGCGCCCGGAGAGATACTCGTCAGCCTGATGCGGCAGTATACGCCTATGGGCAATTTGCCTGCGCCCTATGACCGGCAAATTACGCAGAAAGAATATGAGGCTGTTTTAAGCTGGATGTACTTAAACGGCCTTCAGGGCTTTACCCAAGAGGAATCCTCGGCAACGACGGCTTTTATCCCGGATTTTTAACATATTTGTGAGACTGTTCCCATAATCTGTGGTAGAAAGACCGCAGGAGGGGATCACTATGAAAAAACTATGTGTATTTTTGGCGGTGCTTTTGCTTGTGGGAATGTTACCCATAGGTGCAAGTGCCGCCACAAATTTACAGGTGAAGGCAAAAAGCGCGCTGCTTATGGATGTGGAGACCGGCACAGTACTCTACGAGCAAAACGCCCACGAAGCGCTCCACCCGGCAAGTGTCACCAAAGTTATGACGATGCTCTTAATTATGGAAGCCATCGATAGCGGCAGGATCGGATGGAACGATATGGTCACCGCCTCAGAAGCGGCGGCAGCCAAGGGCGGCAGTCAGATTTATTTGAAGGTTGGAGAGCAGATGTCGGTTTCCGATATGCTGAAATCTATTGCCGTCTCCTCTGCCAATGACTGCGCCTGCGCTATGGCAGAGCATTTATACGGCAGCGAAAGCGCTTTTGTGGACAAAATGAATGCCCGGGCGGCAGAATTAGGGATGAAGGACACCCATTTTGTCAACTGCACGGGCTTGGATGATGCGGCGGAGGCGGATAGCCACAAAACCTCTGCCTACGATATTGCGCTGATGAGCCGGGAGCTGATGAAAAACCATCCCGATATTAAAAAATTTACCACCATTTGGATGGATACTGTTCGGGATGGGGCTTTTGGCCTGTCAAACACCAATAAAATGGTGCGGTTTTATAATGGCTGTACGGGACTCAAAACCGGATTTACAGCAAAAGCAGGCTATTGCCTTTCTGCTACGGCGGAGAGGGACGGAATGGAGCTGATCGCTGTGGTAATGGGCGCGGAAAGCTCTCAGGATCGGTTTGCAGGCTGCAAGCAGCTATTGGATTACGGCTTTTCCAATTATGCGCTGGTGCGCCCGGAGGTGCCGGAGGCCTTGGTGCCGGTGCGCTTGGGTGTAGAAAAAGAGGTGCGCGCCATTCCTGCCCAAGAGGGGGCACTGCTCATTGACAAAAGCCAAAAAGCAATGGTCACCACCCAAATTGAGCTATTGGAAACGGTAGATGCCCCGGTAGGAAAGGGACAGAAATTAGGCACGCTGACCCTGAAAGCAGGAGAGCAGGTCTTATCCCAAATTCCAATGCTCGCAGAAAAAGGGGTCGCCCGGCTGACTTGGAGCGAGATCTTTTGGCGGATACTCCAAAACGTAGCGTTCAAAAAAGGATAGAAAAAGAGCGTGTTCCAATTATTTTGCAGCACGCTCTAAAACCAAGGCTTATCTACATCCTGCGGATGTAGGGGCGGATATCATCCGCCCGCGGGCGACGAATAGTCGCCCCTGCAAATTCTAACGGACTTTTTATGTTCTGCTTTAGGCGGTGAACCGGCTGGTGTGGGGCTTTAGCGCATAGTACAGCACAGTACCCAAAGTCAGCAGTACGGCCGCTTCACCGATGGCTACATTCATCATATTGAGCCAAAAGCCGCCGCCGATATAGAGCGCCAGCTCCCAGCCTATGAGAAATGCATTGAACAGCGCGGGCATCAGCAGGGCAGGGAGAGGGAGTTCCCACAGCTTTACGTTCCGCAAAAGGTACATACTGCCGGTTGCAAGGGCGGTAGCGAGGGTGCCCACGATCGGGTCTAAGGGCAATGCCATCGCATAGCTTAAATTATACAGCAGGCAGCCCACAGACAGTCCGGCAATGGCGGCAGGCGTAAATAGGGAGAGCACGCACAAGGCTTCCGAAGCCCGAAACTGGATGGCAAAGGATGTGGAGTTGGGGAAAATGAAGTTTTGCAGATAAGTCAGCACCACATAGGCGGCGGCAATGATCGCGCCACGGGCAAGGTCTTTTGTTTTTCGCATAACGGTTACCTCAAATAAAAAATGGGCGCAGTCCGCACCCATAAAAAATGAGCGCAATGCGCCCATCGAAACTCCGTAGTTTTATTTACCGACAGGATGGTTACGAACTGTCCTATGAAATTATTCACAGTATATAGGAAAATATGCAAAAAGTCAAGAAAAAGAGCTGTTTGGTTTCAAACAGCTCTTTTGTAGCTTAGCGAACGTACTCGATGACCACGCGGCGGTTGGGCTCGGTGCCGACAGAGTAGGTAGTGATCCGATCCATATCCTGCAATGCGGCGTGGATCAGGTGACGCTCATAGGCGTTCATAGGCTCCAAGGTGGTGCGGCGGTGGGCCTTTAGCACCTGCTGTGCCTTCTTGACGGCATAGCGGCGGAGGGAATCTTCCCGCTTTTGGCGGTACTCCTCGGCATCCACGTTGATACGGATGTGGCCACTGATGCCATGGTTAATGGAGTAGTTGGCTAAATGCTGAATGGCATCCAAGGTGTCACCCCGGCGGCCGATCAGGAAGCCGAGATCGTCGCCTACAAGGTCGACGTTATAGGTATCATTATCTGCCTTTACGGCGTGAGGGACGGCGGTTGAGCCCATATGCATCAGCAGACCCTTAATAAAGGTCTCGATCTTCTCCTCGGTGCTGCCGGCTTCGGCGGGGGTGTAGGTCTTTTCGGCCTTAGGAGTAGGCTTTTCTGCCTTTGGGGTCTCTGCCTTGGGAGCAACAGGCTTGGGCTGCTCCTGCTTGGGGGCAATATAAGTGGGCTTGGGCTTACTCCGGGAAGCGGAGGTCAGTGCGCTTTTGGGTGCTTCGGGGACGGGATCGGGAGCTTCATAGGTGACCTGCACCCGGGCAGGGGTAGCACCGAAGCCTAAGAAGCCGGGCTTTGCCTGGGTCAGAACCTGAACGGAAACGCTGTCCCGATCCAGAGAAAGCTGCTGCAGCGCGGCTTCAATGGCAAGATCAATGGTCTTGCCGGTGGTAATAATCGTCTTTTCCATTTATTCCTCCGTGTTAAGCCGAGGGGAGTCGAACACCGACAGCCCCACAGCAGTTCTTTTGGTTGTATTTTCCCTTATCTTCCTTGCCTTGCTGTGGGGTGCTGCGCAGTTTTGAGCTAACAGCTTTCCGTCAAGACAAGTAAAATCGCGAAGGGAATATCCGTCCGATATTTGCGAGGGATTTTCCGCAGTATTGGCGGAAAGCCGTAGCGCAAAACCTATTGGGGTTCGACTTCCCCCGGCTTATATCGGTTGGGATCATATGCTCGACCCTTGCAGAAGGGACGGTCGGGAATGCCGGAAAGGGTCTTGGGAGCTTTGGGTTCCTCGTCCTCCACATATTCGCCCTTGCGGATGGCATATTCCCGGGCGGCAGCAGCCTTGGCAGCTTCCTTTTCCTTTTGTGCCTTCTGCTGCATCTTCTTTTTGCTGGTGTTTTCAGTAATGCCGTCAGGATTTGCAGCCCGACGTTCGGCGCGGATGCGCTCCTTTTCTGCCTCCTCGGCTTCTTCCTGCAGAGCCTTCAGGCGGCGGGCGTGATCCTCCTCGTCGTAGTCCTTGCGGTAGATTTTGGTAAGGATAACGTCAATAACGGTGGATGCAACACCTTGTACGAACCAGTAAACACTGATGGCGGCAGGCATAGAGAAGCCGAATATCAGTGTCATAATGGGCATCATAAAGAGCATCGTTTTGCCGGTTTTGGCGGCATCAGACTCTTTTGCGGTTTCCTCGTCCTGCAGACCCTTATCGTTGGTAATGACAGAATTGTTCATCTTCTGAGAAAGCCAGCTTGTAAACATCTGACTGCCTGCAGAGATAACGGGAAGCAAAAATGCGCCGATATTTGCCCAAGTAAATGCCTTCCACGCAAAGACGTTGAAGTCAGGAATCCGGGCAAGGTTGATGCCAAGGAAGTCAAACTTTACGCCTTCCAAGGTCTGTGCGCTGAGGTTGAGACTTGCCAGCGCATCCTTATACTGGGGAATGAGTGCCGCGGCAGTCATCTGATCGTAGTAGGAATTGCCTGCGGTAAAGGTGCCCTCAGGGGCAGCGGCCTTGATGGCCTCAATGATCTGGGTGGTGACCTCTTTGCTTTCACCCAAAATATAGGTAATGGGCTCGCGGACGATGGTGTACAGGGGGATCAAAATCAGCAGAGGAATAAAGCTCCAAAGACAGCCGCCGGTGGGGCTGCAATGCTCCTCTTTGTACAGGTTTTGAATGGCCTCTGCCTGCTTTTGGGGGTCATTTTCATACTTCTTCCGCAGAGCTTGTACATAAGGGGTCAGACGGGACGATTGCATCATTCCCTTTTTACTCTTGGCAGAAAGCGGCAGCAATACCAGCTTTACCACCAAGGTAAAGAGCATCAGTGCCACGCCGTAATTGTCTACAAGCTGGTATAAAATACGCAGCAGGAAACCGAAAGGTACGTTGACAATGTCTGCAATGTTGAATGCAAGAAACATTAATTTTCCTCCTCAGGGTACGGGATCGTAATGGTCGGCTTTACTAAAGGGATGGCAGCGAAGCAGTCGCTTTAGTGCCAAAAATCCGCCTTTTAACGCCCCATATTTTTGGATTGCCTCGTATGCGTATTGAGAACAGGTGGGAGTGAACCGACAGCTTGGGGGTGTGTAGGGGGAGATGTTTTTCCGATAAAACTGAATAAATTTCAGCAGCAGCTTTTTCATTGCTGTGCCTCCGCGCTGAGAATGCCTGCCTTTTTCGCAGCGGAAAGATAGGCGGTGCGAAGCTCTTCAAAGGAAGCCTCTACAGCATAGGAACGGGCGACCACCACAATGTCATAGCCGGGAATAAACAGATCCTCGCTGAGGCGGTAAATTTCCCGCAGGCGGCGGCGTACCCGGTTGCGCACCACAGCACCGCCCAGCTTTTTGCTGACGGTAATGCCTACGCGGTTTTGGCCTGTCCGGTTTTTCCGGGCATAAAGAGCCAAAAAGCGGTTGGAAGTACCGGGTGTGCCGTAAAGACGGCGGAATATATGATTCAGTTTCAGTGCGCTGGAGAATTTCATAAGCCTAATCTCCCGTAAAAAAGGGGCGGGGCGAATACCGGTTCGCCCCGCACAGACTCCCATTTTCGCAATGAGCGATTATAATGCTGTGGTTCAGACCGTTAAAAGCTGAACTCAGGCAGACAGGACTTTACGGCCCTTTGCACGACGGCGGGCAAGAACCTTGCGGCCATTGGAAGTAGCCATTCTCTGCCGGAAACCGTGAACCTTGGAACGGTGGCGGCGGCTGGGCTGATAGGTACGCTTCATTCGGATACACCTCCTAATAATCACATATGCTCAACAGTCAAAAGACCGCAGCAACGCATAATAATCGACGATACAATCGTCAGCCTACCCATTATAACCAAAAAATGCTTATAAGTCAACAACTTTTTCCGCCTGCATGATGTAAAGTGAGGAAATGCCGGTTTTGGTTGTGTGCTTGTAGGGGGCGGCGCCCACGACGCCCCGCAAAAACCTTCGAAAACACATCGTAGGGGCGGATATTATCCGCCCGCGGGCGATTGATAATCGCCCCTACTGGAAGCAAAAAGGAGAGCCGCAGCTCTCCTTTTTTGATGCAGTTAGATATTTACTTATAGGTAACAGTGCCATCCTTAGTAATCTGTCCGTCTGCGCAATAGATGGTGTAATTTCCAGTTTGGTCATCCCAAGAGTATCCCTTATATATTTCTTGCCACTGCGCAATTGTGCCCGCAAATTCAATGCTTTTAAGTGAGTAACAATTTATAAATGTACAATCTCCGATACTTAAGACAGAACAAGGTATGGTAATCTTCGAGAGGGAGGTGCAATCTGAAAATGCAGAGACAGCGATAGTTGTTACAGATTCTGGGATCGCAATATTTTTGAGCGAATAGCAGCTTGCAAACATACAGCCGCTGATTTCTGTTAAAGAATTGGAAATTGTTACATCTTCAAGGGAATAACAGCCGTCAAATGCACTATTGGAGATGTTGGTTACGGAGTTGGGGATTACAATGCGTTTAAGTGCCCGTAGACCGATAAATGCTTCACGCCCAATGCTTGTAACGGAGTCGGATATATTAATTTCTTCAAGGGAATCGCACCCCCAAAATGCATAGTTGTTAATAGACTTGACTGAGTTTGGTATAGTTATACATTTTAGGGAACTGCACCATTGGAATGCTGAGCTGCCTATGATTGTTACAGGAAGATCTCGATATGTTGATGGTATCACTACATTCTCAATTTTGGTATCCTCCACACCATCAACACAATAGCTGCTTCCGTCTGCGTTAAGTGTAAGAATAAGTCCGTTTATTCTTCCGTCATTATTGGGATTGGTTGGTTCGGTAGGTATAGGTTCCGTAGTTGGCACCGTGGGGTCGGCAGGATCTGCGGGGTTAGTGGGGTCAGTGGGTGCGGAAGTAGCGGGAGGCTCGGTGGGCTGTGCGGCTCCGGAATTGCTACAAGCAACAAAAACAAATACCGTACTGAGCGCAAGGAGCAGTGCAAGGATGCGTTTCATCATCTTTCCTTCTTTCATTTTGATAGATTCCACCATACGCTACGGAAAAATATGGGGGTCTCATCTGTAGTTTAGCGAATTATTCGCTAAAAGTCAATAACAAAAAGATATACAGATATAATATATTCATACAAGTAACGAGAGGTAGCAGATATGCCATTGTATCAAAGGATTCGTAACTTGCGGGAAGATAAGGATATGACGCAAACGCAAATGGGGGAATTATTAAGCTGCAGCCAGCGGGTTTACAGCAACTATGAGCGTGGAGATATAGATATACCTACTACAGTTCTTTCAAAAATTGCAGATTTTCACAATGTTTCGGTAGATTATTTACTGAATAGGACAGATAACCCTAATATGAATAAATAAGAGCAGACCGTGATGCCGGTCTGCTCTTACTATTTTTATTCCTGATTTCGCTTTTTCATCAGCTGGCGCATACGCACCGCGTGGTCAAGCTCCCGCTTGCGGATACGGAGGCTCTTGGGGGTACATTCCAAAAGCTCATCGTCTGCCAAAAATTCCAAACACTGCTCCAAGGAGAAGATCTTGGGGCTTGTCAGCCGCAGAGCTTCGTCAGAGCCGGAGGCGCGCATATTGGTAAGCTGCTTTTTCTTACAGACGTTGACGGTCATATCCTCGTTGCGGCTGCAAATACCCACAACCATACCGGCGTAGACCGGCGTGCCTGCGCCGATAAACAGCGCACCGCGCTCCTGGGCATTGAACAGACCGTAGGAGCAAGCCTCGCCGGTCTCGAATGCGATGAGAGAGCCGGTAAGTCTGCGCTCGATCTCGCCTTTCATAGGCGTGTAAGTCTCTAAAACGCTGCTCATAATGCCTTCGCCCCGGGTATCGGTCAAAAATTCATTCCGATAGCCAAAGAGACCGCGGGAAGGAACCAAAAATTCCAAGCGGTAACGGTTGCCCATAGGGGTCATACTGAGCAGATCACCCTTGCGGCGACCCATTTTCTCAATGACCGCGCCCATGCATTCCTCGGGCACATCGGCCACCATTCTTTCCACAGGCTCGCAGAGCTTGCCGTCAATTTCCTTTGTCAGCACACGGGGGGTGGAAACGGAAAACTCAAAGCCCTCCCGGCGCATGGTCTCCATCAGAATGGAAAGGTGCATTTCGCCCCGGCCTGCTACGTTAAAGGAATCGCTGCCCTGCTCGGTAACACGCAGCGAAACGTCCTTTAATAGCTCCTTTTCCAGACGGTCACGAAGCTGACGGGAGGTCACGAATTTGCCCTCCTTGCCAGCAAAGGGAGAATCGTTGACCGCAAAGGTCATTTCGATGGTAGGCTCAGAGATTTTCACAAAGGGCAGCGGCTCTACGCAGTCCGGAGCGCAGAGGGTGCGGCCAATGGTAATGTCTGCCATACCGGAAAGAGCCACAATTTCGCCTGCGGAAGCCTCGGTGATGGCGGCCTTTTCCAGTCCGCTGTACTCATAAAGGGCAACGACCTTGCCTTTTTGCTTCAGGTCGGTGTTGTGATAATCGGAGATGACCACCTCTTGACCGACCTTGATGGAGCCACGCTCCACACGACCCACGGCAATACGGCCTACATATTCATTATAATCGATAGAGGAGACCAAAAGCTGCAGAGGGGCATTCTTATCACCCTCGGGGGCAGGCACATAGTTGACAATGGTCTCAAAGAGAGGAACGAGATTGACACCGGTCTCATCGGGGCCGTAAGCGGCCGTGCCCTGTCTGCCGGAGCAGAAGACGGTGGGGGAATTGAACTGCTCGTCGGTAGCGTTGAGATCCAGCAAAAGCTCCAAAACCTCGTCCATTACCTCGTGAATCCGGGCGTCGGGCTTGTCAACTTTATTGACAACAACGATGACCTTGTGACCCAACTCCAGTGCCTTTTGCAGAACGAAACGGGTCTGGGGCATAGGGCCTTCGGCAGCATCGACTAAGAGCAAAACGCCGTTGACCATCTTGAGAATACGCTCCACCTCGCCGCCAAAGTCGGCGTGGCCGGGGGTATCTACAATGTTGATCTTGGTATCCTTATAATAAACGGAGGTGTTCTTTGCGAGTATGGTAATGCCGCGCTCCCGCTCCAAGTCGCCGGAGTCCATAACGCGGGTGACGGTGGCCTGATTCTCCCGATAAATACCGCCCTGCTTGAGCATTTCGTCCACCAAGGTGGTCTTACCGTGGTCTACGTGGGCGATGATGGCAATATTACGAATGTTTTCCTGAGATGCCATATCCTGCTTCTCTCCTTTAATAGCTTTTAACCTAAAAAATATAGCATAGATTATGCCTAAATGCAATAAATTTATGCGAAAAACTGCAAAAAAGCAGGGCAATTGCCCTGCTTTTTCTTAAATCAGCTCCGCAAAGAGGGGGAGGCTTTCAGTAATTTTTTGGAGGCTGACGCAGTAGCACAGTCTGAAATAGCCGGGACAGCCGAAATCGTCACCGGGCACGACCAAAAGATCCTTTTCCTTTGCCTTTTCGGAGAAGGCCTTGGCATCGCCGCCGGGGGCTTCTACGAAAAGATAGAACGCGCCATCGGGCTTTGCCACCCGGTAACCGGCAGCGATCAAGCCTTCGTATAGCGTGCGGCGGTTCAGGTCGTAGCTTTCAAGATCGGGGCGCAGATGGGTGCAGCGGGCAATCAGCTTTTGCCACATAGAGGGTGCGCAAACGTGACCCATACTCCGTGCCGCACCGGCTACAGCGGGTAAAAGGGCTTTGGCATCGTCTGCCTGCTGAGGAACATAGACATAGCCGATACGCTCACCGGGGAGCGACAAGGACTTAGAGTAGGAGTAGCAAACGATGGTATTTTTGTAGATCGTGGGGATAAAGGGTACTTCCGTACCGTCATAAGCCAGCTCCCGATAAGGCTCATCGGAGATGATGTAAATGGGATGACCAAATTCTTGGCTCTTTTCGGTGAGCAATGCGTCCAGCGCGGTGAGGGTTTCACGGCTGTAGACCGTGCCTGCAGGGTTATTGGGAGAGTTAACAATGACAGCTTGGGTGTTTTCGGTAATCACATCGGCAAGGGCGTCCAGTCGGATTTGAAAATCCGGCACATCGGGAGCAACGGCCTTGAAGGTAAGACCTGCGCTTTCCACAAAGGGGCGGTATTCCGGGAAATAGGGGGCAATGGCCAGAATTTCACCGCCGGGAACAGCCAGCGCGCCAAAAACGGCGCAAAGACCGGGTGCCGCGCCGCAGGTGATGAAAAGATCGGCGGCATTCACACCGGCACCGTAACGGGCATTTAAGTCGTCTGCAATGGCTTGCCGGGTGGCAAGATCACCTACTGCGGAGGTGTAGCCGTGGAGTGCCAGAGAGTCGGTGTCCTGCAAAAGGGCGGCAACGGTCTCATTGACCTCCTTGGGCGCGGGGATACTGGGGTTGCCCAAGCTGTAATCGTAGACCTTGTCTGCGCCGACAATGGCGGCCCTGGCCCTGCCGTATTCAAAAAGCTCTCGGATGCAGGATCGTTTCGTGCCGAGGGCGTATGCATTTTTATTTACCATAATGCCTCCTGATTTTCATATAAAGGATGTTTTGCCGGGGTGGGCTGGGGTTTATAGGTGACAGAGCCGATGGGCTTACTGCCAAGACCGTAAGTAGGATGATAGCCAAAGAGGTTTACATAATGTAAAAGATCGGCTTTTTCCCTGTCCATTTCTTTCATAACCTCTAAGGTGGCCAGTACATCGTCCACCGCCCGGTGGGAGTTGACCACTTTACCGGAAAGGCCGTAGCTTTCAATGGCGATGCACAGCTTGTGGGGGAAATCCCGACGGTCTTTGTAGACGGTGAGCAGGTCTAACTTGTCCTTGCCTTTTAAGATCGCCGGGTCACCGTTTCTGAGCAACAGATAAAAGAGAAAACTCAGATCAAAATGGGCGTTGTAAGCAAGAAGCAATGTTTTGCCGCTTACCATCCGGGCAACGTCCCGGCAAAGCTGTTCTTTTGGAATGCCCCGGGTGCGGACGTCTTCGTTGGTGATGCCGGTAAGCTGCTGGATCTTTAGGGGAATGGTATTTCCGGGGGTGAGAGAGATCAGCTCGTCATATTCCTCGGTGACAGCGGGGATGCCGTCCCGAAGCTCCACCACAATGGCGGCAAATTCTATAATTTCATCCCGGGAAAAAGCCAAGCCGGTGGTCTCGGTATCAAAAAGAAACAGCCGGTCATACTGCTCAAAAAGCGCGTTTATTGCCATTTTTCCTCTCCTTTTGCCAAGCTTAACGCCCGGCGGAATTTGCTTTTCGGTTCTTGCTGTAGGGAAAATCTGCGAGACAGTAAATTGGCGTATAGATCCGCATCGCCCATTTCTCCGGAAAGCAGCTCTACTTCCACCTCAAAGAGGGGCAGCTCTTTGTCCCCGCCAATCAAAATACCTGTATCCAGCGCAACCTCTAAAAGACTGTCTCCAAAGGAGATTTTCCG
The DNA here is from genome assembly GCA_017411905.1 of Oscillospiraceae bacterium. Next base: position 23,092 of record JAFQPB010000029.1, read on the forward strand.
CGCTGTTCGGGTAAATTTTGCGCCGCAAACCGGCACAACGCCCTGTCCGGTTAGAGGTAACAGCTCTTCCAAATTACTAAGCTTACATAAAATCGGAATGGCGTCCGTAATACGATCGCATTCCACCTGAAATTCGCCACGGGCGGCTGTGCCGGTAGGAGTTTTCAGCGTACACACGGAAACGCCGTTTTCCAAACGGCGGCGGAGTGTAATTTTTCGCCTACTGAGGTCGCCTTGGGGCGTATCGTAATAGGTGGTCTCCATTTGCAAAGCATAGGGCGGCTCTGTGAGGGCTGCATCGATTTTTCTCAGAACAGCTTCGCTTGCCCGGAACTTCTTTTCATACTCCAATCCCACAATACCGCCTCCTTTTTGGCTATTATACACCTGTTTTCGCGGATATGCAAGAATCTTTCTGCACTCTGCGCATACGACAAAAAATTTCTCTTTTTCGTGGTAGGATGAAGGGGAAAAAGAAAGGTGTGGTACATATGGATACATTTACAGGTCAGGGAAGACGGTTTTTGCAGCGGCTTTCAGCCCATCCGCAGATTTACGCATTATTTGGAGGTTTCGGGTACTTTTTGGCGGGTTTTTGTCTCAGCGCCGCCAGCTTAAATCAGCATTTCTTACCCCTCTCGGTGGGGCTTATCTGCGGCTGCAGCGGGGTGTCATCCCTCCTTGCGGCTGTGGGCAGTATTTGCGGGTATTTGGTGTTTTGGGATGGACTGCAGCCGGTGGCTTGGTGTGGGGTGGCACTGCTGCTGTCGGCAGTGTTGGGAGATAAACGGGTAAGCCGAGCCATTCCTCTTTTGCTGCCTATGGCGGCGGCTTTTTCGGTGGCGGTTTTGGGCGTAGCGTTTCAGTTTACCGGCGAAATTGCGCCGCCTGTCGTTATTTACATTTTGCGGATACTGCTGGCGGGGGTGACCAGCGGCCTGTTTTCGCGGGTGCTTCGGGAGAGAAATCCTCTTTATGACTGGTTTGCTTGCGGCTTTGGGGTGCTGGCACTGGCGCAAATACTGCCCGTTCCCTATTTGGGCTTGGGCTATCTTGCCGCTGGTGCGTTGGTCGTCCGCGGTGCGTTTCCGGCGGCGGCACTGGCGGGACTAGCGCTGGATCTGGCAGGCATTACGCCCCTGCCGATGACCGCAATTTTGTGTCTTTCTTACTTAATTCGCTTTTTGCCCAAGCAGCCCCTTTGGCTGGGGGGCGCAACAGTGGTCTGCGTGTGTGCTACGGTGATGTACATATGCGGCATCTGGGATGTTACACCGATCCCGGGACTGTTTTTTGGGGCGATGGGTGGCGTTTACCTGCCCAGTCAGGCACCGCTGAGCCACCGGCGTGGTGCCATTGGCCTCGCCCAAGTGCGGCTGGAATTGGCCGCAGGCGTAATGGGGCAGACACAGCAGCTATTGGCTGAAATTCCGGAAATGCCTGTGGATGAGGATTTACTGGTACAGCGGGCGGCAGAGACTGCCTGCAACGGCTGCAGTCACCGAAAAAACTGCAAGGATTACCGCCGGCTGGCCCAGCTTCCCGGTGCGCTGCTCCATAAACCTCTCCACAGCAGCGAGGAAATACCTATCGTCTGCAAAAAAAGCGGCCGGTTTCTTGCCCAGCTTCACCGCAGTCAGGAGCAGCTTCGCTCCATTATGGCAGACCGGGAGCGGCAGCGGGAATACCGCTTGGCGGTGCTTCAGCAGTACGGCTTTTTGTCCGGGTATTTACAGCAGCTTTCCGACACCCTGACCCAAAAGGCAGACAGCATCCGCGACCGTTACCAGGCAGAAACCAAGGTCTATTGCAACCACCCATCCCCCGGCAGCGGTGACCGTTGTCTGCGTTTTTTGGGAACAGGGGGGAAATACTACGTCATTCTCTGCGACGGAATGGGCACCGGCCCGGAGGCGGCAATGGAAGCCAAAACCGGCGGCGAGCTGCTGCGAAAACTGCTGCTGGCGGGCTACCCGGCAGAGCACGCATTGGGAAGTCTTAACAGTATTTGCGCCCTCCGGGACAGGGCGGGAATCCTGACGGTAGATATGGCGGAGCTTCATTTGGGCACAGGCACGGTGAGCTTATATAAATGGGGTGCTGCGCCGTCTTACCTCATTGCAGACGGAAGATGTGACAAATTAGGTACAGCCACACCGCCGCCCGGTCTTTCGTCCTCCGGCTGGCAGCCACCGGTCAGACGGGTCGGCCTGCGGGGAGGCGAAAGGCTTGTGCTGGTCAGCGACGGTGTGGGCGAGGAAAGTGCCTTTCGCATCTGCCGGGAAAAGGCAGGGGCACCGGACGAAATTCTTGCCCGCTGCCTGCTGGATTGCGGCACATACCAAGGGGACGACGATGCCACCGTGGTCTGTGTTCGATTGCGCGAGGAATAAAAATCGGCACCGTGAAAGGTGCCGATTTTCTCATTTATTCATCTTTTCTAAAATAGCCCCGCAGGCAGAGAATCAAGCCGATGATGAAACACGGGAAGAAGAAATACGCGCCATCATTTACCCCGTTTATCCACGCGATATAGCCAAAGGAAGCGAGGATCAGGACGGCAATGCCGAGCAGCATCGTTTTGACAGATTTCATACGGGATTCTCCTTTGCGTTTGCGAAACAAGTCTTAGAAAGAAGCCTGCGCGATCATAGCTTCAGCCAGCTTTTCGAAGCCTGCGATGTTGGCACCGGCAACGTAGTTGCCCGCCATACCGTAATCCTTGGCGGCCTGATCGAGATTTTTGAAGATGTTGACCATAATGGTCTGCAGCTTCTCGTCTACCTCTTCCACGCTCCAGGAAAGGCGCTGAGAGTTTTGGCTCATTTCCAGACCGGAGCAAGCCACACCGCCTGCGTTGGCAGCCTTGCCGGGGCAGAACAGCACGCCGTTTTCCTGCAGATAGTGGGTAGCCTCCAGAGTGGTGGGCATATTTGCACCCTCGCAGACGACGGCGCAGCCGTTGGCGACCAGCAGCTTGGCATCGTCCAGCAGCAGCTCATTCTGCGTAGCGCAGGGCAGCGCAATGTCGCACTTGACAGACCATACGCCCCGGCCTTCCTTATATACCGCACTGGGGCGAGCCGCAGCGTAGGCATCCAGCCGTGCACGGCGGACTTCCTTCACATCCTTAAGCAGCTCCACATCAATGCCCTCGGGATCGTAGATCCAGCCGGTGGAATCGGAGCAGGTGACGACCTTGGCGCCCATAACGGTAGCCTTTTCAATGGCATAAATAGCAACGTTGCCTGCGCCGGAAACAGCCACAGTCTTGCCTGCGATGTCCATATTGTTGGCCTTCAGCAGCTCCCGGGTCAGGTACAGCAGACCGTAGCCGGTGGCCTGCTTACGGCCTAAAGAGCCGCCGTAGGTCAGACCCTTGCCGGTGAGCGCACCGCCCTCGTATGCACCCCGCATACGGCGGTACTGGCCATACATATAGCCGATCTCCCGCGCGCCTACGCCGATGTCACCGGCGGGAACGTCGGTGTCGGGGCCGATGTACTTTACAAGCTCGGTCATAAAGCTCTGACAGAAACGCATAATCTCCCGGTCGGACTTGCCCTTGGGGTCAAAGTCAGAGCCGCCCTTACCGCCGCCCATAGGCAGGCCGGTCAGGGAGTTTTTGAAGCACTGCTCAAAAGCAAGGAACTTCATAATGCTTAGGTTCACAGAGGGGTGCAGCCGAAGACCGCCCTTGTAGGGGCCGATGGCACCGTTAAACTGGATACGGTAGCCGGTGTTGACGTGGGTGTTGCCCTCGTCATCCTGCCAAGGCACACGGAACATAATGACACGCTCGGGATTAACCATCTTTTCCAGCAGTGCTTCCCGGCGGTAACGCGCCTCGTTCTTTTCGATTACAGGACGCAAAGAGGAGAGAACCTCCTTAACGGCCTGCTGAAACTCCTTCTGATCGGGATTTTGCTGGGCGACCAGCTCCAATACTTCATCAATGTAACCCATATATAGTTACCTCCTGATTAAAATCTTCCTCTATTTTAGCAAAAGGAAAAAACGATTGCAATAGTTTTTTCGGAGAAAACCTGCCAAAGTGTGACTTTGTCCTGAGGACAAATGTGTATATTTTGCCGACAGGCGCATATTTCCGGCCAAAGGACCATAGATTGTCCCGAGGAGGGATGGTATGAAAAGAAAGCTATGGACCATAGTGGCGATCGGTGCGTTTTGTATTTTTGGCATTGCAGCGACGATTTTTGGAGAGACCGTACCTACAGGAAGCTGGGGACTTCGTTTCCACACAGAGGGCGAAGCGCCGGAGGGCTCTGCCGGAGTAAGTCAATTACAAAAATACGACAGCGCATTTTTGGGGGATACCGACGAGAAAACCGTGTATTTGACCTTTGATGCCGGCTACGAGAACGGATGTACAGAGAAAATCTTAGATACATTAAAAAAACATAATATAAAAGCCGCTTTTTTCCTTGTGGGCAATTATATGGAGCGAAACCCGGATTTGGTGCGGCGGATGGTAAACGAGGGACATATCGTGGGAAACCACACAATGCACCATTATAATATGGAGAAGATTTCTGACCCTGCCGCCTTTGCAGAGGAGCTGCAGGAGCTGGAAAAGCTGTACTTTGACATTACCGGGCTGGAGATGCCAAAATACTACCGCCCGCCCCAAGGCACATACAGCTTGGAAAACCTGAAAAACGCAAAGGAATTGGGCTATAAAACGGTCTTTTGGAGTCTTGCCTATGTGGACTGGAACAACGATGCCCAGCCAACAAAAGAGCAGGCCTTTTCTAAGCTGCTGCCCCGCATCCACAACGGCGCAGTGATCCTGCTCCATTCCACTTCGAAAACAAACGCAGAGATATTAGACGAATTGTTAACCAAATGGAAAGAAATGGGCTATTCCTTTGCATCTATAGATGCATTGTTTTCGTAAGACACAATGTAGGGGTCGATGCC